>CAMAWN010000104.1 GCA_945861865.1 Candidatus Kuenenia stuttgartensis | reverse complement strand
ACACCAGCACCGTCAACGCCGTGTCCAGACCCACGTCGCCCGACGCACCCACCGTGCTGATCGTCAGCGTGGCCTTCAACGTCGCGTTCGCGCTCTCCAGAGTGCTCTTGTCCGCCTCGAAGTTGATCACCCCCGTCTCGTTGTCCTCGATTGTTCCCGTCGCGGAGGAGGTGCTGATGAAGGAACCAGACGTATTCGCGGAGAGATCAACCGAGAAAGCTTGATCACCCTCCAGACGCAGGTCATCCAGGATGGTGACTGAGGGATTCTGAGTGCGAGAGCCGTTGCCGGAGAAGGTGAGTTGTGTCAGCGCGACGGCTGTAAAGTCGCTGCCGGCGGTGGCGGTGCCGGCGGTGGTTTGGTAGGAGACGTTGATGACGGCTCCGGTGGCGTTGGTGCCGCCAGTGCGGGTGACGGTGAAGGGGATGGTTCCGGCTCCTTCGGACGCTGAGCCGCCGGTGATGCTGAACGTGCCCAGAGTTTCCAAGGCGACGTCGTTGCTGGTGCCGCCGGCGTAGTTGATCACGCCGATAAAATTGGTGACGGTGATGCCGGAGCTTTGGGCTTTGCCGGCGAACGAGCCGGTGACGGTGCCAGAGCCGGTCACGTTGATGATCGAGATCAGCTTGTCCGTCGCCGGAGCGGTGGCTCCGCCGGAAAGGGAGAGGCTCGCCGCAGCATTGATGACTACGTTTCCGCCGACTTGGACCTGATCGAAATCGGTGCCGGCTGTGGTGTAGGGAGAGTTGATTTCGATGGTCAGAGTCGAGCCGGAGTTGAGGCTCAGGTCGCCGTCGATGATGATGATGCCGGGGCTATTGCCGGGCGACAACGTGCCGCTGACCGAGGTATTTCCGGTGATGTGGAGCGTTCCGGTGAGGGCCGTTCCGGTACTGACCGTGGCCGTTCCCGTGATTGTGCCACTGCCGTTGAGCACGCTGCCGCTGTTGCTGACCGTTGTATTCGACGTGATCGACCCATTGACCGTGAGCGTGCCGGCGTTGGCTGCGGTCGCGCCGGTGTAGTTGTTGGTGCCAGAAAGGACGAGCGTGCCCGTGCCTTGTTTGGTCAAGCCGACGCCGCTGCCGCCGATCGCTCCGCTGACGGTGAGCGTGCCGGCCGTCGTGGTCACGGTGTTACCGCTGACCAGTGTCACCGAGCCTTGCCAATCGGTGCTGCCGGTCAGATTTTCCAGAGTGCCGGTCAGCGCGCTGAGATTCTCGGTGACCGTGAAGGAGCCATCGACTTGCAGCGTCGCTCCGCTGGCGACCGACGTCGCACCGGTGTTGCTGCCCAGCGCCGTCGCCTTCGTAATTTTGAGCGTGCCAGCGTTCACGGACGTGGTGCCGTCATAGGTACTGGCACTAGAGCCACCGAGTGTCTGTGTGCCGCTACCGGTTTTGGCCAGCGACAGTGTACCGGACGTGTCTTGAATCACTCCGGTGAAACTGCTGGTGACGTCGTTGCCGCCGATCGTCAGCGTCGAGCTTCCCGACAAGTTATCGACCGTCCCGGAGCCGCTCAGTCCGTTGATCGTTTCGCTGAAACCAGCCAGAGCGAACGTCCCGCTGGCCCCCACGCTCACGTTGCCTTTGCCTGAACCATCAGGAATCACACCCGCCGCGCCGACTTTCAAGATACCGTTGCTGATCGTCGTGTCACCGGAGTAGGAGTTCGCGCCACCGAGCGTCAGCGTGGCGCTGCCCGTCTTTGTGAGACCGCTTTGGCCAGCACCACCCGAACCACCGCTGATGACTCCGTTGAAGGTGCCATCGGCTCCTTGATTCACGGTCAAGTTGCCGGTGCCGAGCGTGATGTTGCCGCCGGTCGTGCCACCGCCGGAAAGACTGCCGATGGTCTCGTCGAGGTTGAAGAGGTCGAGCACGACGCCCGCGATATTAGCAAACGACACCGCGCTCGAATCCGGGATCTGATTGGTAGCCAGCAATTGGATGGTCCCGGCAGTGATGGTCGTGCTGCCGGAATAGTCATTGGCCGTGCCAGTGTTGTTCAGCTTGAGCGTGCCACTCCCGGTTTTCGCGATGCCGTCAGTGCCCGCGATTTTTCCGCTCACGGTGAGAGTTGAACTGGAAGCAACCTCGATCATCGTCGTGCCAGTATTGGCGTTGTTGAGCGTGAGTATTCCGGAAAGTGTGTTGTCGCCACTCACACTGCGAAGCGTGTTGTCGGTCGTGTCGTTGGAGTAGGTGATCGCTTCAGGAACCGTGATGTTGCCTTGCAGTTCGAGCGTCGCTGCAGCGGCGATGGTCGTGGCACCCGATGTCGTGCCAAGGGCATCGTTCGAACGGAGATTAAGAGTACCGGCATTGACGTCCGTCGTGCCGAGGTACGTGTTGTTCGCCGAGAGAATCAGAGTACCTGTTCCGGCCTTTGCCAAATTATACGTTCTTATCTCGTCGTCTTCGGTAATGATTCCAGCAATTTGCAGCGAGCCAGCCGTGGTGCCGATCGTGGTGTGATTCGTCAAAAAGATAAACCCAGTCAGTGTGTTGCTGCCGCTCACGTTGACCAACACTCCGGTGCCACCAATACCGGTCCCTTCCATCAGGATCGTCTCAGCCGCCGAGATGCCAGTTTCCAACTCCAGTCTCGCGCCATCCGCGATGAAGGTTCCCGCGCCGCCATTTCCACCAAGTGCTCTGGCATTTTGGATGTTGATCACACCTGCATTGAGATACGTCGGTCCCAAATACCTGCTGGTTCCCGATAACGTCAACGTACCGCTACCACTTTTGATCAGCCCGCCCGCCGCACTGAAAGTGCCCGAATACGTCGTGCTATTGTTCAGGGCTCCAATTGTGAGATTGCTGACTCCAAGACTTATGACTCCGTTGCCGGTCAGCGACCCAATTTCTTGATCTTGCCCTAGCATAGGATCATTTGTGACATTGTTAATTGTCACGTCATCGTCGGCGTCAGGAACGCCGTCCCCGTCGCTGCCAGTAGTCACAGTCCAGTTACTGGCAGTGGCCCAAGTCGTGCTGGTTGAGCCGGTCCAGGAAATCGCCGCGAGCAGCGAGCGGTCTTCCAAGCGTTCCACGAACTTGGCGACGCCGGACGTTAGACCTGCGGCGGCCGGGGCGACGATCCAAGACCGGGGCTGAACGCGTCGGAGCAGTCGTACCCATTCAGTACGACGCAGTGGGCGACGAAAGCGAGTGGTTCGAATTCGATTGGCCAAACTTTTGAGCCAGGCAGAAATACGCATGTTCAGAAGTCCTAGACTAGAGTGGATGAACTGGTTTTCGAGAAGAATTGTGAGTCGAGAGGTCAGTCGGTTGAGTGAAGCGTTGTTGTCTGGAGTGAAGCATTCATGAACAGCAGAGCGTCGTTCGTGAAAAACGAACGACGCTCATTCACACACGAGGCGGAACCCAAAGCGGTTCCACCAGCGAATGGTGTCGCAACCGCTCCAAGCAACGGCGCGTTGAAGAAGTTCGATCGCGGAACCAATCCACGCGATCACCGGGTTGATTCAAGGGCTGGTTGTTTTTTGGCGCAGCGTGTTGTTGAACAGCACGACGCGCCAGCGAGTGGCGTTGTTCAAAGTGATGTCGTTCCGAACCACTCGGGCTACTCACTCGCACGTCGTGCAGGTGCCGGCTGTGCGTCCGAACAGAACGCTCGTCGGACGCGTTGAGCCCCCAGGAATTCAACGTCGGGGCTGAACCACCGAGAAGTGGTTTCAAAATCGGCACACTCGCCCGGCGCGCGGTCACGAGTGAATCGTTTGTGGCGAGCCACGCGGCGTCAGCCCGCGGGCAGAGCGGCTCGCGAATGAGCCCGGGGGCTGACGCCCTCCGGTTCGCCAAATCGCGCCACGCGGGAGCGGCCAGTTGCGACATCGGAATCTTGCGATGCGCGTGCCACGGAATCTTTCTCGCGAAAGCGTAGTCCAGCTTCTGGGCCGACGGATGGAGCCAAAACTTGAGCAGCATCTGGTGAAGACTCTTGTGACAGGCGTTTGAAATTCATTCCCGAATGCACAACGCGGCAAGTACTCAGGCCAAATCGCAAAATGCAGGAAGCAAAACCAAGAAACCAGTTCTAGTTACGGTTTTCCACAAATGACTTTCGTTGAGCTTTGCTTTGCCAAAACCTGCTAATTCGCGCATCCCAAAGGGTCCACAGGCCGTCGACCGCGCAAACGGGCTGACAACCTGCGGAATCAAAAAAACACGGTAATCTAGAGGAACTCCTACAATCTTTAGAAGCATCGCAAAGCGTATTCCGCGACTCCTTGGCATGCAGAATCGCAAGGCCTGTTTGTTCAATCACCTCCGATCGGAGTGGCCATTCAGGAAGGGGCCGGGAGACTTTTTCCCGCTATCAGCCTCGAATAAAAATCACGTCAATTCCTCTGAAGCACGGCATGAAAATGACTCCCTGCACGCGACCAAGACTTTACAGATCGCTTCTGAGTTTGAAGAAGTGCGTCAGCCACAGCCGCCGCATCGAGAAACAAAAAAGGTGGCAGGGATCAGTGCCGGCAAGAAATTGCCTGGCTGTGATCTCCGACACCTTTTATTGTCAATACCCTTGAGTTTCGAGAAGGTTGGGACATGGTTCCTCTCCCACTCGCTGCCGTGAGATGCCAACACCCCTGTTGACATCTCCCTTCTGAGGCAACCCATCCGTGGGACTCTGAAACCTGCTCACCTCAATCAAAAATGCTGGTCTCTCCCTTGTAACTTCACGGTCACAGTTAATTGAGCCCATCTGGGTCGCACAATCCAAAAATGCGGCAACTTGCAATTTTTCCGGATAAAATCTGCGACCCGCAAAAACCCCGAAATCACGAAATGAGTCGTCGATTCGGAAGTCGATCGCGGAGCATTTTGAGGAACATCCCGATCCGCGTTCGGAGGGCGAGACGCACGACGTTCGCTTCTTGGCGATGGATGGGAAGAGGCTGCAAGGCTCTCACGATCGGCGTCGAAACGGATGAGATTCCATGCTCGATCAGCCGCCGGAAACGCCACGTGATGCGGTTTGCGAAAGCCGCTCGCGGGCATTGGGGCATCGAGAACACGTGTCATTGGACTCTCGACATGACGTTCCGTGAGGACGAGAGTCGCACTCGCGATCGCTACGTCGGCGAGAACCTCGCTTGGCTCCGACGCTTCGCCTTGCGACTCCTCAAACAACACACCAACACCAGCCTCGCCATGAAACGCACACAAGCAGGTTGGTGCGTCTCATTCCTCTCCGAGGTCCTCTTCATTTCAACGACTTACTGGGCGCTGGGTGTCGAAGCAGTTGTCTCAACGGCATAGAACGCGAAAGTTCCGAATTTCTTCTGGCACTTTGGGCACTTCGCCTTGGCGATACCCTTTCCGTCCGCGCCTCCCAGCTTTTCCTTTTTGCGGCCATCCTCGCTCACGATCAAGCCACAGCCTTCACACTTACGGCCCACGATCGAGAGCTTGAGGTTCGGATCGGCTTGTTGGTAATCGGAAACATCCAATGCTTGAAACTTCTGCTCGGTGTAATGGCATTGGCATTCGGAGAGTTTGTCGGTCATCGGAATGCCGACGTCCTCTCCCAACCCCTGCACGCCGAAGACCTCGTCCATTTGTTTCGCAAACTCACGGAACTCGGATAACCAAAAGGAAGCAAACAGCAACTCATTGCCTTCGGGTGGCTTCGGCAACCGGACGGCGATGCGGTTGGCACCGAAGACCGGAATTCCGGCAAACATCGATTCGTGAGCGTAAATCACCGGCTGCACCACTTGAATCTGCTTGATCGTGTCTGGTCCGAACAATCGCTGCGCGGCGACTTGCAATTCAGAAAGCGGCTTGCCCGCCGCCAGGTGAGCGACCGCAGCATCACGTACTTCTGGTTTCTTTTTGTCCGCTCCTCCGAATAGCCCTCTCTTTTTGCTGAGGGACAACTGCAACAGCCCATCGAGTCCGAACCCCAGATCCTGCGTCTCAAACGCGCTTTCCAAACTGCCCGGCTTGAGTTTCAGCTTCGTCGGGTCAAGCGAGTGAATATGCACGTCTCGCAGCCACCGAGTAAATTTACCGGCGACAAGTGTCCCGGTCGGCTCGCTGGCAACGGGAGCAACAAGCGCTTCGCCAGCGGCGGACTCAGCAGGTTTTCCATCAGGGCGAGCCTGCGGCACAATGAACGCCGATTTGCATCGCGGACACTTTCCCATTTGACCGCGGTGCTTCTCTTGGACTTCGATCTGATGTCCCCACGGACAGAAAACAACGAAGCCCGCCCGCGTTTCACCCGGCTTCCGCTTGCCACGTTGCTTGCGGCGGCTTTCGGATTCTGATTCTTCTTGCTTCGCGATGTCCAACAACAGATCGCCCGCAGTCGCTTCGGAATGTGGAACCGCAGTTCCTTGAGACGCCTCCGAGACTTTCTTCTCACCCGGCGGCACATCATCCATCGGAACGTCAGGCAATTCCGCCGAAGCGGATACTGCAGGCGGCACCGCAGCACTCAATACGGGAGCATCCATCGAATACGTATCGTCACCGCCGTCCAAGGGAGATGCCGATGCGGTCGCCTGACTCGGAGCGACAGCCGTCACTCCTGGACCGAGCACGAAGTCATCGTCATCGGCCAGCGGCGGCAAATCGGAGGTATCCGACGGTTGCGAAACAGACGGTATGGTTCGGGCCGCGTGAGAAACCTCTCGCAACGCTGGCGCGGCAACGTTAGGAGCATTCTCACGCATTCGCTGGTATGACTCGGCCATCTCTTTGCGAAGAAAGGCACCGCACTGGTAACAACGCACCAGTTCCTTCCGCACCATTTCGCCGCAGTCAGGGCAGGGAATCTCGTTGGAACTGCTTCCCATAAATTCGCTGTGCGTCTTCAACTCGGACAGGTTGACCTTCTGATCCGTGTGCAGCACATGCTGGCAGTTGGGACATTGAGCCGTGTCGCTGAGCAACATCGACTTACATTTCGGGCAGGTAACGATGGCAACACTCATAATTAGACGAGTCTCATGGGACGGCCGCGAAGCCGTCTGCATCAAAAAATCAGGAACAAAAAACACCGACAAGAATGCGAAACGTCGGCAGAGAATTTCCGGGCGGCCACTGTATCAGAGCCAAAACCAGATTACAGCGAAGAAGTCGGGAGAGCGTGATTCTCGCATTTGGTGGTTCCGGTTGAATGGAATCTGCCGAGGCATTACGCCAACACGTCCCACACCGGCTGTCCACCATGCGAAATCGGGATCGGCCGCGTGAGATGATCGGGGACGGTCGCTTCGTGCGAGATGCCCAACAGGTGATAGATCGTCGCACACAGGTCGCCGGGGGTGACCGGGAAGTCAATGGGATAGGCGGCCTGTTTGTCGCTCGTTCCGTAAACACAGCCAAGCTTCACGGCTCCGCCAGCCAGCAACGCGAAGCCGCATTGCGGCCAGTGATCGCGGCCGGCGGCTTTGTTCACCTTTGGAGTGCGGCCCATGTCGCCGCACATCACGACCAGCGTGCTGTCCCACAGGCCACGAGCCTGCAAGTCCTCAAACAGCGACGGCAACGAACGGTCGATGAACGGCAGCCGCAGATTTTTCAACATCCGAAAATTGTTGTTGTGCGTGTCCCAGTGTCCGTTGGCTTTCGATTCCGTGTGAATCGTGACGTAACTCACGCCGTGTTCGACCAGTCGCCGAGCCATCAGCGTCGAGGAACCGAACAGGTCGCGTCCGTAGCGATCGCGCGTTGCGTCGGTCTCCAGCGACAAATCGAATGCTGAGCGGACGCGGCTCGACAGCAGCAAGTCGAACGCTGCCTTCTGCCATTCGTTGAGTTCGCGAGTCGCCCGCGAACCGTCCGCCAATCGAGCGTTCGCGTCGAACTGTTGCAGCAGTGACCTTCGTCGATCGAGCGCGTCCGCCGTCAACGAGTCATCCAGTGAAGGCATCTTCGGATCACCAATGGCCCAGACGTCGTCATTGTAAAATTCCTTGCCCGAATCGAGCGGCTTGTCGAGCTTTGGATCGCAGGTGCTGAAAAGCGGATCGTATTTGCGACCGAGGAAGCCGCCGTACGGTCCCGCTCGCCGCAGCGATTGCGAATACCCCGGCAGTGCCGGCAACACAATGTACGGCGGCACGCCCGGCTGACCGCAGCCGAAATAAGTCGCCACCGAACCCATGCTCGGATAGTCCGTCGGCCGCCAATAGTAATCCTGATTATCGACGCCCCCTGTAAACCCGGTCATCACCGCATACGGGTTGTGGCTGTTGTACGGATGCGAAACGGTGCGGATCAGCGTGACCTGTTTCATCCACTGAGCCATGCGTGGCAAGTGCTCGCAGATCGGCAAGCCGGACACGCTGGTCGAGATCGAGCCGAACTCGCCACGCACTTCTGGCGGAGCATCCGGCTTCGGATCAAACATGTCGATGTGACTCGGCCCACCGAACAGGTCGATCAAGATCACCGACTTGATCCGCGCCGCGTGCTTGACCGAGTTCGCGGCCGTTGCCGATGCCGACGTCAGCAATCCGCCAAACAATGACAACCCACCCGCTCGCAAAATCGCTCGCCGCGAGACACCGTCACAGGCTTGGCCACGAGGACCGAGAAGAGTCAGCATTGAGAATCCTCGTTAATGACTCAAGGGGCACCGAGAGTCTTCCTCAAAAACATCCAGCCGCCAGGGCCGGCCATGTCAGTCAGTTGGCTCGCGATCGGGAACGAAACTGCCAGAGCCACCCACAACCCGTATTTCAAATACACTTGGTCCATCGACGTCAATGACTCTCGCCGTCGAACGATCATGAAAAGTACGCCAGCCCAATAGGCCAAAGAGGCACGGATAAAAACGAATGCGACAACACCGCCATCAAGAATCAGGAACGTGAAGAATGTCAGACACAATTGCATCCCAGCCGCACGAATCCAGGGCGACATGTGGCGGGGCACTTCAGAAAGTGGCTTCTCAACGTCGGGTGAACGAATCGTAGAGATTTCTTGAATCATGGTCGGATTCCCAGCCACTCGATGTGACATTATCCAAACACTTCCTGCACCACTTTACCACCATTGACTGTCACGATCTCGCGACGGTTGTGATGTTCGTAAACCAGTTCGTGTTGGTCGAGTCCAAGTGCCTGCAAAATCGTCGCGTGCAGGTCATTCGGATGAATTGGACGTTCGACGGCCGAATAACCGACCTCGTCAGTTGCCCCGATGATCTGACCGCCACGAACTCCGCCGCCAGCCAGCCATGTCGTGTAGCCGGAGGGCGAATGATCTCGTCCGGGCTTCGATGAGCCGCGTTGGCTGGCCGGAGTGCGACCGAACTCGCCGCCGCAGATGACCAGCGTTTCGTCGAGCAACCCGCGTCGCTTGAGGTCAATCAACAGCGCGGCGAGCGGATTGTCGATCGCGTGGCACTTCTTGCCGTGTTCCGCTTCGAGGTCACTATGAGAGTCCCAGCCGCCGGAACGAATCTGAATGAACCGCACGCCTCGCTCGACCAATCGCCGAGTCAGCAAACAGATGCGGCCGTACTCGGCGGTTTCTTTCTGATCGAGGCCGTACAGCGATCGTGTCTCGGCGGTTTCTTGCGAGAGGTCAAAGATCGCCGGAGCCGAAACCTGCATCCGATACGCCAACTCATAGGACTTGATGCGGGCTTCCAGTTCGGAATCGAATGCGTCGAGATTTGCGATTTGCGATTTGAGATTTTGTCGTTTCCCTCGCCCCTTCCCTAAATGTTCCCGATTCAACGTCTCCAACAATCGCAACTGCGATTCGCGATCCGCGCGAGTGAATCCAGACGGCAGCCCAAGATTTGGAATCCCCTTTTCCGAATCGACCAGCACTCCCTGAAACCGAGCCGGCAGGAAGCCGGTCCCGATCGCTGGTGGCCGAATCGTCTCGCCCGTCTTGAACACGACGAAGCCCGGCAGGTCCGAGTTCTCGCTCCCCAGCCCGTAGGTCAGCCACGCGCCGAGGCTCGGCCGATCGCCGACCTGCGTGCCAGTCGTCGCGATGAATTCCGCCGGAGCATGGATTGGCGAGTCATGCTGGCAACTCCGAATCACGCACAAATCATCGACACACCGCCCCAACTCCGGATGCAACTCCGACACCGGAATCCCACTCTCGCCGTACTGCCGAAACTTCCACGGACTGCCCAGCAAATTGTTGAGCGGCGATCGCGCGATCTTCGGAATGGCTTTTCCGATCGACTCCGGCACGTCCTTCCCGTGCAACTCCTGTAAGAGCGGCTTCGGATCAAACGTATCCACCTGACTCGGCCCGCCCCCTTGAAAGACGAAGATGACGGAGCGAGCGGTCGCGTGAGAATGTGGTTGCTGCGACGCAGCCGCTACTGACCATTCAGCCGCAAACAGGCCGTCTCGACGAAACAACTCTGCGAGTGCGATCGCACCAAAGCCAAGCGGCGAGCGTTTCAGAATCTCACGTCGAGAGATCACGCTTGGTCTCCTCACTCCAATGACGATAGTTCACTCAGGCTCATCATCACATGGCACAACATCTGAAGCGGCGTCGGGGCGTTCGGCGTCGTTGAGCCGCCGGAGCGTTTCGCGGTTTCTTCGTCGAGAAATTTGTGCAGCACGAGCCGTTCGGATTCGGTGGTGGGGCGGCTGAGGACTTCGCGGAACAGCAGGTCGATTTGCCGCTCGCGGTCGGGCCCCGCGAGCGGTTCGATTCGCTGGGCCAGCACGACCGCGCAGCGCAGCGCGAATTTGTTGTTGAGCAGAAACAAAGCGTGCAGCGGTGTCGTCGAGACATGCCGTTGCGGGCAGCTTTCACTCGCCTCGTTCGGGCCGTCGAACAAGCCTTGCATCGACGGCGGATTGCCTCGCTTTTGGAACAGGTACAGGTTGCGGCGGTTCGATTTCTCGCGAGCTTCGAGGGACTCGCCCAATCCCCCAACACTCGGCCCGCCGATGTGGCGTTCGAGCAATCCTGCGACGGCGAGTTGCACGTCGCGCAGAACTTCGGCTTCGACGCGGCGGCGGGGAAATGAAGAAAGTGGCGAGTTGTTCGTGGCGAGTGGCGAGTTTGAATTTTCAGCTTGCTCGCCACTCTTCATCCGATACGTTCGCGACGTCACGATCAGCCGTTGAATGTGTTTCGTGCTCCAGCCAGAGTCGATCAATTCGCTGGCGAGCCAATCGAGCAACTCCGGATGCGACGGCTTTGTGCCGCGCACCCCGAAGTCATCGGACGTTGCCACGAGGCCGGCTCCGAAATGCCATTGCCAAATTCGATTGACCCACACGCGAGCGGTCAGCGGATGACGCGGATCGGTCAGCCAGTTGGCGAGCGTCGTGCGACCGAGGGGCAGATTTTCAACCTGCCCGTGAGTTTTGGTGATTGACGAAAGAGAGCCGGGCAGGTTGACAACTTGCCCCACGACGGCCGGCACTCCGGCGGTCACGGCTGGGCCAATGTTGTGAACGTCACCGCGAATCTTGATCCCACCCCGTTCGAGCGGCAGCGCCGCACGATCAAACGGCAATGGGTAGAAGCCGATGCTCGGTAGCACATCCAGCCGATGCGGGCTGGTCGCGGGTGAGTAGAACGCGAACGTCTGCGGGATGCGTGGCGACGTCTTTTCGATCTCGGTGAGCTTGCGTTTGATCTCGTCGTACAGCTTGCGATCCGATTCCGGGATGTAACGGTCGAGCACATTCACCGAGGCTTGAAACTTGAGGTCCACCAACCGGGCAAGCCGTTCTTGTTCGACCTCGCGTTGCTCGGCCGGCGTGTCGTAGGCCGCGAGTTCTTCCGTCTTCAGCGAGCGTCGCACTTCGTCGTGAAACCGCCGCCGAGCCGACTCCAGCAGCGATTCGCGCAACGCGAGTGACGGTTCGTATTCGGGAGGCCGACGAGACTCGAAGTCGCGGCGTAGCGCCGGATCGCGCAGGGCGACATCAATCGGCTGGCCGGTGACGAAGTACGCTTGCAGGCGGTAGTAGTCGCGCGTCGTGATCGGATCGGTCTTGTGGTTGTGACACTGAGCACACTGCATCGTCAGGCCGAGAAACGCATTCGCGGTCGCGTTGGTGATATCCACGAGCACGTCGTTGCGTTGCCGCCATTTGTCCTCTTCGTTGCTGCTGATGCGAGCCGCCGCGAGGAATCCGGTCGCGATCAAGTTCTCGTCCGAGTACGGCGGCAACTCATCACCGGCGATCTGCTGCCGGAGGAATTCGTCGAACGGCTTGTCGCTGTTGAACGCCTTGATGACGTAGTCGCGATACCGCCATGCAAATGGGCGAGAATGATTGCTCTCGTAGCCTTCCGACTCGGCCCAGCGTGCGACATCGAGCCAATGCCGCGCCCAGCGTTCTCCGTGGGCCGGAGATGCGAGCAGTCGATCGACAAGTTGCTCGTAGGCATCGGACCGCGTGTCGGCAACGAACTCTTCGACGTCGTCACGGTTCGGCGGCAGACCGAGCAGATCGAGCGACAGGCGGCGAATCAGCGTGCGGCGGTCAGCTTCGCCAGCCGGAGTCACGCCAAGCTCGCGATGCTTCACAGCGACGAAGACGTCGATGGGATCGTGAGCCAGGTTTTCAACCTGTCCGGCCGGCACAGGCAGGTTGAAAACCAGCCCCACATTCGGACGGCGAATCGGCTGAAACGCCCAATGATCTGATTTCACTTTCGGCGGCGGCAGCAACACGTCGTCCCAGATCAAACCGTTGTCGATCCACTTTCGCAGGGTCGCGATCTCGGCCGGCTTGAGCCGCTCGCCTTCGGCCGGCATGACGATCTTCGGATCGCGAGCTTCGAGCACTTCGATGACTCGGCTTTTTCCGCTCTTGCCGATGACGACCAGCGGCCGGCCGGTCGTCTCGCCGAGCCACTCGTCGCGAACATCCAGACGAATACCGGACGACGCATCGCCTCCGAGATGACATTCCCAGCAACGTCCCGACAAGATCGGAAACACATCGCGGCGGAAGTCGAGTGATTTCGATTTCGTCGCCGCCGGTTCGTCAGCGATGACCGCACCGGCCATGATCCAGGCTAGCGTGGCACAGTGTGCGATGAGCGTGCGAAGTCGAGTCAGCATCGGCGAGCATCCAGCGACGGCGTCTGGTAGGAGATAGAACTTCCCGGCCGAATGCCAATCGGCTTTCGGCTCACCGCTTTCGGCCGGGCGAGTCTATCGAGCACCGCCGCTCGGTTCCACGAGTTCTTTCCCGCACGCGTCGCGCAGTACCGCCAACGCTCGGACCCACAACATGCGGTCGGCTCCGGGCGAGCGGTTCATCCGCGTGGCGATCTCTTCGTGAGGCAAGTTTTCGAGATGCCGGAAGATCAGCACGTCCCGATGGTTGTCCGGCAGCCTCGCGAGGACGTCGGCCAACAAAACATCCAGCTCGCGATGCGCAGCTGCCGCCGAGCAACCACCGCACATGCCGCCACTCGCCGCCCAGAATGTTGCGCAGCAGCGCCGCCGTTGGCTGATCGGTTTACCCAACCTCATGCGGCGACCAAAACCGCGCTCCGGCGAACGCGCATGCGGCGGGCTTCGCCATCAGCCGGACCACGGTTGTGGCCATCTTGACGACGGCCATTGAAAGGACGGCGGATTCGTCCTCGACTTCGAAATGCCGAAAAGCTCGACGATTTGTGGCTTGCTCCAACCTGCTGCGCGGCCGAACAAGATTCCCGTCAATTGGCACTCCGACTGCGGTCCATTGGGCTCCAACCGGACGTGAGTCAACCAGTCAGGCGGGATGGTCCCGCTGAAGCAATCGCTAGTGTTGGCTCGTTTCGGGAACTCTGAGGCTCAGAAGGAGGATCCAAGCCATGACGACCCTGTCGAAAACCAAGAAAGCGGTTCGCGAACTGACTGCGTTGCGAACGGACGACTCCCTCAAGAAGTCAGCCGAACGTCATCGTTGCTGTCGCTGCTGTCGTTGCTGTCGCGGTGGACGGTAACTGCTGGACGATCCGGCGAGCGAAGGTCGTCCAGCCTTGGATGCGTGAGAATTCGCAATCGCTCACCAACACCGCATCAGCCAGTTTCGCTGGTCGCTTGCCGTTTGATTCTTGGATGCAGACGTTTGGAAGGAATCCGCCATGTCCCTCACCACGCTCGATGCCGTTCATTCGACCACCTCGTCACGATTTTCTGTGCCGGGGATCGGTTATGCCCTCCGCGAACAGAATCGCTACATCCTGAACGACCCGGCCATCAACGCGGTCGAGATCACGTTTGAACGAGCCGATGATCCGCTGCGCATCGACCGCTACCTCGGCGAGCAAGAATTCGAGCACGTCGGAATTCACGCATTGAAGCTGTCGGTTGCCAGCCCGGATGCTCCAGGCCACAACTATCTCGACACGCTGCTAGCCATCGCCGAAGAGAACGATGCCGATTCGATCAGCGATCACTTGGGTTTCACTCGCGACGCCCACAACGGCATCGAGATGGGTCACTTCGCTCCGCCGCCATTCACACCGGCTGCACTCGACGCGACTTGCCGGAACATCGACTTCGTGCAGACGTTTTTTGCTCGGCGCGACCGGCGGTTCTACATCGAGAACATCGCCTATCTATTCCGGTTTGAGGGCACGATGACCGAAGCGGACTTTTTGTGGCGAGTGTTGAAGAACACCGGCTGCGGTTGGCTGCTCGACGTGACCAACGTCTACGCCAACGCGGTCAACTTTGGCTTCGACCCCTATGACTTCATCGCCGAAGTTATGCCGGCCGCCGATCGAGTCCAACTGCATCTGGCCGGCGGATTCTTCGACAAGCATGCGGGCATGTACATCGACAGTCACTCGGAACCAATCCCGGAACCGGTCTGGAGTTTGTATCGCCACACGCTCGACCAGGGCCGCCGAAAGATTGACGCCGTGTTTCTGGAACGCGATCAAAACTACCCCGACGAACGCGGCTGGCGACGCGAGATCCGCCAAGTGCGAGCCATCGCCGAAGAAGTCTGTTGCCCGCGCTAGCACGAATTTGAAATTTGAGATGTGCCTCCTGGTTCTCCGGGGCGGAGTGTGGAAGTCTGTTGGATGTTGTCATCGATTGTTGGGAAGGCCGGTGACGGTGTCCTGCGCAAACGGGCAACCACACTTCTCCCTGGAGCGTCAGGACGCTGGAACGAGACTGCCATGATCACGCTCGCCCCGAACATGATTGACTACCGCGACCAAATTCAGCGGTGCGCACAAACGATGGCCTTGGGATATGCCGAGGACGTGCGGCCGTTTCTGGCCGATGACATGACGGTCGCGCATGTGAGGCTGTTCACGGACGGCAACCTCGACAAGCGGATTGAGAAGGTGCTCGATCAAGTCGAATTACTGAAAACGGCCTTCGACAAATTGGACGATCTCGTCTCTGAGTACATTCACGAAGTGCCACTGGCGGCTTACGACACGGGCTGCTCGGACGGCGATCGGTTTCTGTGCTGGCTCAAGCTGACTCAGGTCACGTCGCCGGAGCAGCAAGATCACATCTCTTGCCAACTGGCTCGTCACGAAGTCGAGAACGTCGCCCGCCAGAATCGCTTGGGGCACGTCCGCTTCCAAGAACTCCGCAGCCTGACGGCTCGATTGACGGCTGATCTGCACACGAATCCGGACTTGCGAATGCACCTCAATCCGATTCGGACGTGGGCAACGTTTCAGACTCACGTGTTGCTCGACGAGGAAGCCACGGCTCCGGCCGACGTGCTGTTCTTCGCCAACGGACAACAGATTCGTACGTCGGCGTTCGAGGACAGTGGCAAGGATTTCGTTGAGACCTTGGCCTCCCACGGTCCATTCACGCTGACGGATTGGAAGCGTCTCGATCGGTCCACCTCTCGGAGCGACCTCATCGAGTTCTGCCTCGACGCTGCCGAGATGGGTCTTGTGGCGTTTGGCTGACCGAGCAATCAACCAACACACCGAACCAACTCACGGCCGAGACCACCGGACGCACGTTGCCCTCTCTCGTCCGGCAGTCTCCAACCGAAATGATTCCACCGAAAGCACCGTGGGAGGCCATCATGCTGACCGTTCCCGTCCACTCGAATCCGATCCGACTGACGCCGCTGACGCAATCGCGGCAAGCCACGATTCCACCAGGCAAGGCCAGTCCACTTCACGCGATCTTCGCCCACAATCGAGCAAAGCTGCTGCTGACCTATTTCCTGTTCAACCTCGAAAACTTGTTGCGGCTGTCGCAGCCATTGGTCCTCGGTTTGGCCATCAACGACCTGCTGCACGAGTCATCATTCGGGCTGTTGCTGTTCGTTGCTCAGCATCTGACGCATTTGCTGATCAGTTCGCTGCGACAGATGTACGATACGCGAGTTTACACCGGCATCTACACGGATCTCGCCACGAAGCTCGTCGTCGAACAACGTGGCCGCGAAGTTGGTCTCTCGCTCGTCGCCGCTCGCAGTTCGCTGTCGCGCGAGTTCGTCGAGTTCTTCGAGTACCATGTGCCGCTACTCATCAAGTCGCTGTATTCCGTCGTCGGCGCGCTGTTGATGCTGGCATTTTATGATCGGGTGCTCGTGCCGATCTGCCTGGGGTTGCTGTTGCCGGCAGTCGTGCTGAACCGCATTTATTCGCGCCGCACGTTCGAGTTGAATCGCCAACTGCACGACCAACTCGAACACGAAGTCGATGTGATCGACCACTGCCAAGAACCGTCGGTGCGCCGCCACTACACCGCCGTGGCTTCGTGGCGAGTGAAGCTCTCGGACTGCGAAGCTCTCAACTTCGGCACGATGGAAGTGTTCGTGTTGGGCGTGATGGTGTTGGCCATGCTGCGGACGTGCTCGTCGCTGACGGCGTCGCCCGGCGACATCTTTGCCGTGTTCCGTTACGTCTTGATGCTGTTGATGGGCATTGATGGAGTTCCGAAACTCGTCCAACAATTCAGTCGTCTGCGAGATCTGACGCAGCGGTTTCGGCGAACGTAATTCCGGCGTCGCTCATCGAAATCACAGGCGAGCCGCTCGTGCTACGTTCGGCCGTGCAGATACTCGTTGAGGAAGTGCAGCGTCACTTCGCGATCGTTGGCCAAGTGAGCATTCAGATCGCCGATGGAGACCACTCCCGTCAACTCGCCGTCAGCTCCAACCACGGGCAGATGCCGGATGCGATGCGTCTTGAAGATCGAGCGAGCTTCGTCCACCGACGTGTCCGGCGAGGCACACGCCATGTTGGTGGTCATCACGTCGCAGACGTGAGTCTCGGCCGGATTTCGTTGAACCGCGACGACGCGGCGCAGGACGTCACGCTCAGTAAAGATGCCGCACAATCGGCCGCTGTCAGTGACGAGCAACGCACCCACGGAATGCTCATCCATCCGTTGAGTGGCCAACAGGACGGTCTCGCCCTGTTCGATGGTGAGGATCGGACGCTCCGCTTTCGCGCGCAGAAGATCGCTGACCGTGGGCATGCTGCTGCTCCTTTGTCGAAAGAAGGGGGTGACGCGAGCGAAGTTTCGGCTCCTCCGCTCCAGACAGGCACGGCGATCATAAGACCGCATTCTTCAAACAGGGAGCACTTTGTTGAAAAAAACGCAGCCCAACGGAGTCACTTCGATGCAACTATTTCTCGACCTGATAACCCGCCGGCAGAAGGGTTTTGTCGCCCCGACGCAGCATGCGTTCTCGTTCTGTGGGAGTGTCAGGAGCGTCCGCGCTACCCACGCCGAGCGTTTGGCGAAGCGTCCGTGCTCGTCCCGTCGGTGCGTCAAGCGGAACGGAAACCTGATCCGACGTCGCGACCGGTCCTGCTTCGAAAGTTACCGATGGGCGACGATTTGGCCGAGACACAGACAAAGCCGGCGCTGATTGCGGCGTCACCCGTTGCGCGGCGGTTGATGGAGCACCTTGCTCTGGGAAGGTGCGGATCGTGGTGACAATTTCCTTCGTCTGATCGAACTTCACGCCGGTCGGCAGTTCCAGAGTCAACTTCATGGTTCGCGTGACGTGCGACTGAATGGGTAATCCGGAGTCGCGGTCAATCGTGCAAGTTCCAAAGCTGTGTCCGCTGCGAAGCGTCATCTTCTCAGTCGCACCCGGATGCTGAGTGGTGTTGCTCACACGCTGAATCCGCGCCGGCACGATTTGACCGAAGAGTTCCAGTATGGCATATCGCTCATTGATGTCCGTTAGCCGATAGGCCGTATCGATGGTCATTGGGATGGGCCGCGTAATCTCACGACTTTTGCGCCATGACGAGCCGACCTTGACGTCACCACTCGCGTTTAAGTCGTCGATGTTGTACGGCAACATGCCAACGCTGTCGTCGACGAAGTTCGCGATCCCTTCATCCTCTTGGTCCACCACCAGTCGAGTGAGCATCTCCTGCTGTTGGCTCGCCGGAGCGTGTCGCACGCAGCGTTTCAGGAACTCGTCAAACTCGTGCACCTTGACGATGCGATTGTCGGCTCCGAGATCAAACGAGAAGCCGTTGTCGAGCAGCCCCTGATAAACCTGAGCCGCGTCGGGGACCGTTTTGGGGAACAGTGCCGAGTCATAGCTGACCTTCTCACCCGCGATGTCATGATCGTAGCAGACTCGCTGATAACGGACTCCGAGTGTCTTGACGCCTTGACTGATGTTCTCGACGGTGATCGCCAACGTCATCGACAACTTGGAGGAACTTTCGATCGGCCGACCATCGTTGGGCGACAGTTGTCTCAGTCGCTGCTCGACCGTCTTGATGAGCGGAAATCGGTTGCCAATCTTCAACCGCAGTTCCAGGTTCTCTGTGGAGACCTTCGTTTTGGCAGCCTCTTGGACTTTCGTGGTCTTCTCGCGGTCACCCAATTCCGGAATGATCTCGTCCGAACTAGAGTCCGCGCGCTCAGAACCGAACCAGCCGCAGCCAGACAGGCTCACCAACAATCCGCACATGCCAACCCAACGAACGCTCCGCGTCATCATGACGTCCTCAACTCTTCCGTGATGCCCCCGGCAAATAGAGTGGGAACATATCAACCGCTCACCGGCCAGCAAAGACGATTTCCGGGCGTCAAATTTGACGAGTCACTCCGTGACTCGAAGTTGCCGGTCACGGAGTGGCCGGTCTCCTTTTACGATCACCGCCGGCATTAAATCGGCACGCTCAGCGGTTCGCCGTTGTCTTTGGCCGAGAGCTGTAAAAGGAACGGCACCGCGACCTCTGACCATTGAATTGGATCGGGATACCGGCTGGCGGACGAACCGAAGCAGCGCCGCAGCATCTCGGTACAGATGATGCCTGGATCGAGCGGTATCGCGGCCATTCCGTCCGGCAGTTCTTGAGCCATCGACTGAGTCAGCCCCTCGATGGCCCATTTCGACGCACAGTACGGAGCCACGTCCTTCGAGGGTGATCGCCCCCAACCCGAACTGAAGTTGACGATCACGCCGCATCGCCGCTCGATCATCGCGGGCGCAAAATGACGCACGACATTCGCAGTTCCTTTGATGTTGATGTCAATGACCGCATCGAATTCCTCAACCGGCACATCCCACAACGCCGCATTGCCATTGATGACCGCCGCATTGTTGAGCACCAAATCCGGCGGCCCGAACTCAGCGAGCACACTCTTCGCCCAACGAGCGACATCGGAATCGCTGCTGACATCCACGACGTCGAACCGATGTGGTGTCTGGTATCGGCCACGCAATAGCTCAATCGCCTCGGCCCGCCGTCCGCAGCCGATGACGCGATGACCGAGACTCGCGAACTTCGCGGTCATCGCCTCGCCCAATCCTCTCGTCACTCCCGTAATCAACACGACGCGGCTGTTGACGGACTTTGGCATGCGGTGCTCCTCAAGAGTTGGACAGATTGAAATCCTGCCCCACGATGACATCGTCGCCTCGCCGTTGCAATTCCACGGATCGAGCCTGAGAATCTCAGCCCACTGTTACCATCCCACCCCAAACAGGAGTCCGAATGATGAATCGTTTTCGCTGGTGGACTGTTTCAGCCGCCACACTTCTCATGTGTTGTGTCGCCGTGGCTCAAGACAAAGAAAAAGCCACGCAGGTCGTCGAAGTCAAAGACATCAAGCTGACCGTTCCCAAAGCCTGGAAGCAAGAAAAGCCCAGCAACTCATTCCGCGTCGCCCAGTTCAAGATCGACGCGGCTGAAGGTGACAAGGACGGAGCCGAATTGGTCATCACGCAGTTCGGCGGCGGCGGCGGCGGCGTTGATGACAACATCAAACGCTGGATCAACCAGTTCGAGGCGAAGGACCGCAAAGTCAAAGTGACGAAAGGCAAGTTCGCTCAGGGCGAGTACATCGTCGTGGATGCAGCCGGCACCTACCTCAAGCCGGACGGCCCGCCGATGGCCGGAAAAACCAAGCCAACCCCTGGCTCGCGAGTACTCAATGTCATGCTGATCGTTGAGGACAAGGGGAGCTACTTTTTGAAACTCGCTGGCTACGAGAAAACAGTCGCCGGAGCTGCCACCGACCTGCGAAGCTCTTTCGGAGCCAAGGCCGACGACGAAGAGGAATTCAAGACCAAGTAGCGTCATCCAAACTCGGAAAATCCGAGCGACGTTCAACGACACAAACACTGCGAGGCAGGCGATTCGCCTGCCTCGCAGTGTTTGTCCTGAGACTAAAACACAAATCGGCTAGTCGCGTTTCAGCAAATAATGGCAGCGTTTGCAGCGGACTCGGCGTTTGACCAAGCAGTTGCACTTCGGGCAACGCTTCATTCTCAAGGCAATTTTTCGCTTCGTGCGGGGTCGGATCACCATTTCAAGTCGTTCCTCGAACTGTTCAGGCAAAGGCCGGGGTCA
>CAMAWN010000103.1 GCA_945861865.1 Candidatus Kuenenia stuttgartensis | reverse complement strand
TGATCCGCCACCGAAACGTCCGCAAGCCGCCCCTTTCCCACCGAGATCTGCGAAAGACTGCCGCCGTGCTACAGCTTTCCCGCCGCATCGTGATCGCTCAGACGACGGCGCTGTTGACCGTGCTGGCGGTCGTGTTGCCAACCGAATTCGCTCACTGGCGAGAGGTGCTGGGGACACCGGATTCGTTCGGCATCAATGTCGATACGTCTTTGGCTCTGTTATTGATTGTGTTGCTGCCGTACTTCTGGTTCGTGCGCCGGCCGTTCTGGTCACCGACGAGTCAACGCTGGCAAAGCCTCAAAGTTTGGTGGAATCGCCAACCGGGTGGGATGACGGCCGAAGATTCAAACGCAGAGAAGATGATCGATCCTCGCTTTTCGCCCTGGAGCATTCGCCAACGATGGATGCGTCCCAAATGGACGGCCCTCGCTGTCCTGATCATTGTGCTGACATCGCTCGAAGTCAGTGGGCGAGTCAACTTGTGTCGAGTGGGCGACCGCGAACAGTACGAATTCAACGACCTGCCTCCGGCGTACCACGACGAATACAGCTATCTCTTCCAAGCCAAGACGTTTTTCGGCGGACACCTTTCGTATCCTAGTCATGCAACGGCGGCGCGGCTGTTCGATCAGATGCACGTCGTCAACGAGGGTCGCTTTGCAAGTCGTTACTTTCCAGGCACGGGATTGTTCCTCGCGCCGTGGCTGTGGTTTGGCTGGCCGATTCTGGGTCATTTGCTCGCGGGAGCCCTGACGGCGGTGCTGGTGTTTGGCATCGGTCGCGAGTTGTCAAACAACGGCACCGGATTTATCGCCGGCCTGTTGACCGCGCTGTCGCCGGGCATGGCGTTGTTCGGCAATCTGCTGTTGGCTCATCATCCGACATTGCTGGGTTTGTTCTTCTTCGCGTGGTCGTTCTTGAGATGGTTGCGTCGCGGCGTGATTCGCGATGCCGCGTTCGCTGGCATCGGCCTGAGCTGGGCGATGCTCTGTCGACCGATGACCGCCGCAGGATTCGGCCTGCCATTCGGCGTCGTGTTTGTGGCGACGCTGTACGTCAAAGCAACTCGAAGCGCGAGCGCAGCACCGCCGACAGAAGCTCTCCGCTCACGCTTCAGGTTCGTTGGCCCGCACTTCTTGGCAATGGCGTTGCCTCTCGTTGCGGGTTTTGTCGCGCTGGCGATTCACAATCACGCCATCACTGGCAACGCGATGACGTCGCCGTATCAACTCTTCAACGACATCTACACGCCTCGACATGTTTACGGCTTCAACAACGTCGTGCGCGGCGAGCTGCAACTCGGACCGCGTGTGCTCGACCATTACGACCGCTGGGCGACCAACCTGACTCCTGCGTTGGCGGCCGAGAACACCAAGCACCGATTGCTAGCGTCCTGGCAATGGACGGTCGGCCTCGTACCGTTGTTGGCGGCAGTGGTCGTTTTCGTTCTGACGGGCTCAAGCCGAGACCGTCGCTGGTGGTTGATCTTCGCGTCGATCGTGTCGCTGTTCGCGGTGCATGTGCCGTATTGGTTCGTCGGCATGTTCAACTGGCACTACGTTTTCGAGACCGGGCCGTTGTGGTGCTTATTACTCGCGTCGGCCACCGACACGTTGTCGCGTGCGTGGCTGGCGGCGGAGCGGCCTCGGATGCCGGTGTGGTGGGCGTTGCTCATCGTGTCGGCCGTCGTGGTCAACGTGACCGACTTCGCTCCGTTCTGGTATCCGTCGAAGCTGCAAGCCGGTGTCGAGCAGATCGCGTTCTCGCGGTTGAAGTATCAAGCGTTCGACGAACTGTTGCGTCGCGAAGTTCGCCAACGTCCCGCGCTGGTATTGATCGAGGCGGACCCAGCGGATCGGCACATCGACTACGTTGTCAATGAACCCGATTTGTCGTCAGAGGTGTTGCGGGGACGTTATCCTGCGGGCGATTGGCCGCTGGAACGAATCGTCGCGGAATTCCCGGATCGAGCCGTCTATCTCTTCCGAGCGAAGACCGGCGAGTTGCGGCGAGTCACTCGTGGGGCAGGTTTGTAACCTGCCCTGAGGTGTCGGGGCTGGTTACAAACCTGCCCCACGAGGAATCACAACGATGCGAACAAGAATTGGCTTCACCGCCTGGCTGTTACTGTGGACCTTGCCGTTTGTGAACGCTGCCGAACCGCCCGATCCGATCTCGGCACGACTCGCAAGTACCCCTGCGAATTCTCGGCCGATCAGTTTCGTGCGTGATGTCGCTCCCGCGCTGACCAAAGCAGGCTGCAATGCCGGTGCTTGTCACGGATCGTTTCAGGGACGCGGCGGCTTTCGGCTGTCATTGCTCGGCTTTGATCCGGAGTTCGATCACGAAGTGCTGAGCAAAGCCAGCCGCAGCCGGCGTGTTGTGCCCACCGCTCCGGAGTCCAGCTTGCTGCTGACGAAGCCTGCGGGCGAGGTGCCTCACGGCGGAGGCCGACGGATCACTCGCGATTCCGAAGTGTTCGCGATCCTCCGCGATTGGCAACTCGCCGGAATGCCCGGTGCGTCGAACGCCGAGCTAACCGCGATCAAACTGACGGCTCAGCCGAGCGAGTTGGTGCTGATGCCGAATCAGTCGCAAACGATCTCGGTGCAGGCGACGTTCGCCGATGGTGAGACGCGCGACGTGACCGCGTGGGCATTGTTCGATGCTCGGGAAAGTCACATCGCCGAGATCAATCGCACTGGCCGAGTGACGGCGCAGCGAGCCGGCAAGACGGCGGTGATGGTGCGGTATCTCGGTCAGGTCGCGACAGTCAGCGTCGCCGTGCCGTTCTCGGCGGAACCGGTTGTGATCGAGTTTCCGCCGGCAAATTTCCTCGACGAATTGGTCCTCGCCGAGTGGCAGCGGATGCGCGTTTCACCCGCACCGCTGGCCAGTGACGACGAATTTTTGCGGCGCGTGATGCTCGACCTGATCGGCACGCTGCCGACTCCGGACGAAGTGCGTGCCTTCACGGCGGACAAAGCCACCGACAAGCGAGCGAAGTTGATCGACACGTTGCTCGTGCGTCCGGAGTACGTCGATTACTGGGCGATGCGTTGGGGTGATCTGCTGCGGTCGCATCGCCGCTATCTCGGTGACAAAGGTTTGGCGAGCTTCACCGGTTGGCTGCGGCAATCGCTGCGGGACAACAAGCCCCTCGATGTGATGACTCGTGAATTGCTGACGGCACAAGGCAACTTGTACGCAAACGGAGCGGTCGGGTACTTCTTCATCGATGAGAAAGTCGAAGACCTCGCCGAGACGACCGCGCAGATATTTCTCGGCGTGCGGATGCAATGCACTCGCTGTCATCACCACCCGCAGGAAGTGTGGAGCCAAGACGACTACTGGGGCCTCGCCGCGTTCTTCACACGGCTGGAATCGAAAGACTCCGGTGCATACGGCTCACGATTCGGTGGTCCGCGCAGTCTGCGAGTCGCGGCAAAACCGAATCCCAATCGGCCGCTCGCGATCGCGGTCGCTCCGAAGGCCTTTCACGAACCGCTGCCGACGACAGACCCGGCTGCCGATCCACGCGTGTGGTTGGCCGAGTGGATGACTCGCGCGGACAACCCATACTTCGCTCGCAATTTGGCGAACCGCACTTGGGCCGCGCTCTTCGGCCGCGGATTGGTTGATCCGGTCGATGACTTGCGAGCGACGAACCCGGCCGCGATGCCCGCCGTGCTCGATCGACTGGCCCGCGAATTGAGCGACCACAAATTCGACGCGAAGCACCTGCTGCGGACGATCTGCAATTCGCGCGTGTATCAATTGGCCGGTGAACTCCAACCGACGCGTGACCCCGACGGACAACTCTGCACGCACCGCGTTCCACGCCGCTTGACCGCCGAAGTGTTGCTCGATGCCGTCTCGCAAGTCACGGACGTCCCCGAAGTGTTCGATGGCCAGCCGCTCGGCACACGAGCGATCGCGCTGGCCGATCCGTCGTTTCCCTCGAACTTCCTGATGACTTTCGGCCGACCGCTGCGGAACAACGCCTGCGATTGCGCTCGCGGCGGCAACCCCGATCTTTCACAAGCGCTGCACCTCGTCAACAGCACGACGCTGCATCAGAAAGTCATCCGCGACAGCGGCCGGCTGGCGACGTTGCTGAAGGCAAACAAGCCTGAAACAGAAATCCTCGAGGAGTTGTATTTGGCAACGCTGTCTCGAAAACCGCACGCCGACGAACTCGCCGCGATCGACGAGTTGCTTCGCGAGGCTCCGTCTCGTCCCGAAGGACTGCAAGACTTGCTGTGGACGTTGCTCAACAGCTCCGAGTTCGTGTTCAATCACTGACCTGGCTTTGAGCGATTGTGGTCAGCGGTGGTATCGTCCGTCGGCATTTGACGGTGAAAGCCGAAGCAACGAGCCAGCATCAATTGAAGGATGAAGATGATCGGCATCAGAAAGAGTGGTCCGATGCTAAAACTCGCATACGGGCCGAATCGACGATACTGGTCCGTAGCCAATCCGACGAAGACCAACAGCCAGAAAATCAGCTTCTTCATGGTGACTGAACCGAGCAAGGTCGACCGGTATTAACCACCCTGTGAAAGAAATCACGAACATGCGACGAACGATGATGAAGTTGGGGCTTTTACTCTGGATTGCCATCGGTACTGCGAGCGCGGCGGAACCCGCAAAGGTCATTGATGTCTGGCCGGGCAAGCCGCCCGGAGAGACTCAGGACATTGGGCCGGAAGTGACTCAGCCTCCGAAAGACGGTGAGAGTCCGCCAACGATTCGGATCACGAACATTGGCAAGCCGACGTTGTCGGTGTATCTGCCGGCGAAAGAAAAACGAAACGGGACGTCGGTCATCATCTGTCCCGGCGGAGGCTTCAACATCCTCGCGTGGAACAAAGAGGGGACCGAAGTCGCCGAGTGGTTCAACACGATTGGCGTGACGGCGTTCGTGCTGAAGTACCGCTGTCCGACGGCGGCTCGTTCACCGAACTGGTTGGCTCCGGCGCAGGACGCACAGCGAGCGGTCTCGTTGATTCGCAGCCGGGCCTCGGAGTTCAACGTCGATCCCTCGCGGATCGGTCTGCTGGGCTTCTCGGCCGGAGGAATGGCGGCAGGAGCAGCGACGATCAAACATGCGACGCGGCAGTACGACGCGAGCGATGACATGGACAAGGCTTCGTGCCGGCCAGACTTCGCAGTGCTCGTGTACCCAGCGTATTTCGTGGACAAGCTAGGAGAACTCAAGCCGGAGTTCGCGATCGACAAAAATACGCCGCCGATGTTTTTCGCTCACGCCTTCAACGACGGTGTGACCTGTGAGTCGAGCGTGCGGCTGTTTTTGGAACTCAAGAAAGCGGGCGTGCCGTCCGAGTTGCATGTGTACTCGACCGGCGGTCACGGTTTTGGATTGCGACCCAGTTCCGACGCCGCCTCGACGTGGCCGAAACGCTGTGAAGAATGGCTTGCCTCGCGCGGGCTGCTGAAATGATTTCGTAGGATGGTCGCCCTCGGCCGTCCGTCATTGAGAACAACGTGATGCGAACCGCAGGACGGCCGAGGGTGGCCATCCTACTTTGGCAAGGTGGATTCTGTGTCGAATGCTTCCTCTCCCATTCGCATTGCCACACGAGCCAGCCGACTGGCGATGTGGCAGGCTGAGCATGTCCGCGAGTTACTGACGTCCGCCGCGCCGGAACGAACGGTCGAGATCGTGCCACTGTCGACAATCGGTGATCGGGACAAGACGGAAGCGCTCACCCGGTTGGGAGGGAGCGGCACCGGAGTTTTCACTCGCGAGATTCAAGCCGCGTTGCTCGACGGCCGAGCGGACGTCGCGGTGCACAGCCTGAAAGACTTGCCGACGGAGCCGGTTGAAGGATTAACGCTCGCAGCCGTGCCGCAGCGCGGGTCAATGTTCGATGTGCTGGTGTTGCCAGAAGGCCGAAAGCAGAAGGCCGAAGGCAGTGGTGATGAAGTCCTACTGCCTACTGCCGCTCGCATCGGCTCCGGGAGTCCGCGTCGTCGGGCTCAGCTGCTGCATCATCGGCCGGATCTGCAATTCGTGGAGGCTCGTGGGAATGTCGAGACGCGGTTGCGGAAGCTTGACGAGGGGCAATTCGATGCGCTCGTGCTGGCGGAAGCGGGGCTGACTCGATTGGAGTTCGCCGGGCGGATCAGTGCTCCGCTGCGGCCGCCGTTCATGCTGCCAGCGGTCGGTCAGGGAGCATTGGGAATCGAGTGCCGCAGCGACGACGAATCGACGCGCGAAGTGTTGGCACGACTGATCGACCGAGCAACGTTGCATGCCGTGCTCGCCGAGCGAGCGGTGCTCTCGGCGTTGCGAGCCGGCTGTCATGCGCCGCTGGGAGTGTGGACTCGGGCGGACGGTGACTCGCTGCGTTTGACAGCGGTCGTGCTGAGCTTGGATGGCGTGCAGCGCTTCGAGTCCGATCAACTCGCGGCTGTAGCCTCGGACGCGGACGCGGTCGGATTGGGTCGCGCGGTGGCCTCGGAATTGCTGGCTCAAGGGGCGGCGGCTTTGTTGACGTCGTGATTCGTGGGACAGGTTGAAAACCTGCCCCACTCTAATCGGCATTCTCGTTATGACCGTTCGGGTCGAAAGCCGATAACGACGAACGAGACACTCGGTTCGAGTGGCAGTTCGTGTATTGGGGGCTGAGCCATGGGTGGCGCGTGGCGACGATGGTCGCTGTGTGGAGCGATCGTTTGCGGAGCATTGTTTCCTTCGGCAGGTTGTGCCGGAATCATTCCTTGGCCGTGGAGCGAGAAGTATCCGCCGAAAATGACCGAGCGTCGAGCAGAGCGAGAAGCATACTACGCCTCGCGAGCTTGTGATCCGATGGGATCGTGGCAGGTCTACAAGCATGGAAAGCTGTGGCAACCGACGCCGCGGCCGACCGATCCGGCGAATCTGCCCAGCCACATCGACCACGCTGAGCACTACTGGCCCCGCGACGCAGCGACTTGCGGAGCAACCGCCGACTCGGCGCCGCCGATCGGCACGAACACCATCGGCACGTCAACTGCGAGTGGCAGAGGCGGAGGAACGTAGCACCGGCAACGCAACGACTCGAACAGTCACGAGCAGCATGAATCGGACAATTCCGCGCGACGACGGATCGCCGGTGCCAATGGCGGACAACTCAGTTATGGACGGCGAAACCAATTCGACATTGGCGACCTTCGAACTCACCGAGGGGCTCGAACCGACAAGTGCTCCGCGAGAGCTGTTTGCCGATTTGTTTGAAGATTTGTCCGAGGAAACTCGCAGCCTGCTGGCCGATCCGCAGGTAGCGACGCTGGGTGTCAAAACAGACGGTAGTGCGGCATCGAACGCTCCCAAGGCCCCACAGTCATTGAAAGACAGCGGTCTGTCACGCATGCAGGTCTGCGATCTGATCCTCAAGCAGATCTACTTGCACGGACACCTCCTGGGAGTCGACATCGCGAAGAATGCGCGGCTGCCCTACAACCTGATCGACGAAAGCTTGAGGTTCCTCAAAGATGAAAAGTGCATCGAGGTAACGTCGGGAGATTTTCTGGGCCGTGCATCCTATCGGTTCAGCCTGACAGAACTCGGACGTACGCGAGCGCGCGAAGCCTTCGAGCAATGCCGCTACGTCGGCCCCGCTCCAGTGTCGCTGGAGTCGTACGTCGCGCAATGCCGGATGCAGGCGGTGGCCGGGATCCAATGCGACGCCGAGCATTTGATGGAAGCGTTTCACGGCATGGTCATCGGCCCCGAACTGCTCGATGAGGTCGGTCCAGCGGTGTGCAGTGGCCGCTCGATTTTCATCTACGGCCCACCGGGCAACGGAAAATCGACGGTCGCCCGAGGGTTGGGCCGTTTCCTCAATCGCTACAGCGGCGACATCTACGTCCCGTATGCCATCACCACCGAGAACTCAATCATCACGGTCTTCGATCCGACGCTGCACGTCGTCACCGACAACCACGACAGCGAGAACTCAAACATTCGCGAGTCCAGCGGCGACCAACGTCAGAGACTGGAAGCCGCCGTCGATCTCCGTTGGCGGCGAGTCAAACGGCCGGTGGTCATCACTGGTGGCGAACTGACACTCGACCAGCTTGAACTTCGATTCAACAAAGTCAGCAACTTCTACCAAGCACCGGTGCAGTTGAAGGCAAACGGCGGAGTCTTTTTGATCGACGACTTCGGACGACAAATCGTGAGTCCCAAGGATCTCCTCAACCGCTGGATCGTGCCGCTGGAAGAGCGGATCGACTACCTCACGCTCAATACCGGCAAGAAATTCTCGGTGCCGTTCGAGATGCTGATCATTTTCAGCACGAATCTCGACCCGCACGAACTGGTGGACGAGGCATTTTTGCGGCGCATCCGACACAAGATTCGGATCGGAGCACCCAGTCCAGAGATGTACTCGCAAATCTTTCAACTGGCGTGCGAGCAGCGGAAAGTGCCGTTCGACAACAGAGCCGTCCAGTACCTCTTCGCTAACCACTACGCTCACGGTCGAACCCCGCGATCGTCAGATCCGAGAGATTTGTTAGAGATTGCCCAGTCGATCTGCCGATTTCGAAACCAAGGGTTTGTGCTTTCACAGAAGCTGCTCGAGGAAGCCACGTCCCGATTCTTCGGTGAAGTCTGACACGAACTCGCCCAGACGACCGAACCCCCTCAAACCATTTCGCGCGGATTCACGTTCGCTGCACACGGAAGTGTGGCATGTCGATGACTCGCTTCACCGCGGTGATCTTGATACTGGGCATGTTGACCGGCTGTGCGACTTCGAGTCGCGGCTGGCCATCGTTCGCCAAGCGCGATGTGGAAGCTCGGCAGGCCAGAGCCAATCGCAAGAAGCTCAAAGAACCGAGCAAGCTCGATCTGGCCTACGCCAAGTGGCAAGAGCAACTCGGCAACATGACCGAGGCTCGCGAACGCTACCAGCGAGTCCTGCACGACGAGCCGCAGTCGATCGAAGCATTGTTGGGCTTGGCCCGCATGGACCAGCTCGCCGGCCGCATGTCTGAGGCCGAACAGGGCTTTCGCAAGGCTCTCAAGAACTCGCCGAACAATCCGCTAGTGCTGGATGCCTTGGGACAGTTTTACGCGGCGCAGGAGAAATGGCCGCAGGCCATCGACATCCTCAAGCAGGGACTGCAAACCGCACCGAACGACGACGTTATCCGCTTCCATCTGGCCGTTGTGACGGCCAAGTCTGGCGATCTTGTCACGGCGAAACCGCTGTTCGTCAACTCGATTGGCGAGGCCGAAGCGGAATACAACCTCGGTCTGATCCTGCACGATCAAGGCAAACTCGACCTGGCCGAACAACACTTTTTCCAAGCGGTGGTCAAGAAACCGACCCTCGAACAAGCGCAGTATTGGCTGAGCGAAATTCGCATCGAGAAAGAAACCAAGAATGTGCTGGCCGGCACCAACAGTCGCCCACGTCCGGACATGCAAGCTCTGTCCGGAGCCTTTCCGAGCACCACGAATCTTCAGCCGTCTGCCATCGTCGAACATCGGCTCAGCCCCAATGACATGCTCGGCATTCAGCAAACGGCCGCTCAGCAACGTTCGCCCAACCCCGCGACACGAGCCAGTGTTGCTGGGGCAGTCCCGGCGAACGCACCGACGGTCCCACGTCCTGCGAGCATCTTCAATCCGACGCCTGGCGGCCTCACTCCGCAGCAGCTTGAGCAACTCAGCAACCAGCGGTAGCTCTTTAACCTGCCCGGACATCGAGTGATTGGCGGGCAGGTTAAAAACCTTTCCCAGGACTCGGCCCGGCAAAGTTTCGCAGCTTTGCCGGACGTTCCGAAGTTCGGAATCGCTCATCGCGTGAGAGTTCTCCGGCCGATGCAGGCGGAGTAAGTCCGTCTTTCCAGGCTGACGGTTCCACTTCGCCTCCCTAGAATCCGCCGCAGGTGTCTGCCGTGAACACCGCACTTCGTTTGTTCGTTCCGGATTTTTTGTCAGACGCTCCGCTGTCACTGCCGAAGACGTTGTCCCGCAGCGACCAGCCCGTTCGCAGGAGCCGCCCCATGTCCAGTAATGTCCCGTTCAAATCCCGTCTGCCCGACCTGACCAATCAGATCGTCGAGACGTACCAGCAAATCAACTCGATCAACCATCTCGGCCATTCGGCGTTGCCCAGCCGCGAGGCGATCATCCAAATTCTGTTCGACCTGACCGAGGTGCTGTATCCCGGTTACCGCCGCCGACAAAATTTGCACCTCGGCAACGTCGTCTACCACACCGGGGATTTGATCGACGCCATCTTCGATTCGCTGACCGAGCAAATCGCTCGCGCGCTCGAACACGAATCGCGAGTCAGCCCACCCATCGATGCGGACGGTTCCGCGATCGACTTTCTGACGCCGGCCCAGGTACGAACCTTCACGTTTCTCGAAACGCTCCCAGAAATGCGCCGAATGCTGGCTGCTGACGTGCAAGCCGCATTCGACGGCGACCCAGCCGCGAAGACTCTCGACGAGATCATCTTCTGCTACCCCGGTCTCGAAGCGATCACCGTGCATCGTATCGCTCACGAGCTGTACCGCCTGCAAGTCCCGTTCATCCCGCGGATCATGTCCGAATGGTCGCACAGCCGCACCGGCATCGACATCCACCCCGGAGCACAGATCGGCCCGTCGTTCTTCATCGACCACGGAACTGGCGTTGTCATCGGCGAGACCACCGTCATCGAACGCAACGTGAAGCTCTACCAAGGAGTGACGCTCGGTGCTCTGAGCTTCCCGAAGGACGAAAACGGTAACATCATCCGCGGAGCAAAACGACACCCGACCATCGAAGAGGGTGTCGTGATTTACGCGAACGCTACGGTACTCGGCGGCGAGACGATCATCGGCAAGAACTCGATCATCGGCTCAAGCTGCGCGATCATGAAAAGCGTCCCGCCCAACACGCAGGTCACGATGGAAAGAGCACAGCTCCGCTTCCGCGAAGCGTCGTGATTGCTCTGACGAGCGGAGGGCGTCAACTCTCCGAGCTTCTGCGAATGCGTGTTGGCCTCGGAGGGTTGACACCCTCCGCTCGCCGAATTCCTACGGCTGCTGAATCCGATAAAGCTGCGTCTCCGTCCGAATCAGTAATGCCCCATCCGCAACGGCATACGACGCGAACGTGCGCGGCTCCAGTTCGTTCTTGGCGAGTTCGACGTATTCCGAACCCGGCTGTAAAACGATCCCGTCCCCCTGCTCGCTCTGCAAATAAATCTTGCCGTCGGCGAACAGCGGCGATGCCGAAAAATTCCCGCCAATCCGCTTCTGCCAGATTTGCTCGCCACTCACCGCGTTGAAGCAAGTCGCGATGCCTCCGTCACTGACGACGTACAACTGGTCACCGACCAACAGCGGCGACGGCGTGTGCGGGGCAGACTTGTTGGTTTTCCAGGCGACATGCGTTTCGGTGACGTTGCCCTGGCCATCCGGCTTGATCGCCATCAGCACCGGCGTGTCGTAGCCGGAACTCAGAAAGATCAAACCATGCCCGAACACCGGACGCGGAATGACCGAATAACCCTGCCCGTAATCGACTCGCCAGATTTCGCTGCCGTCCTTCGGTCGGTACGCGGCGACGTGAAACGTGCTGGGGCAGACGATTTGTTTCTCACCGTTGACCTCGATCAATAGCGGCGTGCCGAACGAGAACTTCGTGCCGTTCTTGTGTTCGCGAGCCGTTCGCCAACGAGTCTTGCCCGTCACCTTGTCGAGCGAGACGATAAACATCGAGTTCATCCCGTCGCACGAAACGACCAGCATGTCATCGACAAGAATCGGCGAGCCTCCATTGCCGTGACGCGGTTCGTACTTCAGCTCGCGATTCTGCCAGACGATCTGGCCGTCGAGCGTCAGGCAGGCCGTGCCATGTGTGCCGAAATGCACGAAGACATGTTTGCCATCAGAAATCGGCGTCGAACTGGCGTGGCTGTTTTTGGAATGAATCGGACTCGCCGTCTTGCCGTCCTGTAAAAAGACTTCGATGTCCCAGAGCGACTTGCCGGTCGCGGCGTTCAAGCAGATGGCTCGCAGCGACTGATCTTTTTTATCACCGTCACCCGTCGGCACGGCGGTCGTCATGAAGATGCGATCGCCGATTACGATCGGAGACGACCAACCAAGTCCCGCGATGCCGGTCTTCCAGGCAACGTTCTTGGTCGAAGACCATTCCGTCGGCAGCTTGGTCGCCGCCGCGTGTCCCTGCCCCGTCGGCCCTCGAAACTCCGCCCAATCACCGGCGGATGCACTTGCCATCACGAAACCAAGAACGCCAATCGCCAACAGTGTTCGCATCGTTTTCTCCAGTTTGGTTGACCGGACGTGGGCGTCCGGCCTACTTCACCTCGGTGACTTCCAACTTCCGTTCGCCACGCGGCGTGGTCAGCTTGACCACGTCGCCGACCTTCTTGCCTTGAATCGCCTGGCCGAGCGGGCCGCTCAACAAAATTTTCATGATGTCGGCGTCGTAGTCTTCTTCGCCCGGACCAATCAGTTCGTAGCCTTCGTTTTTGTTGTTGCTGAGATCTTTCAGCATGACAATCGAGCCGAACGCGGCGACGCCTTTGGGCTGCGTGGATTTATCCGCAATCACGCAGTGGGCCAGCCGATGCTTGAGCTGATTGATCTTGGCCTGCATGCGGCCCTGATTCTCCCGCTGGCCGTGGTATTCCGCATTCTCGCGCAGATCGCCCTCGGCGCGGGCGTCGGCGATGAGCACCGCCAGTTTCGGCATCTCGTCTTCTTCCATCCGGCGAATTTCTTCGCGGAGCTTGTTGTAGCCTTCGATGGAAATCGGCTCGCGTTCCATGGCCGACGGTCCTTTCAGAACTCGAAATCGAAACTGACTAAACCAACAGCCCGGCTGCTAGTGAGACAGCCGGGCTGTTTGGCGAGCGAGATTCTATGGACGAGGTGCTGCCGTTCCTAGCCTGACTCCCCCGTTCACGCCGGGATATCGCCAAAAACAACCACCAGACATCCGACTTACTGATAGTCCAGGTGCGTCGGCTTGAGGATCAACTCAGGCACATGCGCCCGCTTCGGCAGACAGGCGATGGCGACGACGATGTCCGAAAAATCTTCGGGCTTGAGGATCGCCGCGCGATGCTCGTCGCTGACCGCCTTGGGACGCTTTTCGAGGATCGGCGTATCGACCTCACCGGGAAAAATCGTGGTCACACGGATGCCGAGCTTTCCGACTTCATTGGCGACGGCGATGCTCATCCCGGACATTGCGAACTTCGACGCGACGTACGCGATGCCGCCGATCGCGAACGCGCGTTTTCCGCTGATCGACGAGATGTTGATAATCAGTCCGTCTTGCCGCTCGCGCATCTGCGGCAGCACGGCATACATGCAGTTGTAGATGCCGGTCGAGTTCGCGGCCATGACTTCGTCGAACTGCTCCGGCTGCATCTCGGACATCAAACGATTCTTAATGTTCGTCCCCGCCGAGTTGACCAGAATGTCGATGTGGCCGAGTTGCTTCGTCGTCCAATCGAACAACACATTGACGGCCGCTCGATCGCCGACATCGCAAGCGTGATAGATCATCGCCGGTTGCCCGGACCATTCGGCCGCCGCCGTCTTGAGCGCATCTTCTCGTCGTCCTGAGATGGCGACTCGACAGCCTTCCGCTGCGAGCGCCTTCGCGATGCCGTATCCAATACCGGTCGCTCCACCGGTGACGAGGGCGGTTTTGCCTTGCAGTTTCATCGAAGCAGTCTCCGTAAGGTTGTCGAGTCGTAGGATGGGCACTCTTGCCCGTCCCTGAATTCACCGAAAGATGGACGGGCAAGAGTGCTCATCCTACAAAATGCAGATCACGCCAACACGCCCTTCACGACTTCACCGTGAATGTCGGTCAGCCGGAAATCGCGGCCTTGGTAGCGGGACGTCAGCCGCAAGTGGTCGATGCCCAGCAGGTGCAGGATCGTGGCGTTGAGATCATGCACATGGACGGGATCGCGAGTGATGTTGTAGCAGTAGTCGTCGGTTTCACCGAACGTCGTACCGGTCTTCACGCCGGCTCCGGCGAGCAACACCGTGAAACAGCGCGGGTGATGATCGCGGCCGTAATCCGTCGCCGTGATGCCTCCCTGCGAGTAAATCGTGCGACCGAACTCGCCACCCCAGACGATCAACGTGTCCTTCAACAGATCGCGCTGCTTGAGGTCTTTGATCAGCGCGGCGGTCGCTTGATCGGTGTCCTTGCACTGACCGCGAATCGCCGCCGGCAAACCGCCATGATGATCCCAGCCCATGTGGAAAAGTTGCACGAAACGAACGTCTCTCTCCGCCAGTCGTCGCGCGAGCAAACAATTCGCCGCGTAGCTGCCGGGGCGTTTGACGTCGGGACCGTAGCTGTCGAGGACGTGCTGCGGTTCCTTCGACAGATCGAGCAATTCGGGCACACTGGTCTGCATCCGAAACGCCATCTCGTACTGCGCGATCCGCGTTTGAATTTCGGGATCGCCGACGTGCTCGAAGTGTTTTTGATTGAGTTTCGCCAACCGGTCGAGCGTTCCGCGCCGCGCGGCGGCATCGACTCCGGGAGGATTCGACAGATACAGCACCGCGTCGCCGCGATTGCGAAACTTCACACCCTGATGCTTCGATGGCAAGAACCCCGCGCCCCACAGCCGGTCGTAGAGCGGTTGATCGTCCGGACGTCCGCTGCCGAAGCTCGTCAGCACGACGTACGCCGGCAGGTCTTGGTTCTCGCTGCCGAGTCCGTAACTCAGCCACGACCCGATGCTCGGCCGGCCGGCCAATTGCGAACCGGTCTGCGAAAACGTGATCGCCGGATCGTGATTGATCGCCTCGGTGTTGACCGACCGAATCATGCAAAACTCGTCCGCGATGCTCGACATGTTCGGCACAAGATCGCTCATCCACATCCCGCTCTGGCCGTGCTGAGCGAATTTGAAGATCGACGGTGCGACTGGAAACTTCGCCTGCCCCGAAGTCATCGTCGTCAGCCGCTGCCCTTTGCGAATCGACTCCGGCAAGTCTTCGCCGCGTCGCTTCTCCATCTCCGGCTTTGGATCGAAGAGGTCCATCTGCGACGGCGCGCCGGATTGAAAGAGGTAGATGATCCGCTTCGCCTTCGGCGCGAAGTTCGGAAAACCTGGCAACGCGGCATGAGCTTTCGTGCCGTCATTGGAATCAGCGCAGACATCCCGCGAGAACAATGTCCCCAACGCCGCGACACCCAATCCGGAGGAGGCATCGCGCAAAAAGAGGCGGCGATTCAGAGCATCTTGAAGTCCCAGAACAGGCGACATGGATTTCACCTCGTCATCACGATCAACAAATCACAAAGTCAGAGCGAATTCTCGTGCGGCACACAGCGTTGAAATTCCGCCATCTCGACCGTGCTGCCCATGATGAGCGGCGTGCGTTGGTGAATCGCGGTCGGTTGCAGATCGAGCACTCGGCGGCGGCCATCGGTCGCTACGCCACCGGCTTGTTCGACGAGGTACGCGATCGGATTCGCTTCGTACAGCATCCGCAGTTTGCCCTTCGGATGCTCGGCCGTCGGCGGATACAGGAAGACGCCGCCCTTCAGCAGCGTACGATGAAAGTCGGCGACCATCGAGCCGATGTAGCGAGAGGCGTATCGCTGGCCGAGTGCTCCCAAGCGCAGCCGATCAATGAATTCGTTGTAGCCCGGCGGAAAGCCGTCGCGGTACGCCTCATTGACCGAGTAATACTTCCCTTGCTGCGGCATTCGGATATTCGGGTGACTGAGCAGATACGCTCCGACGGACGGATCGAGCGTGAAGCCATGCACTCCGTTGCCGACGCTGTAAACCAGAATTGTCGAGGAACCGTAGCAGACGTATCCAGCGGCGATTTGTTTGCTGCCCGGTTGCAGTAGCCATTTCTCCGGCTCGTCGCAACCGACCCCTTCGGGGCGTCGCATGATTGAGAACGTTGTGCCGACACTGACATTCACGTCAATGTTCGACGAGCCATCCAGCGGATCGAACACCACGGCATAATTTGCCTCCTTGGAACGATGCCCCATGATCACCGGCTTCTCGTTTTCCTCGGACGCCAACACGCCGATGCTGGTGCGAGCGCTCAAGCAGTGCATCAAGGCCTCGTTGGCGTAGACGTCTAATTTCTGCTGCACTTCGCCCTGGACGTTGATATCCCCCGCGTCACCCAAGATGTCTGACAGACCCGCTCGTCGCACGCGGGCTTGCACCATCTTGGTGGCCAGCGTGATCCCCGACAGCAGCCAAGAGAACTCACCCGACGCGCCGGGAAATCGCTTCTGGTCCTGCAAAATGTGTTGTTGAACGGTGACGATCATGATGGCTTCCTAGTGGGTTGAAATTTCACTGCGAATCGCATCCAAAGTTTCGCGTGTTCCATGCTGATCGCACCAGTGATAAACGTAGTTCCAATCCACGGCGGACTGCCGCACGATCAGCATTTGCCGAATGTCTTCGCGATCCTTGACTCGGTTGAGATATCCGCACCAGCGGAGTTTGGTAACGATCACGTCTTCCAAGGTTGGCAGGAAGACTTCGCGGCCCAGCATTTGAACCACAACGCGGCGGCGAAATCGCTCTTGATCGTGCGGGTCTTGGCTCAGCCGAAAGAGTTCCACCTTGAAGAGTGTGTCCGCAACTTTGATGACATTTCGGAGAGTTCCCGTGACCGACTCAAACTGCACTTGCGGGTCGATCTTCATTGACGTCGGCAGGTGTTTTGCCAGCGACAGAACTCCCTTGCCGCCGAGTTCGATGACGAAATCCGCGTCGCGTGTCGAACGAGGGATGCCCCAGTAGTTGCTGGAAAACGATCCCGCCAACAAGAATGGAATCTCTTCCGCATGCAACGCATCGAGCATCGTCGCCACAATGCGATCGGGTTCAGCTTCGATTTCCACAATGTTGCTCCGCCCGTTCGATCAGGTCGAATCGCTCTTGAAGAATTTCGAGCGCTCGCTGGTTGTCGATGTCGGGATTCTCGTGCTTGATGCCAGCTAGCGTGATCCGCTCGGCATAGCGATACAGCTCCTCACCCGCGAGCAATTTTTGCTCCGGCGTCATTCGACGAGCTTCCTCGACCTCTTCCTGAAGCAATTCGTCGATCAGCTCCTGAGTTGGTTGCATGGCGGTATTCCTGCGGTCAGATTTGGTTCACCTAGCCGAACGAGCGAGTCGCGAATTAGTTCCCTACCGTATTCGGTCAGATTATGTGGCACCGCAGAATCCAGCCAGCGCGAAACCAGCGACACAACAATCCCTTCTTCCTCCCCGCCCAATTCTAAAAGAGTCGCATCTGAATGCGACGGATGTCTGGCTTGATCGAACAGGCGATGCTTGGTAGGGCTTTCATCTCGCCCATCGATACAAACCGCCGTTAGATCGCCTTCCGAGTTTTTGAAGCAAAACCACACCGTGCCATCACCGTAACGGTCAGCCAAACTGACGCGGACTGAGTTCCCCAGAGTCAAGATTGGCGGCAACATCGTTCGCCCCATTGCCAAATGAAATCACGGAACACTTACCTTGTGACCTAGACGTTCGACATTGCCCGCAACATCGACTCCCACGGCCGAAATAGTCACAGACCCGCTGGCCGGTAACTTGGCTTCCCATTCCGCAAAATTGTCTCGCACTGCACGAGCCTCGACTCCGTTGATCATGACTTGCTGGATCTTGCCGTTATCTGCGGCCGAACCGCGAATCAGCCAGCCGGCGGTTGTGCGAGTGACGTGGGTGATGACTGTTGAAGGCGGCTGATCGTCGATCGGGTCGAGCAATTGCGGGAACGAGACATCGCGGACTTCGGTGACTCGCGATTCGTCACCGGTCAGAGGCGATTCCGATTTGTAAGTGGCCGGCTCAGTCTTCACCTCGCTCGATTTGGCGCTGACGACTCGCGCGTGGCGGCCGGAGCCGTAGAAGTCGTGCAGGATGACCGGCACGCTGGTTGGCGTCTTCGGTTGTGGACGAGGGCCGCCGCCGAGGTTGACGAGTGCTCGGCGGTTGTTGTCTTGGCGGTTGATGACCTGCACGTTGCGGATGTGCGTCTCGGCCGTGCCGGTTGGATTGTGATCGGTGATCTGAATCAACGGCATCGAGTTGTTGTGATGGCCGGAGAAAGTCAGGCCGTCCACGGTCAGCGAGCCGTATTGCACGCTGTCATCGTCGTGGCCGCGATTGAACGGTTCGGCGTCGCCGTGCTTTGGCGACTGCGTGATCGTCATGTTGCGATAAACGTGGCGGTCGAAGTTCGGGTGATAGACGCCGTAGATCGAGTTGTAGATCGTCATTCCTTCGACCAGCACGCACGGAGCCTGCACTCGGAATGCGTAATGGATCTCCCAAATCTTGGTGTTCCGCAGCACGAACGGATGCTTCGCGTCCGGGCCGACGCGGTTGACTCCCTGGCCGAGATTGACGCCGTACAGGCCGTCGCAGTGAGCCTCGTTGTCCTCGAACCGCACGAACGGCAACGTGCGGATGTCGGTCGGCTTCTCGGAGCCGTCCGGTTGCTGCACCGGCAGCGTCAACTTGAGAGCGCTCGTTTCGGTCGCCTCGAAGAAGTAGCCGTAGTGGTTGTTTTCGCAGGTGACATTCCGCGTGAACGTGTTAAGGCTGTTCGCCCACCAGAAACCGGCCCCGTCGTTTTGATCGAACGGCAGCACTTGCTTGGGCAGCTTCTTGCCGTCCATCGCCTGCACGGCGAGGTTGCGGTCGAGAATGTTTTGCACTTCGGTCCCGTCCTCCAAAAAGTATCCGTGGCCGATGCTGCGATAGCCGACGCAATCTCGAACGACGAGATAATTCGTGCCGTGAATCGTCAGCCAGCGATTGTGGCTGTTGTGGATCGACGCTCCGATGACCGAACTGCCGCGCATCGTGTTGCCGACCAAATGAAAGTGCAGCGCGTACCGACCGAGCGTGTCTTTCTTGCCGAGATGCCGGAACTCGGCGTAGCTGATCGAGCCGGCCGAACCTTTGTGATACATCGTGTGCCCGCGAATGCCGTCGGGATTCGCCGACTCGACGATGACGTTGCGGCTGAGATTCGCGACCTCGCCCCGAAACTCCCCTTCGCCAAGATGGTCTCGCTTCAGCGGTTCATCCAGCGTCAGCTTCCCGCCGTCGATCGCCGTGACGGTGCGCTCTTCCGTTTCGAGAAGATCGGTCCCGCCGCCGTTGTCTCGACCAAGATGCGTTGCCGTGATGATGACTCGATTCCCGATTCGCCAGCCAGTTACCACTTCGGACAGCGTGACTGCGGCGTCTCCTTTCTTCGACGTCGCGCCGAGTTTCACCCACGATCGGCTGAGCGGCGCGCCATGAAATTCCATCCGCCCGCCGCAGCAGACGATCGTCGGGCACGATTGCTTGTCCTGCTCCGCAAACGGCACGAGCCGAATCAGTGCTGAGTGCTTCGCTCCAATCGGCTTCTCCGGAGTGCCGACCAACAACGCCGGACGGACTGCACCGGCCGGCAACTCTTCGATGTGAGCATCGCAGTCAAAACCCCCTTCGGTCGGTTCGTCGCCCGCTTCGATTTTGAGTACCCCGACATCAAGCCGAGTATCCCGATCCGCCGCGAACGTCAGCGTCCCCGCAACGTACACAGCGCGGATCGGCGTCTCGGATTTCACGTCGTACACGACCACATGCCCCGGCTTCACATGCACGCGAGCACCCGCATCGGGAACTTTGCCACCGACCCAAGTCGCGGCCGCCGACCACGGGCCGCTGCTTGCGGAAGGAACCCAGCCATCGTCTGCCGCCAACACCGCGTGATCCGACGCCAGACACGCAACGCTCACGAAGAGCACGAACAACCAACTCATCGAAAAACGATTCGCTCGACGACTTGCCATCATGGACTCCTGATTTTTGAAAGCACGATGCCACCCAAACGGCCACACAATAGCCAATTCCAGAGCAATGGTCTCGGCTGCGGGACTCTCGGCGAGAAGTTCGCTTCCTCGATCCGGGCGAGTCACTCAAATGTCGAGGCTGAATCGCAGGCCGAACTCGTGACTGACGCCGTCATTTTTCGGAGCGATGACGTTGCGTTCGGTGAAGATGTAGTTGGCTTGCAGGCGGGTGTTGACGTTCCAGTGCCAGTTGAGGCCGAGCGTGGTGTTCCGCATTTCGCCGCCGAAGATGCCGGAATCGTTGAGGTCGATGACCGAGTATCTCGCGGCCAACTCCCAGGCTCCCGTGTGCCAGCAAGGTCGCTTCTGACCGCAGCCGTCGTCGGCCATCGTCCACAGATTTTGCTGCGGCGTGACTCGACCAAAGCGTCCGAGCCGGCGGTCGTAGGCTCGGCTTTCGCCCGTCAAGAAATAGCTGACCTGGGTGTACCAGCCTTGAAACATCGCCGAGCCTCGCGCGACGCCGCCCGTCGTCGCGTCGTCCACGATCGCGGCCGTGTATTCCGCTTGAACCGAGAACGGCCCCCAAATCAAAGCCGCCTCGGCCGCGAGCGTGTGAACGGCATCCGCGCCGATCAGTCCTGTGTCCACGAATTGCGGCAAGCCGGGAGTGTGTCCGTTGCGAATCTCCGGCCGCGCTCGAAACCGCACGACATCTCGCCCGGACGCCGCATCGAATTTCCCGTCGCGGATCTGATACGCCCCGCCGATGTGCAGCAGGCAAGTGTCGTCCTCCCCCTGCATCGGCAAGTAGTACTACTGCGCACTATTCATTGTCATGCGGAGCGACAACGTGGGAGCTGGTCGAGTGAAATGTGGGCCGCTTCGAGTTCTTTGAGACGTTGTTTCACATGGCTGGTTCGAGCTTGGTGAATCCGATGTTGCCAGTGAGTGATGGTC
>CAMAWN010000102.1 GCA_945861865.1 Candidatus Kuenenia stuttgartensis | reverse complement strand
GTGTTCGGGAGAATGACTATGAACCAGCACAGGTCGATGACGCGGCGTGAGGTCTTGCTCGCCGCAGCAAACACGGTTGGGGTTGCCGCAATGTCGACCTTTGCCCGTGCGAGGGAAGATGCAGCCACGCGAACGATTCCCGCTGTGCCCGGAAGACTCCAGGTGCCGTGGCGGCGACGCGAGAAGCACGGCGACGGATTGCGCGTTGTCGAGGAAACGGTGGAGTGGCAGGCTTCTGAAACGGCGGTGATCGTCTGCGACATGTGGGCCGAGCACCCGTGCAAACTGGCGGAAGCCCGCGTAGCGCAGATGGCTCCGCGCATGAACGAGATCCTTTCACTCGCCCGCGATCATGGCGTGGCGATCATCCACGCACCGAGCAGTAGTATGAAACACTACGATGGCACGGCCTTCCGCGAGCGAATGAAGTCCGCCCGCCGCTCCGATCCGCCCGTGCCCATCCAGCGTTGGTGCTATCTGAACCCCAAACAGGAATCACCGCTGCCGATCGTCGACGACGTGGTGCGTGCGGACGGGGCCGTCTCCGGCTGCGACGACCCCAACCCGATTGCTCACCCGAACCACGACCGTCACGAGCACCCGGCAATCAAGACAATCGGATACGACGGCGTCAGCGACGACGGGCAGGAGATCTTCAACTTCCTCGAGCAGGAAGGGCGCAAAAACGTCGTGTTGATGGGGGTGCATACCAACATGTGCGTGCTGGGCCGGCCGTTTGGAATTCGCCAGCAAAAGTACCTCGGCAAAAACGTGGTGCTCTGCCGCGACCTGACCGACGCGCTTTACGACCCCCGCGACAAACCGTTCGTCAGCCACGCACGCGGAGTGGAACTGGTCATCGAGCACATCGAAACGTACTGGTGCCCGTCGATTCTGGGTGAGGCACTGGCAAGGGTCATCCCCGGCAGTGCGGGCCCGTTGTCGGCCGAAAGATCATAAACGAGACTGAACTTCTAGCTTTGCAAATTGAGAGGGAGGCTTCCATGAGCGGATTTCGGTGGCAACGGAATTGTCGGCTGATCGCCAGTTTCATCTTGCTGGTCGTTGTCGTCCCCGTGGGTACCGCTGCGGGGGCTGATGAGTCGTCGGTGCGGCCAATCAAGGTACTGGGCGCGCGGCGGCTCCCCAAACAGGAGATCGCGGCGATGCGCACGCCGCTGGGTATTCCCAACGACTACAAGCCGTGGCTGACGCGGTTCGACGGTGACAAGTTGCTGATGGTGGCCTTCTCGTTTGGCGGCGTCCCCAGCAACGAACTGCCGAAGGGCGAGCCGTATCTGGAGCGGGCCGTCTTCTGGCGATCTGCTGACGGTGGCAACAATTGGGGCGCGCGCGAGGAGCACCTTGATGTTCACGGCCGCGAATTCGCGTTGAACCGCCTCTCTGACGGCACGCTGCTCATGCCATGTCATTTCCTCGGCAACGACGCGGCCAACAAAGCCGGGCATACCTACAGCAAGCTGTTTCGTTCGACTGACGACGGAAAAACTTGGTCCGAGACGCGAATCGGTCCGGAGGGATTTCCCGACAAAGCTCAGACCGCAACCGATTGGACCGTCTTCGAGACACCCGATCCGGAGGCCACAGGCAAGACGATCGCCCTGTTTGGCGTCAGCATGCAGGAGGGAGGCAAGCAGGCGCCCTCGACCGTCGCGCTGTGGCGGTCGCGTGACAGTGGCAAGATCTGGGACAAGACACTCAAACCAGACACGACCGGCTGGGTTGACGTGGACGGGTTCTTCTCGCAATCAACGACGTATCGGGCAAAGTCGGGCAAGCTGCTGCACGTCGTGCGAGTGGACGCCACTGGCCCGCACTGGCGGGTTCCCGACTTAAAGTCCGCCGGGAAAGAGGCGGGCGATCAGGCGGATCGGATGATGCTCTGGACCTCGACCGACAACGGTGCCAGTTGGCGGCGGCACGGCCAATACGGCACGTTCGGAGCCGGGGGCGAGATGTACCCGAGGTTCCTGCGTCTGGCCGATGGCCGGTTATTGCTGACCTTCACCGTACGGAGCAGTTCGACCGACGGTCACGCACTCGGCCTGCGGGCGATTATCAGTCACGACGACGGCGAGACATGGGATTTCCAAACTGACCGACTAGTGATCGACGACGAGAACGTCGGCGCCAGCGGCGGAGGATTCGGCAACACGGTGCAGAACGCCGATGGTTCGCTCGTGTCGTGTTACAGCTATCGGGGCCGCGACAACAAGACCCACATCGAGGCAGTTCGCTGGACGCTGCCCAGGACAAAGTCCGGAAACGGAAAATAGAAGTGGTGGAGGAAGCAACATGGAAACGCAGCACACAGATGTCGGAACTCTCACCGCACGTCCGAACCGTTTGATTTGTGCGTGCCGCTGGTGGAAGCCGGTGGGCATTCTGTTTGGCATGTCCGCTGCTGCGGTCGTGCTGATCGCCGCTCAAGGTCCGCAGGACACAATCTCCTCAACATCCTCAATCATGCCGGGGTGGGTCGTGGTGGAGAAGCGTGGGACCGGCGATGACACGGCAGTGATTCAGCGGGCCATCGACTCGCTGGCTGACACCGGCGGTGTGGCCTGGTTGTCGGCCGGAAGCTACCAGCACAAGGGACTCACGGGACGGGCGAATGTGCATCTGCGCGGAGTCCACGCGAGCAGCGTGAAGTTGGACTACACGCCTGACACTGGTGATGGCATCACTCTGGTCACCGATCCGGACAATTTCGCCATGTCCGATCTGACGCTCACCTCCAGTGGCCGTTCCGACGGATGGGCCGTTCGCGCGGAGAAGGGGACACACCGTTCTCTGCGATTCGAAGGCGTGAATGTCGGCGGTTTTCACAACGGCATTCTGATCACGAATGCGATCAACGTCACCATTCGCCAATGCCGCATCGGCCATACCTATCCCGATGACCCCAAGGGAATCGGCATTCAGTTCGGGAACGGTCGCGACCTGGGGGGCAATGGCGTCACCGTGGAGGACTGCTACCTGAACAGCCTGAAAACAGGCATTGTGACCTATGCTCAGGCGTGCCTGATTTCGCGGCCGATTATCGAATTGTGCCGCACGGGTATCGAAACTCACGGGATCACCTCGATCGTGATGCCCTGGTATGACAAGACCACAGACGTTGCCCATGTCAGCATCCAGCCGAATACGGTCGGCGGCGGAAAATCGGGTACGGGGGCGTTGCTCCTGGGCTACGGCACCGGAGGATGGAATGTCCAGTACGGCACGGACGCCGAGCGTCAACGCTCGCTCATCCTTCCGGAACGGCTCGACTTCAGCCCCGGTAGCGATCCCAGCGACCCGCACGGCATCAAGCTGGGAACGGTTGTCATTGACCGGGACGGCATCGTTCACGCCAAAGATTTCCGCAAGATTCCCTGACTGGGAAAACGCTGCAGGAACCCTGAAAGATGGCAATGAACGTTAGCGAACTGACCCCGCAACCAACGACCGCCGTGACGTCACGCTGGCGTCGGATTGTCACGCCGATTCCGGCTCCGGCCTCGATCCCGGTGATCGAACGACTTCGAGCGGCGGAACCACAATCAATGGCGGGACTGCCGCCGATCTTATGGGACCAAGCTGAGGGCTTTCTGGTCCGCGATCGGTTTGGCAATCAGTGGATCGACTTGACTAGCGGGATTGTGCTGGCCAATGCCGGGCATTCCCATCCGCGGATTCTGGAGGCGATCCGATCAGCGACTGACCAACGGCTGCTGGCCACGTATGCCTTTCCGTCGGAACCGCGTCTAAGGCTGCTGGAAAAATTGATCACCCTGTCGCCCATCCCGAATTCCAAGGCGATCCTCTATTCGTCGGGAACGGAAGCGACGGAATGCGCTCTGCTGCTGATGCGGCGGCACGGGCAGCAGATTCATCCCCGGAAGGTCGGTATCGTGAGCCTCGCGGGGCACTATCATGGCCGGACACTGGCCGCGCATCTGGCCAGCGGGATGCCTCAACCGACTGATTGGATCGAGCGAGCCCAAGCACAACATTTTCAGATCCCGGCGCCTCAGAGCTTGACTGGTCCGCCGGGGAATAGTCACGACGGGCCATGCGGTGCCGAGTGTTTTCGGTCGGGTATCACAGCCCTAGCGGAGCGCGGCGTGGGTCCGGAGCACATCGCTGGCCTGATTCTCGAACCCGTGCCTGGCACGACCACCATGCCCCTTCCCCATGATTTCGCGACTGCCGCGGCGGACTGGGCGAAACAGCACAATGTGATGCTGGCATTTGATGAAATCCAATGCGGTTGCGGACGGACGGGCAAGTTTTTCGGGAGCGAACATCTCGGTGTGACGCCTGATCTGATCGTCCTCGGAAAAGGGTTGGCTTCAAGCCTGCCGGTCTCCGCAGTGATCGGCCGTAGCACGCTGCTGGATCTGCCGCTGCCCGGCGAGATGTCGAGCACGCACGGAGGCAACCCTGTTTGCGCAGCGGCCGCGCTGGCGAATCTGCAGGTGCTGGAAGACGAACGATTGATCGATGCCGGTGCGCGCACTGGAGCAGTCGTCATGGAACGGCTCGGCGGTCTTCAACGCGATTATCCGCAGTCGATTCGTGCAGTTCAGGGAGTCGGCTTGTTCATTTCCGTGCATCTCCGCAAACCTACCGCCGACGAACCGGATGTGGAGTTGGCTGATGCCATCGCGCAAGCCGCGGTGCGGCGCGGCGTATTGATGTTTACCACCGGCCGAGGGTATCTCAAGTTCACCCCGCCGTTGAGTATTGACGTGGAGGCGGCCATGGAGGCCGTCGATGTGATTCGTGAATGCCTCATTGAAAGGATCTCTGCGATATGAACCGTGACCGAATGTTGAATCGTCTGCGGGGCTGTTATGTCACGGTGCCGACGCAGTTTCATGATGCCGACCTCGAATTGAACCTGCCTGCCATCCGTCGGCATGTCGAGTTCCTGCTGGAGGGGGGAATTTGCGAAGGGACCGGCATCCTGCTGGCCGGGGGAGCAGCGGGCGATTTTTCGACCATGACGCTGGCCGAGCGGTTTCAGGTGGCTGAGACCATCGTGAAAGCGGCGGATGGCAAGGTGCCGGTGACCATCGGTGCGCAAACGACCTGCACGCGGGAATTGTGCGAATTGGCCCGCGGGGCTCAGCGCCTAGGCGCGGACTTCATTCAAGTCTCTCCGCCATTTTATTTCGGTCATACCGAAGAGGACTTCTTCGAGTTCGCCGTGGCGGCGGCGGAAGCGGCGCCGGAAGTCGGCATCATTGTCTACAACACGTATTGGACCAGCGTCGGGGTCTCGGCATCGCTGATTGGCAGGCTCGTCGAAATCCCGAATCTGGTCGGTCTGAAGTGGGCCACCCCGAATCCGGTGTGGATGACCTTTGAAGACGCCCTCGTGAAGTACAGCGGACGGTTGGGCATTATCGACAATCAAAGCCGTTTCGTGACCAGCCACATGCTGGGAGCGCGGGCCATCGAATTGCACATCTGCAATCACTGGCCGCAATTCGGCGTCCGCTTGTGGCAACTGTTGGAAGCGAAGAAATATGAGGAAGCCCAGCGCGAGATGGTCCGTGTGCTGCAACCGTACATGCAGCTCTGGGCAGAGATGGAGAAATACACCAGCGGCGACGGCTACCTGGATAAACTCTGCATGGAACTCGTGGGCCTCGATTCCAGCCGCTGTCGTCCGCCGACGCGCGATGTGCGAGTGAAGTTCCGCGAGCAAGCCCGCCAAATGCTGCTGGCCTGCGGCACGCCGAATGTCGTGTCTGGATGATCCTCCCGTGGTTTGCACCCGTCGCAGGGAGTCCAACGAATGAAAGGAGACGACGAATGGAACTAAACAGATTCGTCGTCTCCCTTAATTCGTTGGACTTCAAGGTCCTGAAACAAATTCATCAGTTCGGGTACTCGATCTTGATCGTGTCCAACATGATCAGGCCCTTCGGAAGGTACTGCTGGTCGACTGGATAATCCTGCACAGCCCGCGGCGTATGGATGTCTTGGAGGTCGACTCCAGCGGGCACGACTTTCAACGGGAAGAGAATGAAAATGATGTCGAGATTGACATCGGCCAGTACTTTGTCGATGTCGTCGCACCCGTATTCGTCTTGCATGTCGTGTCGTGCGCCGAGGCAGGTCCACTGTTGCGGGTCGGGGGCGAGCGTGACGGTCTGCTCGCTCCAGTCGCGCGTAATCTTGAACGGCTGTCCCGTCAGGGCGGAATTGACCGTAGTCTTGTCCGTCTTCGCCTGGACCAGGAACAGCATCTGTGCTCCCTTGAAGTCTCCGTCACCACGCAACCGCACTGTCAACTTCGCGTTCGTCAGGTTTCGACTATGGCCTTCTTCGGCAAACCGGCTGTAGCGGTACGGCAGCAGTCGAGTGTAGTCGTCTTCGACTTGGTAGTGCGCTTTGTTCGTGTACGTCCACAGCAGCAGGTGAAGGTAACCCGCACCGGGAGGCGCGTGGTTGGCGTCCGTCCACCAAGGGCTATAGCAGTACGCGATCCCATCCCAGACGGGCAAGGCAAATCGCCGATCGCCGTACCAGCCGCCAGGGCCATCGTCGAAGGTCTCGAGGTAGATTCGTGAGTCGGGTTTAGCGTTGCCTCGTGCAGGTTGGGACGAGTCCGTTGCGGATACGACTGGAGACACGCGATCCGGGGCGCGGGGCGAATTGGTTGGGCCGCATCCGCTCTGCAAGAGAACCAGCAGGAATGCAGAGCCGCTCAATCTCATTGCTCGAAACAATCGTGTGCGGCTCATAGTCAGAATCTCCTTCGATACTCAATTGCATCCGAGCGGGGACTCATCTGCTTCAAACACGTGGCGTCTCCACAATGTTCCGGATCACTTGCGATTTCGTGATGCGCGGTTCGGTCAACGTTTCATCCACGCCGCGATTAGGGTAGCTCAACCGGGCGTGATCCAGGCCCAGTTGGTGCAGCACGGTGGCCATTAGGTCGGGGACGCTTACCCGGTCATGCACGGCGCGATACCCCAACTCGTCGGTGGCGCCATGAACGTGACCTCCCTTGAAACCGCCCCCCGCCAGTAGGGCTGTGAAACCGTGGGGATTGTGGTCGCGGCCCGTGCCTCCTTGAGAGATCGGCATGCGGCCGAATTCTCCTACCCACAAGACTATGGTGCTCTCCAGCAGGCCGCGCTGTTTCAGATCTTCAATCAGTGCCGACGACGGTCGATCGACCTGCCGGCAGAGTTGCGGCAGCCGATTGTTAATGTCGCCATGGTGATCCCACGAGTTGTGCGGTGGCGGCGCGAGAATCTGCACGAAACGGACTCCTCGTTCTACCAGTCGGCGGGCCATCAGGCACTGGCGGCCGTAGGGAGCCGTCGCCGGATCGTCGAGACCGTACAGTTTCTGCGTCTGCTGCGTCTCGTTCGACAGATCGAGTTCGCTAGCCGCGGCGAATTGCATGCGGCTGGCGAGTTCGTAGTTTCGAATGCGAGCGTCGAGTTCCGTGTCATCGGGGTAGTCGCGGCGATGGCGTTCGTTGAGTTGTGCGAGTAATTTGAGCGAGTTTTGTTGAACTCCGTCGGGCGTTTCCACGGCTGGCCGCAGATTAAGTACCGGATCCCCCTCGGTACGCAGTTCGGTGCCGCGAAACAGACTGGGGAGCCAACCGTTCGTGATTTGCATTGAACCGCCGGAATGAAACACGGCCGGATCGCGCAGGCAAACGAATGCCGGCAGATTCTGGTTCTCGCTTCCCAGCCCGTACGCGACCCAGGCGCCGAGCGACGGCCGACCCGGCCGCCGATTGCACGAGCACAGCATATACGTGCCACCGGGGTGGTTCGGATCTTCGTGAAACATCGAACGCACGACGCACAGATCGTCGACCCGCCCGCCCAGGTGAGGAACGAGTTCCGAGAATTCGATCCCCGATTCGCCTCGCGGCTGGAAAGCGAACTTGCTTCCCATCAGCGGTTCACCGTTCCCCTGCATGGCGTTCTTGATCGCAACGCTCTCGCCGTGTCTTCGCTTCAGCTCGGGCTTGGGATCGAACAGGTCCATGTGGCTGGGGCCGCCGTTCTGGAACAGCATGATCACCGACTTGGCCGACGCCGGGAAATGCCCCTGCCGGGGAGTCAGGTCCGGCGTGGATGGCACCGCGCCGCCCAGTCCGTCCCGCGCCAGCAGATAGCCCAGCGCGCAGGAGCCCAGGCCAAACGCCGATTGCTGCAACAGAGTGCGTCGCGTAAACGAAGTGTGCTTTTTCATGACAGGTTCTCAGCGCAGATAGAGGAAGTCGTTCGTACCCCACAGGGTCTGACAGAAATTCGCCAGTGCCCGGCGCGCCGCTTCTTCCCCGGAATGGCCGGCCTGGCGGAATAATTCTGCCTGCTTCACCAACAGCTCGGCGGACCATTCTCGCTCGTCGTTGTCGGGCGGGCGAGACAGAGCCAGCCGGTATGCCACCTCGATCTGTTCCGTGGAGGATTTCCCCGCCTGGTCGCGGACCAGGCCGGCGAATCGCTCGGCATTCGCAATCAGGAAGCGGTCGTTCATCAAGCTCAGTGACTGCAGCGCGGTTGACGACTGGTCGCGCCGGCAGACGCCGCCCGTGACGGTCGGCTTGTCGAACTGGCTGAGAAGCGTGGGGTTGTACAGCCTGCGGTTTACCAGATACACGCTGCGTCGATAGACGGGCTTTACAGCCGTCAATTCCTCTTCCGAGACGCCTCTCGTTTTTAGATCGTAGACCAGCGGAATGGGGAGGCCGCTCAATCGGTTGTCCAGCTTGCCACTGAAAAAGGCAATCGCGTCGCGCAGCGATTCTGCATCCAGGCGGCGCAACGGCATTCGCCACAGCAGAGTATTTTCGGGGTCAACCATTGCGGGAGACGGCCCCCCCGGCCCGACGACTTGCCTCACCGCTGACGATTGTCGATACGCCGCCGACAGAACGATCTGGCGAATCACTCGCTTGAACTTCCAGCCGTTCGCGCGAAAATCGCTGGCCAGCCAGTCGAGCAGTTCGGGATGAGTTGGCGGTGAGCCAGACAGCCCAAGATTCTCCGAAGTCACAGCCAAGCCCCGGCCGAATAGTTGTTGCCAGATGCGGTTGACCATCACTCGCGACGCCAAGCCCGATGCGGGCGAGTCAGCGGCGGTAATCCAGCGGGCCAGCGCCGTACGGCGACCGCTCGTTCCTGGCGGTTGTGCCGCCGCCAGCAAAGCCTCTGTCCGCGGATCGGAAAGCACTCTCAGAAAGCCGGGGGGAACCTGCCGTCCGGGGGTTTCGAATTCCCCCCGTTTGAAGATTTGTGCGGCCGGCGGCGGACCGACGTCGTAGACGGAGTGAATCCATCCGTGAGTCCGCTTCTTGCCGTTCAACGCGGCGATCTGCTGCGACCGTTGTTGCAGCAGTTCGCGGTCGGTTGCGTTGAGCGCCGCGTCGATCGCGGCCGGCTCGATCTTCATCAGCGGTCCCAGCTTGCCCACCAGGTATTTTTGAACCACATCCTGCTTGTCGGCGGGCAGGTCTAGCGCCGCTTTCAGATCGGCGCGAATCGGTTCGGGAATCGTCTGCAGTTTCTCCTCCCGCAGTTTCTGTTCATACCCGCGACGAACTGCGTCGATCTGCTGCTGCACCTCGCCGACCTGGCGGTCGATCTCGCCGTTGTGTTTCTGGATCTCGGCCAGTACGGGGGCCGCCACATCGGGGAGCAGTCGATTGCGGGCATTCTTCCAGTTTTGCGGATTGAGCGCGGGAGTGAACAGCGCCATCAGACTGTAGTAATCGCGCTGCGGAATCGGTTCGAACTTGTGGCTGTGGCAGCGGGCACATTGCAGCGTGACTCCCAGCAGACTGGTCGCTGTCTGTTCGAGTGTTTCATGCACGGTCGACCAGATCACAAACGGTCGTGGGTCTTCGACGCTGATGTCCTCGGCGGTCCGCAGGAAACCAGTCGCGACCAGTTTCTCGATGATTTCCGGTGAATACTCCGTAGCGTTCCGCCAGTCGACGAGTTCGTCTCCCGCGAGTTGCTCGAGAACAAACTGGTCGTAGGGCTTGTCTGCATTGAAGGCATCGATCACGTAATCGCGGTAGCGCCACTTCCCGTCGAGGAATCCAATCGGCGCGCCGAAGTCCTCGTCGAAGGAAACCGTGTCGGTGTACCCGACGATATCCAGCCAGTGCCGGCCCCAACGGACGCCAAACTGTGGCGATCCCAGCAGCCGGTCGACCGTTTGTTCGTAAGCCTTGGGCCGCTGATCTTGCTCGAACTGCGCCAGTTCTTCGGAAGTAGGGGGCAGTCCGGTCATGTCGAACGTCACCCGCCGCAGCCATGTCGTGCGATCTGCCGGTTGCGAGAACGACAGCCCATTCCCCTCTAGGCGGGCAAGCAGAAAGCGGTCGATGGGCGTGAGAGCCTGATCCGCCCCTCTGACCGCCGGCACCGAAGGCAGCGACAATGGTTGAAACGCCCAGTGCTGGCGTTCTACTTCGGTGAACAGCGAGCCGGCGACGGGGCGGATTGTTTCGCGCGCGGGCAGTCCGGCCTTGATCCACCTCCGCAGCACGGCAACCTCTTCGGTCGACAATCGTTCGTTTTTTCCCGGAGGCATCTCCCCCAACTGCACCCTCTCGACCAGTAGGCTCTGTTCGGGTGACCCCGCCACCACCGCCGGCCCATTGCTCCCACCGGCCAACAGCGACGACACGGTCTCCAACTGAAGCCGCCCCTCCCGGGACTTGGAGTCGTGACAATGCACGCATCGAGCCGTCAGGATCGGCAACACGTCGGTCTCGAATTGCGGAACAGCCGGTGGAATCGCCCCCGCCAACGAAATCGTCACGTCGAATCGCGTACCGTCGCCGGGATGAGGCGAGGCGGTGCCGTCGGCCTGGGCATCGACTATGAAATAGACATACTCACCGGGCTGAACACTCTGATCTTGGATATGGAACTCCGCCTTCTGCGCGGCGGTACCAAAAACTAAACGGCCACTTCTCAACGATACGGGCTCAAACCCGCGTTCGACATTCGGCGCTGGTCCGCGTTCGACGTACCAAGTGACACCGCTACTCGCCTGAACATGCTCGAAAAAACCATGCATCTCCAACTTCCCGGCGGCCGGGCTGCGCCAGCCGATCACTGTGGCATGTTCCGGACCGGGGGCAACCACCAGGTCGCCTCGCTTCACGCTGAGACCCGCGGCGTTTTCCTCAGTGGCCCGTGATACAACAGGAGACTCCGCGCTGGCGGCACCTCGGAAAATCCAGCCATCAAAGGGTAAGCCAAAGAGCCTCTCCCCCTTTTCACCAAGTGGCACGTATCGTCCGTCGCGAAGCCAGCGACGTGTTTCGATTGGCCCTTCCGAGCGCGTCGTGCGCAGGAAGTGCCAGGTCGGATACTCGCGTGCGTCGGCGTTGGGATTCTCTTTGTCCGCTCCCCCGCGGAATTCCTCGCTCAGTTTCCATTGCAACTCGCCGTTGGCAGGCTGATCGGCGACGACGGGGCCGACGCATACAAACCAGCTCAAAGCCAGCAGTATCGAGCAGTACTTCATGGACTATCTCTCCATCGCTGCAAATCGAACTGGCGTATCATGCATCGGAAATCGCTTGGCTCCCATTACGGGTGTGCCCGTGCATTACACTTCCGCCAGCCGTTCGCTGGAGTCGCCGAACTCCTTCGGGTGGATTCCGAATTTATCGAGCAGCGCCAGGTAGAGGCTGCACATCTTGCGGTTTGGCTGACTGGCGTAGTCGAGCACTCGACCGCCCTGCAATTGACCGCCGCCACCCCCCACGACCACGCACGGCAGATTGCTGGCATCGTGGCTGCCAGTTTGCATGCTCGACAGATACATCAACACGGAATTGTCGAGCGCGGTCCGCTCGCCTTCCTGGATGGCGTCGAGCTTGCGGGCGATGTAGGCGAACTGCTCCAGAAAGAACTGGTTCACTTTCAGCCACTCGGGTGACATCTTGCCTCGATCGGAGTGCGACAGTTCGTGATGTCCGACTTCGACGTTCAAGTGGGGAAACTGCAGGTAGCTGTGGTCGTTGTTCAACTTCAGCGTGCAGACGCGAGTCGCATCGGTTTGGAAGGCCAGAACGAGAATGTCGCACATCAGCCGCATGTGGTCGGCGAGATTTTGTGGAATGCCCTCGGGCGGCCGCGGGACGTTGGGCTTGTCGAGGGTCGGCCGCCAGCCCTGGAATTCCCCTTGTTTGCCAGCCAGTTCGAGACGCTGTTCGACCTCGCGCACTGAATTGAGATACTCGTCGAGTTTCTGCTGATCGCTGGCGCTGATCTTGCCGCGGAACCGGTTCGCCTCGCCGAGCACCGCGTCGAGCACGCCACGATCACCCCGCTCTCCCTCACCCTTGAAGAGCCGGTCGAATGCCAGGGCGGGATACAGTTCCAGTGGCGTCGGGGCGGTCGGCGAACTCCACGAGATGTGCGAGCTGTAAAGCATCGAATAGTTCTTGTGAATCCCCGGATTCGACCGCTCGCAGCCGAGGACCAGGCTCGGCACTTTCGTCGAGTGTCCGTATTTTTGCGCGACAAGCTGATCGAAACTGGTCCCCGAACGAATCTCGCCACCAGCAGCCAAGGTTGCTCCCGACAACAGATTGCCCGTCTGCGAACTATGGATGTTCCCCTTCAGAGCTTCCGCGTTGTACAGCCCGTTGATGAACAGCAGTCGTTCGCGGAAGTCGGTCAGCGACTCCAGAACTGGGCCGAGCGTCATGTCTTTACCGACACCCTTGGCCCACCACTGACCGGCATGAAAACCGTTTCCCGAGAACAACACGGCCAGTCGGACCGGCGGTTCGTTCGCGCGAACTGCGGGCGTCGTGCCGTCGGCGCCCCAGACGGCGAGCGACTCCATCCACGGCAGCGCCATCGTGACGCCTAAACCACGGAGGAAAGTACGGCGTTGGAGGAGTTGGTTTTGCATGGCGAAGACTCCGAACAGGAGGAATGTGCTTGTATTGATCGGGTGGAACTACGGGGTCTCGGCAGATGGCGTTTCTCGTCCGCGGATTTCCCGAAACTGACGACTCCGGACAATGGCGAGAACGGCCGTCGACGTACGATAACCATCCTCAGCCAGTTTCTGCTGCATCTCCGCCAGCAACGGCTGATCCGACAATTGTGTCTCGCGGCCGAGCGCATATCCCAGCAGCTTGCGGCAGAATTGCCCCACCACGGCTTGGCGGCGGTGTTCCAGCAGATAGCTGCGCAGCCCCGTCAACCCATCCAGTTCGTGACCACCGGCCAGTTTCGTTTTGGTGTCAATGGCGAGCCCCGTCTGGCTTCGTCCACGGCGGCGACCGATGGCGTCGAAGCCCTCCAGAGCAAACCCCAGTGGATCGACGCGCTGATGACACTTGGCGCAGGCGGCGTCGCTGCTGTGTCGCTCGATCATCTGCCGTTCGGTCAGGCCGTCCGGGACTGTTTCCGCGAGTTGCGGAACGTTCTTCGGCGGACGCGGCAGCTTTTCGCCGAGCAGCACTTCACTGACCCAGTTGCCGCGCAGAATGGGACTCGTGCGTGATGCGCCAGATTGTTTGGCGAGCGTCGCGGCCAGGCCGAGAATCCCGCCTCGACCGTGCTGCTGGATCCCCTCGATCCGCCGCCACGATTCACCCTCGACGCCCGCGACGCCGTAGAACTTCGCCAATCGTTCGTTGACGAACGTGTGATCGGCGTTCAAAAGACCGAGCAGCGAAGCGTCGCTTTGAAACAGATCCGTAAGAAACAGGATCGACTCCTCGTACATGTCGCCGCGCAGTTCGGTGAACTCAGGGAAAAGCTGCGTGCTCTTCGCTTCTGTTGCGGGAAAGTCGTGAATGTGCAGCCACTGGCAGGCGAACTCCGTCCCCAGGCGGCGCACGCGAGCGTCTTTGAGCATGCGTCGCGTTTGCTGTTCCAGTACCTCTGGTTGCCGCAGAGTCCCGTCGGCCGCCTTCGTTCGCAATTCTTTATCGGGCAGTGATGACCAGAGGAGATAACTCAAGCGACTCGCCAGCTCCCAGTGGGAGACCTGGGCCGACGACGCGCCGTCGGGAACCGACTCGAATCGATACAGGAAAGGAGCCGCGACAAAGACTCTCGCCAGGACCAGCCGGAAGGCGTCCTCGTGCGACAACTCTTCCGAGCGCAGTCGGCGGTACAAGGCCCGCAAGTTTTCGGCTTCCTGTTCGTCCAGCGGACGGCGAAAGGCGCGCGAAGCGAATTCGATCAATGCGTTGAGCTGCTTCGGTTCCATGTCAATCAGTCGCTTGCGAAATGCTTCGGCCCGCTCATGGAACGGTTTGACGGCCTCGTTGAAACCACCGTCCTGAGGATGGCCCTTGGTGGTCTCGACCAGTGAATCGAGAACGGCCGCCAGCTTCAGCGGATCCTGGCTGACGAATCGCAGTTCGTCCCAGAGTCGATCGATTTCCCGCCGCTCGGCCTCGTCCAGCACCAGTCGCATCAGGTGCTCGTCTTCGCGGTGGAACTGAGTCAGCGTCAAAACTTCATCGGTCGGCACGACCTGCGGGTAACACAGTGAGATCGGAAACAACTGGCGGTGCGCCTCCATCGCCGCTTCAAACTTTGTCTTCGCCGCGCCTTCCGCTGCGACCAGCACGGGTTTCTGGTACGACAGCGTGCGATCGTCCGGATAGAGCGCCGTGACGGTCGATAGCGTCACCGTCGTTGTCGCGGCCATCAGCCCGGACTTCACTTCCGCCTCGCCGAGCACCACGTCGGGTTGAACGCTCGCGTCGCCGCCCGCTTCCGGATCGAGCGCAGCGGTCGTCACCAGCGTCCGCCCCGCGGTGATTGCACCGGGCAGGCGCAGCGTGATGACCGAAGGGGCTCGCACGCAGAGCGACGCCGCATCGATCGACTTGCCGTTGGGGTGCTTGCCGAATGCCGCAGGATCAACCCCCTTCAGCTTCGGGATGTCGCGCAGGAGAATATCCGGCTGCTTGTCAGCCACCAGCCGTGGTTGATGCCAGACGGCAAAATCCCGTTCGTTGCCGTCACCGCAATCGCCGATCACCAGCGAGATGACAACTTCCTTCGCCGCCTCACCCTCCTTCGCGGCGGGGATCGGAAGACGAAACTCCCGCTGCGCCACGAGCGGACTCGCCGGTTCCTGCCAGCGTGTTCCGCTTCCCTTCCGGCCCATCAAGCCGACCACGTTGAATGCCCACAATCCCCTCTGCCACGCGGCGACCTCGGTCACGAGCGCCGCGGCATCCTCTGGCTTGGCGTCGCGCCAGCGAGTGCGAAGTCCATCGAGAAGCGGCGATGGTTCGGTCGCGGTCAAATTCGTCCAGAGCAATCCCAAATACTTAACATTCAGGCCACGTTCCGCAGCCACGACGGAGATCGTCTTCTCGCCCGAGCGGAGCGCGGTCCGTTCCGCGAGTGTCGCGGCGAAGTATTTTTCGAGCGGCAACTTTCCCGCTTGCCCAAGGCGACAATCTCCGTGCAAATTCATGAGGCCGACCGATGTTCCGACACCCAGGTCGATAGTCTCGACCCGCTGGCGGTAGAACTGCCGGATCTTCAGCAGCGTTTCATTCGTCCAGTCCCGCTGTGCAGTGAACTGCGAAAAGCGAATTCCCTCCGGAAGCAGGACCGCGTGACGCGCGATCTCTTTGCCGGCATCGAGATACTTCGTCAGCAGCGCCGGCGACATCGACAGCGCGTTGCCGGCATTGGTAAACCCTTCGCCGGCGGCGCTGTCCGTGGGAAACTCGCGAGCTGGTTCCAGGTCAACGCCGGTCAGATCGCGGATCGTGTAGGTGTACTCGGCATTGTTCAGTCGCCGCAGCACAACCGGTCCCGGATCACCGGCACTCGCTAACGCTTCGGCGTCGAGATATTTCTCAACCCAACCACGCAAGTACTTTCGCTGCTCTGTTGATGGTTGTTTCGATTCCTCGGGCGGCATCTCGCCATTGTCGAGCATTTCCACGACCTTTAGCCATGTCTTCGTCGCGCGACGCGCCTCGGCAAGTGTCGTGAACCGTTCGAGGTCCAAGTCTCCTTGCGGCTTGGCTGTCGAATGGCATTTCAGGCAAAACTGATTCAGTAACGGTCGAACCTGTGCGAGATATTCTTCAGCCAATCCCACGAACTGATCCACCTTCGGCTCGTCAGCGAGCGTGCCTCGAGTAAAACCTAGCGCTATCAGCAGCGTAGCCAGGACGAGAATGAGGCGGCGATCAACGGTGACAAGCGGTGTCGTGGTGTGTTGCATGGTTCTACTCGCCGTGGATCACTGGTCACTCCTGTTTGCCGTCGATTACCAGCGGCAACGAGATTTCAGAAACCACGGGCCACTTGCCGTCCTGGAGGGCGGTGGCACTGAGGCTGAGCGACCACTGGCCCAACAGGCGCGGATCGGCGATCGAAGTGATGCGTAGCATTCCCTGGTCTTGACCGGGTGGAAGCACGAGAGGTTCCGCGTGCAGCAGTCCGAAAGCTTCGTCCGGAACATGGAGTTTGATGGTTGCCGCAACGGGCAACTTCGCGGAACGGGCGAGGACAACCGGCACATCGAGCGACTTGCCAAACCGCATCGACGATTCCTTTTTCGGCGTTGTGACCTTCAGCAGCGCCCCTTCCATGATCATCGTAATCTGAGCATCCGCGGGCTTCGTCAGATAACGAAGGGTGCCCTTTGGATCGGGGACGGCGGCAACACCCTGCGTGGCCATTCGAATCGTGAACTCCGTACCAAGCCACTCGGACATCCACGCGGGATAAATCACTCGCGTCGTCTCCGGCGGAACGCGCACGTTCAGGCCGCGACTTCCGCACAAGTAGCGACCCTGCACCGCCGCCATCTCGAGTTGAATCTCGCCGGCAAATCCGTTCTTGCGGACAATTTCCATTTCTGCCAGACACGTCGAGCCCCGATGCACGTCCCGCTGACGCGTGCGGTCAACGAGAAGGACTTCGAACGGTGGCGTCATGGTCACTGCCAGCAGGACCGTCGTGGTCCGCTGATCCGCGGGAGAACGCGGGCAAAGATTTCCCGATGCCACGGCGGTCGCCGGTCGAGTCACCATTGCATCTCCAATTTTTCCGGCGCCGCGAAATTGGATGGCGCCCGCCACGACCGCGGCGTCGGGCGCCGCCTGGATGACCACCTTCAAGTCATTCTTCCCGGCTGGAATCGTCCATTCTCCCATGGGCGAAACGCCCGCGGGCAATCCTTCCACCGCGAGCGCAATCTCGCCATCAAATCCGCCGGATCGCACGACGTGGACGGGGACCTCCGCCTTGCCTCCTAGCGGCAGGTTAATCTGCTGCGGAACGGTGAGCGAAAAACCCGGCGCGCTGCGTCGGATTTGAAGTCGGTACAGTTCGTCCGCCGTTGCGAATCGCGAGGCCATGCTTCGCACGACGCAGGTGAAGGTCCCGCTTGCGGCGGCGCGAAACTCAAGTCCAGCGTCTGTTGTTCCGGGCAAGTCGTCGTTTTCGGCAACCTGCTTGCCATCGGGATCGAGCACCGAGATGGCCACGTCAAGTCGCCCGCCGATCGCGCGTGATTGCAGATCGAGCGACCAGCGCTCGTCCTTCTCGACACTCCACGAGAAACGCTGTTGGTCCGTATCCGGCGGCAGGATATTCGTAATCGCAATCGGCGCCGTCGTCGGCGGTGGGCCCACACCGACCTGTTCCGCCATGTCGCTCAGCGGAATTGTGACATCGACCGTGCCGAACGGCGTCTTCAGCGGGTGCGTATGTGCGACCATCGCCGGATCGGCCGGGAAGGAGACGACTTGGCGAAACGACTCCAACTCCGGCTTGCCGCTGGCGATGCCCATGCCGACAAACTCCAGTTCGCGCGACGTCCCACGCTGGCCGGCGGCAGGAAGCGTGCCGACGACGCGCGGCCCGCTTGTTACGGCGAGCCGATAAACGTACGTGCGATCTCCGCGAAAATCGGCGTCGTGCAATGCGATCGTATACTTTTCACCCACCTTGGCTGTGAACGTGACGCCGCCGTCCAATCCTTGCGTGTCAGCGAAGTCGGCCAACAAGTGGCCCGCGGAATCTCGGACCTGCAAAATGCCGTTGAATCCTGCGCCGAGTCGCCGGGCCATGAGGTCGATGGAAATGGGGCCATCCAGATCGGCAACGACTTCGTATCGATCCACCTCAGTCAGCCGGCTCAAGCGGCCGGACACGGCGATGGGAATCGCGGGCAGTCGCTGGGGTAACTCACGGGAGCGGGATTCCACGATCTCCCGCCCACGACTCACATAAACCAAGGCAGTTTGCGAGCAGCCGTTGGCATTCGCCACTTGCCAGAGAACGAGTCCCGCGGGCATGGCAGGGTCCACGTCAAATCGTCCGGCGACCTCGCGCGCAAGCGGCATCGCTCCCACTCCCGCGCGTGGTCCGATCCAATAAGGCGGCGGCGTCAACTGATAATCGCCCGGTGCGCCTAATGTTCGCAGGCGCACACGCTCGTCATGCACGAACCATTGCATATCCGGCGTAAAGTCGAAACCGCCGAGTTGGACGTCTGTGCTTTCGCCAGCGCGAATCGCGGGTGGAAAGACGTAACCGAGCTGCGGCGCCTTTTGAGCAAACGCCGCGTCGGCGGCGAGAAGACAAAGAGTAAGGGAAAGTGACCAAGCCTTCAGCAGTTTCCAGCGTGCTGCATCTCGAAGGTGAATTCGCGAGAAGTCACACCATGCTCCATGGGCTCGCAATACGTCATTCATGTCGGGCCCTCACGCCAACAGTTCATCGATTCGTTTGCCGCCGTTAACGATCGGCACGGGGCGGCCCAGCGGTGTTTGGTAGACCTTGTCCGCGTCGACTCCCAGCACGTGGAAGATCGTGCGCAACAGATCTTGAATGCCGTAGGGCTGTGTGGTGGGAAAGCTGGCCGTCTTGTCGCTGGCGCCGACGACGGCTCCGCGCTTGATCCCGCCGCCCGCCAGGATCACGGTTTGGCATTGCGACCAATGATCGCGTCCTGCGTCGTTATTGATACGCGGAGTTCGTCCCATTTCGCCCATCATGACCACGAGCGTTTCGTCGAGCATCCCGCGTTCGTCGAGATCGCTGACCAGTGCGCTGAGCGCGCGGTCGGTAGGCGGGACAAGCGTTTTCTCATGGCTGGGGAAGTTATCGGTGTGCGTGTCCCAACTTCCGTGGTCGATGCCGATGAAACGTCCGCCGGCCTCGACGAGTCGCCGCGCCAGCAGGGCACACTGTCCGATCGAAGAGTAGCCGTAGCGTTCGCGCGTCGCCGTGGGTTCGGCCTGGATGTCGAACGCCTTGCGCGCTTGCGGGGACGTGACCAGGTCCACGGCCTTTTCGTAATAGGATCCCAACGTTCGCGCACGGCCCGTGGCCTGTTGGCCGGCGCCCAGTCGGTCCACGTCGGCCAGCAACCGTTGTCGCCGAGCAAAGCGGCCATGCGTGAGGGACTCGGGGATGTTCAGGTCACGCACCGCGAAGTCCGGCTGGGCAGGATCATTGTCGATGGTGAAAGGAGCGTACTTGGCTCCGTAAAAACCTGGCCCACCCGGCCCGAGCGCGTTTGGGATTTCGACATACGGCGGCACTTGCCCGCCCGGACCCAATTCGCGCGACACGATCGACCCGATCGACGGATACAGATCATTGAACGGAACCCCCTTAGCCCCTCCGTCGCCGAAATTCGGCGGATAGCCGGTGAGCACCCAATGCCGACCCGTTTGATGCGCGTTGTCGTTGTGGCTGTGTGACCGCAGGATGGTGAACTTGTCCGCGACTTTCGCCGAGAGCGGAAGGAGTTGGCTGATTTGCGTGCCGGGCACGACGGTGGACATCGGTCGGAATGGTCCGCGAATCTCCGCGGGGGCGTCCGGCTTCAGGTCCCACATATCAATGTGACTGGGGCCACCTTCGAGCATCAAAAAAATACACGCCTTGGCCGTCGACAGCTTGGGCGTGGCCGCATTTGCCTGTAACTGCAAGAGCGTCGGCAAACTCAGCCCACCGAGCAAGCCTGTGCTGCCGAGGCGAATCAGTTGCCGTCGCGTGATCCCGTCACAGTGCTGGTGCGGACCAAACTTGACTTCGAACATGGTTGCTTTCCATTGACCTAACGGTTGAACACGAATTCCTTCGTATTAAGCAGCGTCCACAGTCTATCTTCGGCCGCCTCGCGGCGATTGTTGGATTCGGCAAACACCTGCTGCATGAGTTGTCGTTCGGCTTCGCCCGGGAATCGCGTTAGAGTGGCCAGGTACAGCTCGTCGATGATCCCGTCTGCCGCGAGGTTCGAACTGGTCAACCGCGCCGTCCGGCCCGCGCGGTCCTGGATCTTGCGCATTGTGTCCGGCGAGTTCATGAGGTGCAGAACCTGAGCGATGCTCGGCTCGGTGCCACGCTCGCAGGCACACACCGTTAGACGTTTCGGCCTGCCGAACACTTCGAGAAAATGCGACGGCAGTTTGTTGTCCCAGACTTGAATCGCGCGGTAACCCGTCGGCCACCCGTTGAATTCCTCGGCCACCGCCGTCGCCTGCGACACCGCGTCGAGCAGCACTTCGGCCGGCAGCGGTTTCCACGCCGCATGCGAATAATTCTGCTCGTCGAGTTGATTCGACACGTTCACTTCGGAGCTGAGCTGATAGACCTGCGAGTTGAGCAGCGTCTGGGAGAAAGCCTTGAGGTCAAAGCGCAGTTCGATCAAGTGGTGGGCCAGCGCATCCAGCAGCGGCTCATTCGAGGCCGGATTCGTCGCCCGCAGATCGTCGAGCGGTTCCACGAGACCGCGTCCGAAGTAATGGGCAAACAGCCGATTCGCAATCGTCCGCGCAAAGAATGGGTTCTGGGGACTAGTCGCCCATTCGGCGAAGACCTGGCGACGATCCCGACCCGATGTCAACTCGGCCGGCTGCGCGCCCAGCGCCGCGGCCGGTACGGCGTTGCCAGTGCGCGGATGTTTCAGGTCGTTTCCGGCAGTGGCAACGATTTTCATTCCGCCTTGCGGATGTCCCTTCCGCTCGATGCCGGTGAAGAATCCGGCCAGCGCGAAATAGTCCTTCTGATCCCAGCGCTCGAAGGGATGATGATGACACTGGGCACACTCGATGCGCACACCGAGAAACAATTGGCTCACGGCCCGCGCCGATTTTTCCGGGTCCGGTTGTACTTGGAAAAAAGCTGCGGGCGATTCACCGAGCGTCGAGCCTTGCACGGTGAGGATCGACCGCACGAACTGATCGTACGGTACGTTGTGCTCGACCTGCCCACGCACCCAGCGAGTCATCGCCACGGCGCTTTGCGGCG
>CAMAWN010000101.1 GCA_945861865.1 Candidatus Kuenenia stuttgartensis | reverse complement strand
AGCGCGATCGGCCAGGCTCGCAACAGCGGTCGGCCAGGCGCGCCGCGCAGCGTGCGGCGTTGTCGCCAACTCCGGTCTTTCAAATCGTGGTGACACGCGAAGCACTCGAACTGCGCAAGTTCCGGCCAATCCGGTTTCGCCACCGGTGTCGTGAAGCGTTCGTCCGCGAGCGAAGCGGACAGTTTCAAGTTTTCGCTGAACGAGACGAGGGCGGCGACCAGCACGCTGTTCGTCTCGTGCAAATTGTCCGGCTTGAACGACGAACGGCTGTAGCTGTCGTCGGCACTCTTTTCCAGAAACTCCGCACGCACGCCATCGGGCTTCTTGTCGAAGTCGCGCCAGTGCTTGGGCATCTGCGCCGCAAAGCTGGCGAGTTCAAAGCCCGGCAGCGGCGGATGTCCGGCAGCGTACATTTCGTGCGTGACGATTTTTCCCTCGGCCGCATTGCCGAGATGACAGGTTAAACACATCCGCGCGCGAGCCGATGCTGACCGGATGCTGGTGAATCCGAATTTCTCGCTCTTGTCTTTCTCCGACAGAAATCGCCACGGCTCCTTCTGGGCGTGCGGCATGTACCAGCCGGAGACGTTGTTTCCTTCCTTCGTCGCGTCTCCCGACGGCGCGTGGCAACCTTCGCAACTGACTCCTTGCGAGACCTTCAGATTCTTGACCATCTCGGCCGGCATCAAGTGCGGATCACCGCCCATCGCTGCAAGCGGGTAGCCGGTGTGACACGCCAGACACCGCTTGTCGCGATGAATCTCTTCGACCCCCAGCAGCTTGCCCATCCGTTGCGATCGCTCATTGAGCAGCGACGTGAAAGCCTGTGCGTGCTTGTCTTGATTTGCCCAAGTCTTCAGCTCATCGAGCAAGACCCAACTGTCGTTGACCAACCCGGTGAAGCCAAGCACATCGAGAGCGACCGAGTCCGCATCGTCCGCCTTCGGCAGCCCGCTGAGATGACACTTCACACACTCAGACGCACCAAGAAAGGTGCGCGGCGCGGCTTTATCCTGCGCAGAAAGTGGTGCGGTTGCGAATGCGGAAAAACTCAGGATCAATCCAATCGACCAAGTGTGCATCGACGTGCCTTTCAGAAATACGTCAGCCTTTCCAGGCTGACTCGATCAAGGGTTGACCTTCGATGGCCCATTCGGGTCAGGCTGGAAAGCCTGACCTACGGAGTGCGTTTGATCGCGTCCACGGCGAGTTGTTGCAACTCTCGGCGGATGTTGGAACCGTCGGCGTTGGCGAGACCGACTCGCTGGATCAGCAGGATCACGAACAGGTCTTGTTTCGGGTCGACCCAGGCTTGAGTCCCGAAGGCTCCGCCGTGCCCGAACGTGCCGGGTGAGATCATCGCGGTGACTCCTTGCGGCTCTTTGACGACCGCCCAACCGAAACCGAAACCCATACCGGGGACGAAGCCGCATTGTAGATCGCCGGTCTGCACTTTGGTCATCGTCAGCACGCTTTCGGGCGAAATGATTTTCGTCGAACCGCGTTGCCCCGCGTTGAGCATCGCCTGATACAGCTTCGCCAGATCGGCCGCCGTCGAGTACAGCCCGCCGGCCGGGATCGGATGCTTGGCTCCCGTCGCGGGTCCAACGATCGGCTGGTTCGCGACGATGAGTTCGCCGTTCTTCGAGTCGTACAAGCCGGCGATGCGCGGCGACTGTTGCTCGGTCGGAAAGCACGCGGTGTCGTTCATCGCCAGCGGAAGAAAAATGCGAGCGGTCAGGAACTCCTCGAACGATTGGCGAGAGGCCACTTCAATGACTCGACCGAGCGTGTCGATTCCGGCGTTGCAGTACGACCACTTGCTCCCCGGCTCGAAGTCGAGCGGCTGTTGCGAACTGACTAGAACCGCCTCAGCCAGCGTCCGTTGGCGCGACTGATACAAGTCCGCGAGTCCCGCCGGAAATCCGCCCGGCAAGCCGGAGGTGTGTGTCAGCAAGTCGCGCAGCGTGATGACTCGCGACGGCTTCTTCAGCGTGATGCTGTCCCCTTCGCGCGTGGCAACGATCCGCTGGCCGCGAAACTCCGGCAGGTGTTTCTCGACCGGATCATCGACCGAGAGTTTTCCTTCTTCTTGCAGGATCATGATGCCCATGGCGGTAATCGGCTTGGTCATCGACGCGATGCGAAACAGCGCGTTCGTCGGCATCGGCTGCTTGGTCTCGATCCTTTGCAGTCCGACTGCTTCGAGATGCGCTAATCCGTTCTTCGATCCGACCGCTGTCACCGCGCCGGCGATCACCTTTTGATCGACGAACGCCTGCATCCGCTCGCGGATTTTGCCGAGATTCGCGGAATCAAATTCGGCGGCCGGCAGTATCGCCGCCGAGAACACCACGCAAATCAGCGCGGTGAGTTTAAGCCGATGACGCATGGGATGATCCTTTGAGTTTCAAAAACGGTATTTCGGCGGTCGGCTGTCAGCCATCGGCTTCCGGCCGGTCAGGTGGATCGCAGGCCGATCGCAGTGGCAGTGGCGTATTCTCGGCAGTGCGACATCGTGACGAGAATCTCGCCGATGCCGAGTTGTTTCGCGAGGTCGGCAGTCGAACCGTGCAGCACGACGCGCGGACGTCCGGATTCCTCGGTGACGATCTCAATCTCTTGGAAGTGCGTCCCTTGGATGAAGCCGGTGCCGAGCGCTTTCATCACGGCTTCTTTGGCGGCCCAGCGGCCGGAGAACGGTTCGGAAGAGAACTTGCGTTGCTGGCAGTAGGCGATCTCAGCGGGCGTGAAGATGCGGTTCACGAACGAGTCCCCATGCCGCTCGATCATCTTGCCAATCCGATGGACTTCGACGATGTCTGTGCCCAGTCCCACGATCACGACGTTACTCCTCCCCAACTCGACCGCGCGAGCTTATCGTGTGTCGCGAACGCCCGCCAACCTTCCCGCCGGAGACCAATCATGCCTGCCGATCCCGTTCAAACGCATGTCGTCAAGTCGTTCGCCAACGAAGCCTCGCTGGTCTCGTGCCGGTTCGATCCGAGCGGCCGATTTGTGTTCGTCGGCTTACAGCACTCGAAAGTCGTGCGCTGGGACTTGGCCAGCGGCGCGAAGACCGATTTTGAAGGTGCTCACAATTCGTGGGTGCGAGCGATCGCGTTCGCGAACAAAGGCGAGACCGTGCTGACCGGCGGACATGACGGACGGCTCGTCTGGTGGCAGACCGCCGCCGAGAAGCCGGCTCCGATCCGCACCGTCGAAGCTCACACCGGCTGGATTCGAGCGATCGACATCAGCCCGGACGGCCAGTTCGTCGCGTCCTGCGGCAACGACATGAAAGTCAAACTCTGGAAAGTCGCCGACGGCAGCCTCGTCCGCGAGATGACTGGTCACGAGCGGCACGTCTACAACGTCGCGTTTCACTCAGGCGGAAAAAACCTGATCTCCGGCGACCTGATCGCGAACTTCATCGACTGGGAAGTCGAGACCGGCAAGGCTCTGCGATCGTTCAAAGTCCCGACGCTCCACAAATACGATCCCGGTTTCATGGCCGACTACGGCGGACCGTACTCGTTGCAGTTCGCGAAGGACGGCAAACAGTTCGTGGCGGGCGGCATCACGAACGTCTCGAACGCTTTCGCCGGCGTGGGCAATCCCGCGTTCTGCATGGTCGATTGGGAAACCGGCAAAGAGACGATCGCACACCTCGCCAAGTCGGGCCTGAACGGCAAAGCGTTCGGTGCGGTTCTGCACCCGGAGAACTTCCTGATCGGCGCGGTCGGAGGTGGCGGCGGCGGACACCTCTTCTTCTGGAAGCCGGGCGAGAAGAATGAATTTCACACGCTCAACATTGGCAACGCGGTGCGTGATCTCGCGTTGCACCCGGATGGAATTCAGCTCGCGACCGCGCATCACGACAAGCAACTACGGTTGCTGGCGATGAAGCCGAAGGCGTAGATCGGACGCCTACGTCCGGTCGAGTTCACACTTTCGGTTCCCAGCCTTTGCGGTACTCGCGGCCCCAGAGCTTCATCGCGGCGGGATCATCTTTGATCTTCTTCGTCTGCGGATCGAGATGCAGCGTGTGGCCAGTGCGGTACGCAATATTTGCGAGATGACACAGCAGCGTGCTCGCCTGACCGATGGCGATCTCCGAGTTCGGTGTCTTGCCGGTACGGATTGCGTCCAGGAAGTTGCCCATGTGAATCACGTCGCCGTTGCCGACTTCGTTCTTCTTGTTCTCGACTTCTTTGCCTTGCAGGTCGAGGATTTGCATCCCCGGTTCCAGTTGCAGGGTTCCCTCGCTGCCGTAGAAGGTGACGAACGGCAGGTTCTCGCCGCGACGAGGATGACAACTGCTGACATCCCACGAGATCGCCTTGTCGCCGAAGTCGAACATCGCAACGCCGGTGTCGGGCGTCTCTTGATCGTCATCGTGAGCGTATCGTCCGCCGACGAACGAGACCGTCGAGGGGCAATCGACTCCCAAACCCCAGCGCGCGACATCCAGGCCGTGGATGCCGTTGTTGGCCATCTCCCCGCCACCCCAGTGCCAGTGCCAGTGCCAGTTGTATGGAATCAAATTGGACTTGTACGGCCGGTCGGGAGCCGGTCCTTGCCACAGCTCGTAATCGAGATGCGCCGGCGGAACCTGGACGATTCCTTTGCCGATCGGGCCGCGCAAGCCGTTGTAGACACAGCGGGCCATCATGACTTTGCCGATCGCACCCGCCTTGAGCTTCTCGATCGCCTCTTGCACGACCGGCCAACTGCGGCGCTGATTGCCCATCTGCACGACGCGCTTATTCTTGCGAGCCGCCGCAACGATCATCTCGCTCTCGGCCGCGTTGTGGCTGCCGGGCTTCTCGACGTAAACGTGCTTGCCGGCCGAGCACGCCAAGATCGCCGCTGGTGCGTGCCAGTGATTGCAGGTCGCGATGAAGACCGCATCGAGCGTCGGGTCTTCGAGCATCTTCCGAAAGTCCGTCACGCCTTGCGGAGTCCGGCCGATTTTGTCGGTGACGATCTTCTGCCCGCGTTCGAGTCGGTTGGCATCGACCTCGCAGAGGTACGCGATCTCGACGTTCTTGTCCGTCCCCATCTTGAGCAACGCATCGACGTGACCGAGTCCGCGGCTCAAGCCCATCACACCGACGTTCAGCTTGCGAGTCTCGGCATCATCGGCGGAAACCTTCGTCACACCCGACGCCCACAAACCGGCTCCGAGTGCGGCACTCACCTGCAAGAAGTCACGACGGTCGAACGACGAAGTCTGTGGATTCGGCGAGTGGGTCATGGGGCGGAACTCCTCAAGGATTTGTGGACGACTCATGGACTGTTCAAAGGACGTTTGCGGCATGCTCTTCGACGAACACTTGACTGCCGGATTTCGCAAAGGCACTGCGAAGGTAAGCCAAGGCTCGCAGCTTGTCAGCGTTCGCGATGATTGTCGGAGCAGAGGACGTGATTGTGCCAATCACTTTGCCCTCGGACGTCGGCTTGTCGAGGACTGCTGTGCCGGGAGCTGGGAGCGGCCCCGACGAAAGTTCGAGTCGGCACAACTGGCGGTTGACGTGGCCCATCGCGTCGATGCGGGCGATCGGTTCTTGGCCGAGATAGCAGCCTTTCGTGAACGAGACTGCCAGCGCTGTACGGCCGACTTCTTGAGCGAGGTTCTCCTCCGTGATGTCGATGCCGTAGATCGGAAACCCAGCGGCAACTCGCAAGGCGTGGACCTCGCCATTGTCCGCCTCACGCACGCCGGCTTGAGTCAGTGCCCCTTGAACCTCGTCGCGCTGACCAACCGGAATCGACAGCAGCCATGTCGGCGAGTCGAGCCAATCGACTCGGCGGAGGGATCGCAACGTCAGTACGTCGCTTCCGTGCGTCAGATGTCCGTAACGCGGTAAAGAGGCGACTGACAATCCCTGCCGTTCGAGCAACTCGGTCGATGACGATCCGGCTAGCAAAAACTCCGCGAACTCGGCGGAGCGATCCGTGAAGCGGACGTCTTCGGTGATGACGTACTTGTCGAAATGCGGCAGCAGCGCCGCCGCGGCGGAGCCTCCGACGGAATCCAGCCACATCGAGTCTCGCTCGGCGAACACGAAGATGTGGCCGAGCACCTTGCCGTTGACGTTCGTCACGAACGCTTCGCAGCCTTCTCCCGGTTGCAGTTTCTTGACGTCGTTCGTGCAGAAACTGTGCAGGAACTTCACGCGGTCGCGGCCGGTCACTTCGATCTGCGTCCGCGAGATGTCGAAAAAAAAGCTGTCTTCAACTCGCCACTCGCCACTCATCACTTGCCACTCTTTCTTCACCTGGGCTTGGGCCGGAAGCGGATGTCGTCGATGTCCAGGCGGCCGGTCGCGCCGTTGAGGCCGATGCGGATGATTGCTTCGCGGGCTTCTTTCGGAACGGGGATCGTGCTGCCGACGGTATCCCAATCGGTGTCACGCAGCCACGGGCCGATCACTTGCGATTCGATTTCTTTGCGATTCTGGTCGTAGAAATGAATCACCAGCATCGGCTTTTGAAACGATTCGCTGCCGGGGCGGATTTTCTCGACGCTCACCTGCAATGCGATCGCAACCGAGCCGATCTTCCGGCCGTCGATCGCCATGCCTTGCAGTGCTTGAGCCAGCCGGCCAGGATCGTCGCTTTCCATTCGCAAGAAAACTTTGCCGTCGGGCGGCTTGTCGGTCAGCAATTCCGTTAGCCGCTGATAATGCCAACTGTCAGGCAGGCCGTCTTTGTTCTCGTCGATCTCGAAGCTGGCGTTGAGCAATCGCGGGTGCAGCGGATCGGGCTGAGCTTGCCGCAGCTTTTCCGACTCGCCGGTCATCGGCACGAACAGCGTCGGGATCAACTTCTTCTGTTCGAGCTTGCCGTCTTTCTTCTCGAAGAGATGAAACGCCTGCTGATAGCGTTCGCCGAGCGGGATGAGCAGCTTGCCGCCTTCCTTGAGTTGCTCGACCAGCGGCACGGGGACGTTTTCTGGCGAGCAGGTCACGATGATCTTGTCGAACGGCGCGTGCTCCGGCCAGCCGAGATATCCGTCGCCGACTTTGCAGAAGACGTTGTTGTACTCCAACTTCTTCAGCTTCCGAGCCGCTTCCTTGCCGAGCGGTTCGACAATCTCAATCGTGTAGACCTCGTTGACTAATCCGCTGAGCACCGCCGCTTGGTAGCCGCTGCCGGTGCCGATCTCCAGCACGCGATCGGTGGCTTTCGGATCGATGGTCTCGGTCATGTACGCGACGACGAACGGCGGCGAGATCGTTTGTTGATTGCCAATCGGCAACGCGGTGTCGTGATAAGCGTCCTTCACCTGGCCGGGCTTCACGAACTCGTGGCGCGGCACCGTTCGCATGGCGTCCAGCACACGCGGGTCTTTGACCCCTTCCCGCTCGATGCACTCCTTGACCATGCGATGCCGAGCATCACGAAACTTGTCCGACGACTGTCCGAAAGCGGACGTCGCTGACACAGCCAAGAGAACAGCAATCACAGTCCAACGTTGTCGTTCCATCGGTGGACTCCCACAGCGAACTCCGACTACTTGAAATCCGACGGGTTGCCGAACATGCCGCCGTTGCGTGGTTCTTCGCGTTCGCGGCCACCTTTGAGCGGTGTCTTGCGTTTCGGCGGCGTGGCGGCGGGTTCGGCAGAGGCTTCTTCGGGCGGAGGCGCGGCCGGTTCAGGCTTGGCCCTGAGGGCTTTCAACGAGAGAGCGATGCGGTGTTTGATCGGATCGACGGTTTGGACTTGCAGTTCCAACGTTTGGCCGGCGGAGACCACGTCGGTGACGCGGATGACTCGTTTGTAGTCCAGTTCGCTGATGTGGACCATGCCTTCGACGCCCGGTTCGAGCTGCACGAACGCGCCGAAGTCGGTCGTCCGCGTGACCGTGCCACTGACCGTTTGACCTTGGAAGTATTTCGCGGCGGCAAAGTCCCACGGGCTTTGGCTCGTCTGCTTGACGCTCAGGCCGATCTTCTTTTTGTCGTCGCTGATCGTGACGACTTTGACCTTCACGGCCTGGCCTTCGGCGAGCACTTCGCTGGGATGCTTGATGTGCTGCCAACTCATTTGGCCGATGTGAACGAAGCCGTCCACTCCGCCGAGGTCCACAAACGCGCCGTAATCCTTCACCGACTTCACGGTGCCATCGAGCGTTTGGCCAACCTCCAGCGTTTTGAGAATTTGCTCTTCGGCCAGAGCGCGCTCTTCGAGCAGTAACGCTCGGCGGCTGACGATCAAATTCTTCTTCGACTTATTCGCTTCGATGATTTTGACCGTCAGCTTTTGACCGACGAACGATTCGAGATTATCGATGAACCGCAGATCGACTTGCCCCGACGGCAAAAATCCGCGCAGCGAACCGACGGTGATTTCGAGTCCGCCCTTGTTTGTTTTTGTGACCACACAATCAACGACGAGTCCGGCTTGTACGACGTCCCAATTGCCAGAGACTTTTTGGCGACCGCTCGGCAAGCTGACGTGAATCAGTCCCTCTTCCGGGCTGACCGTGTGAACGATCACGTCGATCTCGGTACCGACCGCCGGAACTTCTTTGCCCTCGTACTGCTTGAGCGGCAAGATGCCCTGTGAGCGGAAACCGAGATCCAAAAACATGTCCTCGCCGTGCAGCAGCGCGACCTTGCCTTTCAGTCGTTTGCCTTGGTGCAGCGTGTCTTCGGCCGGAGCTTCCGCAACTGCCGTCGTCACTGTGCCGAGTGCTCCTTCGGTGGAGGGCTCACCGCCACCCATCGCCGCGTTGATCTCCGCTTCCATCGCCGCGTCGAGTTCTTGTCCGAGCGGAACTTCCACGGAGGCTTGTTGGCGAGGAATCGGGAGTTCACGCATCGGCCGTGCTTCGCGTTCGGCCTCGGCGTCGAGGTCTCGCGCCCGCTCGCGATTCTCCTCCAACTTGGCGGGATCAATTGAGCCGACCGCTCTGAATTCCTCAGCGCCAGTCGGGCTGAGCATAACTCGGCGAGGAGACTCTTCAGCGGGTGGATTGGTCTCCGCAATCGAGTCAGCAGTCACAGCAGGATCGGCGGGGGCGAGGGAGGGATCGGCAGACATTCGGGGGACATCCTGAAACACAACCAAGTCACGAGTTCGCGGTCGGACGCGAATGGTTCAGTTCCGCTTGGCTGACGCGGTCGAACTGGCGGGACAGCATACCGGCGAGTGAATCAATCGCAATGCTCGCAGTCCTCGTCAGAGCATCACGACCAGCAACTGCTCGGCAGCCGCGCGACCCATCGCGACCGAGCGGTCTCCGCGGCGCAGCGACACGAGTCCGGCAGCCTCGTTGATCTGTTCCACGAGAGCGGTCGCACCGATCGACAAATCCGACTCGGTGAGGTACCGCAGAAAGTCGGCATCCTGATTCAGCACCCGCACCAATCGCACCTGCGAGCCGACAGGAACACTGTTGAGCGGTCGACTTTCCTCGCCACTGGTCCGCAGATCGCCGTTCGCCGTCGGGATCGGATCGCCGTGCGGATCGCAAACGGGATTGCCGAGGAAATTGTCGATGCGGTCAATCAGAAAATCACTGACCGCGTGCTCCATATTCTCGGCCTCTTCGTGGACTTGATCCCACGTCAGGCCAAGCGTCTGCACGAGAAACAGCTCGATCAACCGATGCCGCCGCAGCATCCGCAGCGCGAGCGTGCGACCAGCCTCGGTCAGACTGACACCTTCATACGGCCGATACGACGCCAGCCCCGCCTCGGCCAGCGCCTTCTGCATGCTGGTGACGGTGCCTGGCGAGACCTTCAAACTCTGCGCGAGCTTCCCCGTCGAGACCGACGACGACCCTGTGGTGGCACCGATCTGCCAAATCGCTTTGAGATAATTTTCGACGGTCAAGCTGGGCATGAGGCACTCTCGTAGCCTTGTCGCTCCGCGACAGGAAGGCCGAACAGGATGAGATTCAAAGGTTCAAAGAGTTTTCTGATGCCGCACCTCACTCGGCTTTCCTGTCGCGGAGTGACAGGGCTACGTTGAAGATCACAGCTCAGCACCGCAGGCATCGCACCGACCGCTGGCATGAGCGGTCTGCTGGCCACAGTGTGGACAGGCGAGTGTCGCGTGGCCGCCTTGTGCCGATTTGAACAGGGCGATCATCGCCGAGATTCCTTTGGCCAATCCGAAGATCAATGCTAAACCGCCTACGCCAAAGACGATCAATCCGATGAAACTGATACGCATCACTGATGACCAATTTTTATTGCAGTTCGCCGCCGCAGTGCTCACACGTCTTACCGCTGGATGACGTTTGCTGACCGCAGTGGAAACAGGTCAGAGTCGCGGACTGTTCTCCCCAATCGAGCAGCGAATCGAGACTCACGCCGCAACACCAGCAGACGACCAACAGAACGAGAACACTCAGCACCAGGACTGACAACAGCCCGCCGAAAAAACCACCGAAGACGTAGTAGAACCACATACGGCACCTCGTTCGGCGAGAGAGCCTGAGCGATCACCCCACCACTTTTTGGAATCGTGCGACCGCTTCTTCCACTTTCTCACGGCTGTTAAAGGCCGAGAGGCGGAAGTAGCCCTCGCCCGCCGCTCCGAAGCCACTGCCCGGCGTCCCGACGAGATGAGCCTTCGACAGCAGCAAATCGAAGAAGTCCCAGCTCGACAGGTTGTGCGGAGTCTTCAGCCAGACATACGGTGCATTCACTCCGCCGTGGACTTCGATGTTCGCTCGCTGCAAGCCCTCGCGGATCAGCCGCGCGTTCGTCAGGTAGAACGCGATCATGTCGCGAATCTGCTGCTTGCCTTCGGGCGAATAAACTGCGGCGGCGGCCTTTTGGATCGGGTACGAAACACCGTTGAACTTCGTGCTCTGCCGGCGATTCCAGAGCGGGTGAATGTCCACGCTCTGGCCGGAAGACGTCTTCCCCTTCAGCGCCTTCGGCACGACCGTGAATGCACAGCGCGTCCCGGTGAAGCCGGCCGTCTTGCTGAAGCTGCGGAACTCCAACGCGACTTCCTTCGCGCCGGGGATCTCGAAGATCGAGTGCGGCACCGTCGGGTCGGTGATGTACGACTCGTAGGCCGCGTCGTAGAGGATGATCGCGTCGTTGGCCTTCGCGTACTCGACCCACTTGGTCAGGGCCTCTTTGCTGATGACCGTCCCCGTCGGGTTGTTCGGGAAGCAGAGATAAATCAGATCGACCTTGCGATCCGGCAACGACGGCGTGAAGCCATTCGCGGCGGTCATCGGGATGTAGACCAAGCCGCCGTAGCGCCCGGCGTCGTCGGCTGGGCCGGTGTGTCCGGCCATGACGTTCGTGTCGACGTAGACCGGATAGACCGGGTCAGTCACGGCGATGACGTTGTCGTCGCCGAAGATGTCGAGGATGTTGCCCGTGTCGCACTTCGAGCCATCCGAGACGAAAATCTCGTCCGCCGACACGTCTGCTCCGCGCGCCTGATAGTCATTCTGAGCAATCGCGGTTCGCAGGAATTCATAGCCCTGCTCCGGCCCGTAGCCTTTAAAGGTGTCGCGCTTCGCCATCTCATCGACGGCCCGATGGAACGCCTCGACAACCGCCGGGATCAGCGGTTCGGTGACGTCGCCGATCCCCAGTCGAATGATGTTGGCCGAAGGGTTCTCCGCCGCGAACTTCGCCACGCGGCGGCCGATTTCCGGAAAGAGGTATCCCGCTTTGAGCTTCAAATAATTGTCGTTGATGCGAGCCATGATGCGTTGTTTGTGAATGCGAGGAACGAAACATCCAGCCTGTCAGAAGCCGGATCAACATGAACGAGCAGCAAGTTTAGAGGTGCCCATTCGCCGCGACAATCGACGTCCTCGCCGCGACTTTGCCGTTCCCGACGAGACGACTACAGTCTCGGAGTTCTCCATCACAGCCCCTCGGATTTCATCATGTTTGGCCAGCAAATCGCGCCGACCGATTACGACCTTCGCTTCCGGTGTTTCGGATTTCCGGTTCGTGTGAATCCGTGGTTTTGGCTGGTCTCGGCGATGCTCTATTGGTCAGAGAAGCTCGATTACACACTGCTCGGCATCGTTGCGGCGTTCGTGTCGATTCTCGTTCACGAACTCGGACATGCGTTTGCCAACCGATATTACGGTGGTCGTTCGGAGATTGTGCTGTACTACTTTGGCGGCTATGCGACCAGAACGGTGAATCCCTCGCGACTCGGGAACATTCTGATTTTCGCAGCAGGGCCAGTGGCAGGGTTGTTGCTGGGGGGAACAGTGTGGTTGCTGGCGCGTCAATTTCCACAACAAATCCTGGGCAGATCTGAGCACCGATATCACTTTGTAAGAATCATGCTGCTCTTCAATATCTATTGGAGCTTGATGAACTTCCTCCCTGTCTGGCCGTTGGATGGTGGTCAGATCGCTCATGAAGTAATTGGCCGCTTCCGAGCGTTTGATGCTTGGGTGCTGACGCTGAAGCTCTCGATCTTGGTCTGCGCCGGAATTTTCAGTTGGTGCGCGTTCGAGTATGCACAACGCGGCGACGGGGATCGCTTCCTGATGATCATGTTCGGCCTGCTCGGCGTTCAGAACTTCCTCACCCTGCAGGCAAGCACGCGCGGCCGCTGGTAGCGGTCGTCTCACGCTCGTGGCACGATGTAGTTCAGGACCAGCAAGTAGTGACACGCGCTGCCGAGCATCGTGAAGAGGTGCCAGACAGCGTGATGAAAGTGCCGCTCGTCATGGAGCAAAAACCAGGTGCCGGTGGAGTAGGCCAGTCCACCGGCCATGATCCATGCGACTCCCTCGCCGCCGACGTGCTGAAAGAACTGCGGCAACAGCAGAATCGGAATCCAGCCCATCAGCAGGTAAAACGACGGTGCCACGGCGTGGAGTTTCGTGAGAAACAACTTCGCCATAATCCCCGTTACGGCGAACAACCACATGACCGGCAGCACCGCGCTCCACCAACCGTCTCTCAGAAACGTCATTGCGAACGGTGTGAAGTTTCCCGCGATCAGCAGGAAGATGCAGACCTGATCGAGCGTCCGAAACCGGTGCCGCCAGACTCCACGATGCACGCTGTGAGACAACGTCGAGGCGGCATACAGCAGCGACAACGTCACCGCGTAAATCGCGCAGCCCAGAGTCAGCGAATCGTTGCCCTTGGCCAGAGCCGAACGCACCAGCCACCAGCCAGCCGGCAGGGTCAGCGCGAAGCCAATCCCGTGGGTCCATTGATTCGCCACTTCCTCGGTGACGAATCGCGATGACGATTTGAACTCGATTGAACGGCTCATCGCAGCTTTCTCTGGAAACGCCCCCGTTGCCACTGACCTCGATTTGAGTGGGGTTGCGAAATAACAGAATCCACTCCGTAGGCAAACAGCGATCGATGCGAGAAAGTGTGTCTCTCGATCAGCATTGCCTCACAGACTGCTCGGGTTCGAGACGACTCGAAGAGCCGGATGACTCTGCTTTGCCGCCCGGAAGTGATTAGATTGACGGCCTTCCAATTTCACGAATCGGCGGAATTCATGGCACAAACACGACGCGAACTCCTGACAACATTGGCTGCGACAGTCGGCCTCAGCATGTGGCCTGCGCCGACGCGCGCGGAACCAACACAGCCGCGAGCGAGAAACCGCATCGGCGTCTCGACCTATTCCTTCTGGCATTTTCACGGTGATCCGGTGCCGATCGAGAAGTGTCTCGAACAAGCCGCCGACATGGGCTTCGACGGCGTTGAGATTCTGCACGTCCACATGGAAGAGGCGGCGAAGGCCAGCGGCGGCGCGGTCGACAAGCCGTTGCTGCGGCGGATCAAGCAACGGGCGTTCGCGCTTGGCTTGGACCTGATGGGCTTCTCGACGCACCAAGGCTTTGTGACTCCCGACGCCGACAAGCGGCAGAAAAACATTGAGCACACCGAGCGTTGTCTGGAGATGGCCTACGAACTCGGCATCCCGACGATCCGCGTCAACACCGGCCGTTGGGGGACGAGCAAGAACTTTGACGAGTTGATGGCCAACAAAGGGATCGAACCGCGTCTTCCCGGATTCACCGACGATCAGGGTTTCGAGTGGGTCAACGCCAGCTTCGAAAAGCTGTTGCCCAAGGCCGAAGCGTGTGGCGTGGTCATGGGTCTCGAAAACCATTGGGGCCTCGGCCGCGAAGCCACCGGCGTGCTGCGAGTCCTCAACACGCTCAAGTCGCCGTGGCTGAAAGCGACGCTCGACACCGGCAACTTTCTCGAAAACCTGTACGAGCAAATGGAGACGCTCGCGCCGCACGCGGTGCTCGTGCAAGCCAAAACGTACTTCGGCGGCGGCGAGTGGTATTCGCTCGACATCGACTACGCCCGCGTCGCTGAGATCCTGCGCCGAGCCAACTATCGCGGCTACATCTCGCTGGAGATGGAAGGCAAAGAAGCTCCGGCCACCGCGATCCCGAAGAGCTTGGACTTGCTGCGCCGCGCGTTCTCCTAAATCACCCGACGAACTTTCCACGTCCGTTCAAAAGCACTCCGCAGGGTTCGTCGCGTTACCGATTTCGATTCCACGTCAGCGCGAGCGGTGCTGCTGCCAACGGCACCACGACCAGTGCTGCTAGGCAGACGACCATCACACCCAGCGTCAGCGGCCGAGCGGGATGTCGCACCCAATCGAGCACAATTAATCCACCGAGTACTGCCCACACGCTGAATGCGCTCGCGACGGTCGGCGATCCGATCAGTGATCGACGCCGCGCCGATACAAAAGCCCAGACCGTTCCCAGCACAATCACCACTCCAACGACGACGCCAACTCCGCGATTGAAGTTCTGCCGCGACTCAACAGGCAGTGCGTAGTTGTAGAACAGCCCCAGCCCGATGAAGAGTGCGAACAGTCCGAGGACCAATTGAGCTAACAGCGTGGATCGTCCTGTCATCGACAGCGACGCCAAAACGGACATCACCGTCCAACATCCCAGCAACGTCGCTGGGAAATACCACCAGCCCCAATTGTTCAAAATCTCAACGGATGGGATGGCACTCTTCGCAAAAAAAAGAATGGCGGTCAGAATCACAAACGGCACGGCCCAGATGGTCCACGCGATGAGCACGCTCTTGGCCATGACTTTCAGAAGTATGCGCGACATTTCGGTGTTCGTCAGCGGACGTGTCGCGAGGAAGTGCCCCATCTCGAACGTCTGGTCATTGGGACCGACGGTCCCCAGGCCGAAACCGAGAAACCCCATGATCGTCAACATCGCACCGCCAACGACGAAGCCCTCAAACAAGTCCTGCAACTCGCGGATGAAAAGAATCCAGATCACCAGCCCAATCACCATCCCAAACACAACGGTGGTGGGCATGACCCAGCCCTTCCTCCGCCACTCGAACCAGAAGTGCGCCTGCTCGGGAGTCGCGAACGGAGCACCGACGTCGGGCGGCGGATCACAGACCCGTTCGATCCAAGCGATAACCCCCAGCGACGGCAACGGCTCGCCACAGCGACGCCGAGCAACTCCCACGACAGCCGCGTAGTACGAGAGTCCCGCGAACGTCAGCAATGTGAAAACCTCTCCGGGTGTGAGTTCGACCCACTGATGCGTCGGCTGCGAGAACGTCGGCCCGATCCGTGACTTGAACCAGAGTCCGAGAATCGCTCCGACAATCCCCACGGTCACAGGCAGCCACGCCGATTTCTCCAGCGACCACATCGCGGCCTGGATGCCCGCCACTCCGACCGCCGCGAACAGCGCCGGTCCCCAGAGTGGCCAGTTCAGATCGAACGCCGCATTCAAGCACGCGGTGCTCACTAGAGACTCCAGCCCCACCAGCACCATGGACGGCAACATCTGACAAGCCACGAGCGACGACGTCGGAATTGGCATCGCGTACAACCGTGATGGCTGACCCTGCGCGTCAAACGCCGCGCATCCGAAAATAAACATTTGAATTTGCAGCATCGTGAGCTGCATCACCAACAGGCTGGGATCGCCGGAGTCGAGCCCACCTTCGTGGCGCAGCGCAGTGAAAAGGAACACCGGCATCGCATTCGCCGCGAGTGCAAAGGCCAGCAGACTCCAGCGTCCGCGAGACAACATTTCCCATGTCATCGCTACGGAAATGAATCGCATAGGAAGGACTCCTTGATCACGACCTGTTCTAGCGGAGAATCCGTGACACGAAAATTTCGTCCAGCGTCAAAGCGTCGTCACCGACGACCGTGGCTCCGATTGCTTCGGCCGCTCGTCGCAGTTGACCGCTTTCGCCGCTACAAATGTACGTCCACTCGGCCCCTTGCCCCTCAAACGAGAGCGTCCCCACCAGCGAAGGCGGGCGATCGAGTGTCTGGCCGAACCGCAGCGTCACGCGCCGATGCGTGTCTTTGATCTCATCCATCGGCGCAGTGAGGAGGATTCGTCCTTGGTGGATGATCGCGACTCGATCCGCGACCCGTTCGACCTCGTCCAGCAGATGCGACGAGAACAAGACCGTTCGCCCCTCATCGGCGATCGTGCGGATGATCGCTCCCAGGATGTCGCGGCGCACGACTGGGTCAAGCCCTGACGACGGTTCATCCAACACGAGCAATTCCGGGCGATGAGCCAGCGCGACCAATAGTCCCGCTCGCGCTCGCTGGCCGCGCGACAGGTTCTTGATCCGCGCGTTGCCGTCGAGATCGAACGCTTCCCGCAACTCTTCGGCATAATTTTCGTCCCAGTTCGGGAAGAATGCCTGCGTGTAGCGCATCAACTCGCCGACTCGCATCCAGTTGGGCAGGTCGCGCTCTTCCGATAGATAGCCGATGCGGCCCAGTGTGCCAACCGGATTCTGCACCGGATCGAGACCGAAGACTCGCACGCTGCCCGATTGAGCCTTGAGCATCCCCAAGACATGCTTGATGAGCGTTGTCTTGCCGGCCCCGTTACCGCCGATCAATCCGAACACGCCGCCGCGCGGCACAGTCAGCGAGAGATCATTGAGAGCGATCTTGTTGCCGAACTGCCGCGTGACTCGGTGAATCTCAACGATTGGCGGCGCGGAACAGGGGAATGGTTCGTGCATAATTATTCCTCGTTGCGAGTGGTCTGCATCGCCGCGTGGCGCTGCTGAACGAGCTTGACGACATTCTCTTTGGGAATCGCCAAATGCTGTGCCTCAGCCAGCATCTGGTCGATGCGATCCGTCAGAATCTTGAGCCGCTCGCGCCGAGCCAGCGGCGAGCCTTGGTCGGAGACGTAGGTTCCCGCTGTGCGGCGCTTCTCGACGATGCCAGCCATCTCCAGCTCGCGATACGCACGAGCCACCGTGTTGGGATTGATGAGCAGTTGCTCGGCTAGCCCGCGAATCGCCGGCAGTTCCTCGCCAGCCGCCAGCCGGCCAGAAGCCACCAGATATTTGATTTGGTTCACGATCTGCTGATAGATCGCCACGCCATCGTTGGGAGAAATGTGAATTTGCACGGCATTGTCTCGATGCGAGCGAGCTGGATTTAGCTCGCCAACTTGTATTAAGTCACTAACACAGTTTGTGCAAGGCTGGTCAGTCGAGAAAATTGAGAACCTGGAATTCATTGACCAAGCGGAATCACTGTCTGTCGGGTGTTGAAGCCAATCGCGACGTTTACACTGCGACGACTTCCACAAGTGCCGATCAAGGTCGACGATGTAAATCTGACGTTGCTGTTTCTGACCTGATTGGAACGGATCCTCGGAGTCTGCTCGATGAAAACACGTTTGCGAAATTGGTTCAGCATGGCTGGCTTGTTTGTCTTCACGCTGATGGCGATCAACACGGTCATCCGAGCGGAAGATGGCCCCAGCACGGACGCGATCAAGGCGGCGGTCACCAAATCGCTGCCACTGTTGGAAAAGGGAGCCAAGGGTTCGATGGAGCAGCGGAAGCAATGCTTCAACTGCCACAACCAAGGGCTGCCGATTATGGCTTTGACGACGGCTCGATCGCGCGGCTTCGAAATCGACGTCGATCACTTGCAGGCGCAACTCCAATTCACCGCCGATTTCCTCGGCAGGAACAAGGCGAAGTACCTCGAAGGGAACGGCCAGGGCGGGCAAGTGGACACGGCGGGCTACGCGCTCTGGACGCTCGACAACGGCGATTGGAAACCGGATGACACGACTGCCGCCGTCGCCGAGTATTTCTTGCTCCGGCAAAAGGACAGCGAACACTATCGCCCGGAATCACGCCGACCTCCCAGCGAACAGAGCCATTTCACCAGCAGCTATGTCGCACTGCGTGGCCTCAAGGTATTCGGCTTGCCCGAACAAAAGGAACGGATCGACGCGCGAGTCGAACAAGTCCGCCAATGGCTGCTGAAGACGAAGCCGGAAGACACCGAAGACCGAGTCTTCCGTTTGCGAGCACTCCAATTGGCCGAAGTTCCCGAAGCCGACGTCCGCCAAGCTGCGCAGGAATTGCAGCAGGCGCAGCGCGACGACGGCGGTTGGTCGCAACTCGCAGACATGAACAGCGACGCCTACGCCACGGGCTCGGCGTTGGTCACTCTGCATCAGTCCGGTGGCATGGCCACGGATGATCCGGCCTATCGCAAAGGGCTGAGCTATCTCCTCTCGACTCAGCAAGACGACGGCTCGTGGCATGTGAAGACGCGCAGCAAACCGATCCAAACGTACTTCGAGTCAGGCTATCCGCACGGCAAGGATCAATTCATTTCGAGCGCCGCCGCTGGCTGGTCTGCAACCGCGCTCTCGCTCGCACTTCCGAAGACTTCCCCTGAAGCGAAGTGACAAGGATCAATCAATGTCGCACGACACTTTCTTCGCGATCAACACACACGAACAGCCGTGGGAAGAGCGGTTCAACGAGCGGATCGGCCGTGCGTTGTTCCGCAAGAATCTTCACACCGACTCCGAAACCGGTGCCGAGATTCGACTGGTCCGCTACCCGGCCGGGATCATCAACCCGCTACACACGCACCCGTGCGGACATGGCATGTATGTGCTCGAAGGGATGCTCGTGACTCACCAAGGTTCGTTCGGCCCCGGCACGTTCGTCTGGTTCCCCGAAGGGGAAGCGATGGAGCACGGAGCCAGTGCCGATGGCGACGTCACGGTCCTGTTTATCACCAACAAGAGTTTCCGCATCGACTACATCGGCTGACGGTTCGGCGTTCGTCGCGGATCATCGAACACCTCAGAAGGAACATCACTCATGAGAGACTTCGTTCGCGCTGTGTTGGTGTTGTCGTTGTGGATATTCGCTGCGGAAGTCACCCCTCGTGCTGTCGCCCAAGAGTTGCAGCAGCCTGAGAGTTACCTTCGGCTGCATTACATCAAGTCCGAGCACATGATTCCGATGCGCGACGGCGTGAAACTGTTCACGTCGGTCTTCGCACCGCGCGACACGATCAAGACGTACCCGATCATGATGAAGCGGACGCCGTACAACGTCGGACCGTATGGCGAGGACAAATACCCGGCGCGAGTTGGCCCCAGCGAACATTTCGTGAAGGCGGGCTACCTCTTCGTGAATCAAGACGTGCGCGGACGGTTCGCGTCCGAGGGAGAATTCACACAAGTCACGCCGCACATCCCGAACAAGTCGAAGCCGACAGACGTTGACGAAAGTTCGGACACGTTCGACACGATCGAATGGCTGCTGAAGAATCTCCCGAATCACAATGGCCGAGTCGGTATGGCGGGCATCTCGTACCCCGGCTTCTACGCAGCGGCCGGGATGATCGACGCCCATCCGGCGCTCAAGGCGGTTTCACCGCAGGCTCCGGTGGGCGATTGGTACTTCGACGACTTTCTGCATCACGGGTCGTTCTTCTTGGCTCATGCGTTTCGTTGGCTGACCGGCAATGACCGCGAACGTCCGAAGCCGACCACGGAACCCGCGAAGCCGTACGTCTACCCGACTCCTGATGGCTACAAAATGTTTCTGGAAGCCGGCTCGGTCGAGAACATCGACAAGCTGTACCTCAAGGGGACGATTCCGTTTTGGAAGGACATGATGCTGCATCCGAACCGCGACGAGTTCTGGCAGAAGCGTGCTCTGATCCCGCATCTGAAGAACGTCGCGCCCGCAGTCATGACCGTCACCGGCTGGTACGACGCGGAAGATTTGTACGGCTCGTTCAAAACGTATCACTCGGTCGAAAAACAGAACCCGAAGGTCAACAACGTGCTGGTCGTTGGCCCGTGGCATCACGGCGGTTGGGCCAGCGGCGATGGCGACAAGCTCGGCAACGTGACGTTCGGCTCGAAGACGAGCGCGTTCTATCGTGAGCACATCGAACTGCCGTTCTTCGAGAAGTATCTCAAGGACAAAGACTTCCCCGCGCCCGCCGAGGCGACCGTCTTCGAGACCGGCTCGAACGCCTGGCGGACCTTCGACCATTGGCCGCCGAAGAAGACGGAGACCAAACAACTCTTCGTGCGTGAAGGAAGCAGCTTGCAGTTCGCACCGCCCGACAAGGCCGCGACCGATGCGAGCTTCGACGAATTCGTCAGCGACCCAAACAAGCCGGTCCCGTACTGCGAGATCATCACTCCCAAGATGACGATCGAATATATGGTCGATGACCAACGCTTCGCTTCGCGCCGTCCCGACGTGCTGACGTATCAGACCGACACCTTCACGGAAGACACCGTCCTGGCCGGTCCGATCGAAGCCGATCTGTGGGTCTCGACCACTGGCACCGATGCTGACTGGGTTGTGAAGCTGATCGACGTCCGCCCGGACGCTCCCGAAGCCACGCCGCTGGCCGGCTATCAAATGCTGATTCGCAGCGAGGTCATCCGCGGTCGATTCCGCAATGACTACGCCAAGCCAGAGCCGTTCAAGCCGGGCGAACCGACACGTGTCCGGTTTGAACTGCTCGACGTGCTGCATCGATTCCAGAAGGGACACCGCCTGATGGTGCAAATCCAGAGCACCTGGTTCCCGTTGGTCGATCGCAACCCACAGACATTCGTGGACAACATCTACTTCGCGAAGCCAGACGATTTTCAAAAGGCGACGCACCGCGTTTTTCGTTCCGCCGCGCATCCAACCAGCCTGCGACTCGGTGTACTGCCTGCGGCGAAGTCGAACGCGAATCCCTAACTCGAACTCGGTGGCAGGAGGATTCCCAAGTGCCTGTGAACTGTTGAACTCACTCGCCGCATTCAGGTTATGCCGAGCCTATCCCTCCCGCAAGCAACCGCCAGCGAATTGCCGGGACCGCAACACCGCGGCTTGTGGGAGAACGATTTTTCGAATTCTTTCCGAATTTTGCAAAATCCCTGAGTTCGACTTTTGCACTTTAGGTGGCCAAGGCCACCGCGTTTTCTAGGAGTTGTTGGATTTTCCGAGACCCTGGTCCTGCGAGGGCCAAGGTCAAAACCTGTTGTCGGACGCTGAGCCGACGGAGCGTGCCGAGCATGTCAGCGAAC
>CAMAWN010000100.1 GCA_945861865.1 Candidatus Kuenenia stuttgartensis | reverse complement strand
GCGGTCAAGAGACGCTCACGTTCAAAGGGCACACCCGCGAGGTCATGAGCATAGCGTTCAGCGCGGACGGGAAACGGCTAGCGTCGGCCAGCGTCGATCAGACGGTGAAGGTGTGGGACGCCGCGAGCGGTCAGGAGACGCTCACGTTGAAAGGGCACACCGAACCGGTCACGAGCATAGCGTTTAGCCCGGACGGGAAACGGCTGGCGTCGGCAAGCGACGACCAGACGGTGAAGGTGTGGGACGCCACGAGCGGTCAGGAGATGCTCACGTTGAAAGGCCACACTACCTGGGTCGAGAGCGTGGCGTTTAGCGCGGATGGGAAACGGCTGGCGTCGGCAAGCTGGGATCGGACGGTGAAGGTGTGGGACGCCACGAGTGGTCAAGAGACGCTCACGTTGACAGGGCACACCGGCGCGGTCTGGAGCGTGGCATTTAGCGCGGATGGGAAACGGCTGGCGTCGGCAAGCTGGGATCGGACGGTGAAGGTGTGGGACGTCACGACTGGTCAGGAGACGCTCACGTTGAAAGGGCACACCGGCTTCGTCATGAGCGTGGCGTTTAGCGCGGACGGGAAACGGCTGGCGTCGGCAGGCCATGACAAGACGGTGAAGGTCTGGGACGCGACGCCGCGTCCGTGAGCCAGCCAGGGCGGGCCAATGTTTCCAAGTGGGGGGGGTGGTCACGGCGAACTCGCACGACGCGCCCGCGAGTGGTGTGTCGGGAAGCACCACTCGCTGGCGCGTCGTGCTGGTCTCTGCCCCGACCGGTGCGTGAGGGAGAGGCTGGAATCCCTGATTGCCGGAAGTTGGCCAACTCCGAACGAGTGATGGCTCGTGATTCTCCTGAAACGGGCCTTGCTTGGCTGGAAATGAAGCACGCAGGGCGAGGAAGAGTCTCTGATTCTCCTGAAACGGGCCTTGCTTGGCTGGAAATGAGGCATGCAGGGCGAGGAAGAGTCTTTGATTGTCCAGAAATGGTCTCTGACGGTCGGAATTTCCTTGCTGATTGGGAAGAAATCGCTTCTGATTGGGTAGGAATCGCAGCCGGCGGTCATTCAGAGGCGATTCCAGGCGCGGCAGAGGGCTTTCCGAGTCATTCATCCGTCATTCCTGGCCATTCACTGCCAATTCCTCGCGCGTCAGAGCCAATTCCTAGCGCAGCAGAGGCCGTTTCTCGTCATTCAGGTGCCATTCTTTCTCATTCAGATGCCTCTCCTCGTCATTCAGGTGTCTCTCCTCGTCATTCAGGTGCCTCTCCTCGTCATTCAGGTGCCATTCTTTCTCATTCAGGTGCCTCTCCTTCTCATTCAGGTGCCTCTCCTTCTCATTCAGGTGCCTCTCCTTCTCATTCAGGTGCCTCTTCTCCTCATTCAGGGGCTGTTGCTCCTCATTCATGTGTCTTTCCTCGTGATGTAATCGCCATTTCTACTCATGCAGAGGAGATTTCTTCTGAGGCGAGCGTCGTAGGATGGCTGCCCTCGGCCGTCCATTTGAAATCTCATCTCTCAGATTTCAAATCTTGGTTCTCTGCCCTGCGTGTTGATCGAAGGGATGTCTCACGCAGAGGCGCAAGGCTCGCAGAGTTGCAAAAACTTCACGACCCATTTGCCTCTGCGAGCTCTGCGCCTCTGCGTGAGATCCATTCGTCTGAGTGATGTTTCACCGGGGATGGCGGAGAACAAAAATCTCAAACCCTGCGGGACGGCCGGGGGCGGCCCGCCTGCGATCTCACCACTTTTCAGGAGCGACTGCCATGTTTAAGGGTGTGGACTTCACGATTCTCCAAGGACAATCCGTCAAATCTGCGATGGATCAGCTGCCGACGTTTCGACCGGATGGGAAAACTCCGGCGAACGCTCAGATGTTGATCGATGCGGTCGTCACGTCTCAGACGACGTTCCTCAATCGGACCATGACGCTGGACTTGGCGCGCGGGGAATTGCAGGAGTCGGTCGATGCGCTGCATGTGGCCTGCACGCAGGTCTATCCGATTATGAAGGCCACCTATCGCAGCGATGCCGGCACCTTGCAGGCCATCAACCGGCTGCCCGTTTCCGACCGCACCGCTCGCGAAACCTTGACGCGCGGAGAAGCGATCCAAGCACTCTGGACGCAACTCCCCAACCCGCCCGGCTCGGCGACGCCCTTCAAGGCCTGGGACACGATGGGGCTGGTCGCCTTCGTGGCACTCATCACCTCTGCCAAGACGAAACAGAACGGCATGGCCGCCATCGATCAGGAACATCAGCTCGCCCAAGGGGACTTGCATGAGAAAACCGAGCTGCTGGAGGACTTCGTGACGACAGCCCTGATCATCGGCCGCGCTCAGTTCTTGCCCGGCACGCCGGAACGCGAAGTCATCGACGCGATCCCGACCGAACCTTCGCAACCAACACCCGGTCAAGCGGTCATCACGGTCGCCACATCGCCCACCGCGGGAACCGTGCATCTCGAATTCGCTGCGAACCACGCCACATCCTTCGACGTGTTCCAAAAAGTGCCGGGAGACCCCGACTTCATTCTCGTCGCCGCCGACATCGCCGAGACCACCTACGACGCGACCGGATTGGCCGCCGGCTCTTACGAGTTCAAAGTCGTCGGCAAAAACTCCCAAGGCAGCGGCCCGGAAAGCGCCGCCAGCACCATCGTCGTCCGCTAAAGAACTGGAGCGGAATGACGTCTCGGTGCAAGCGACCACTCGCACGACGCGCCAGCGGGTGGTCATTTGCCGGAACCACTCGCTGACGCGTCGTGCTAACGTGACTTCGGGGAGTTCTTGCGATCCCGTTCCCAAGCACCAGCCGGCATTTGTCCTGGGCGACTCCAGGAGGAAGCGGCCCGCCGTCTCGTGACCTTTGCAAACGGGCAAATCTGTGAGGCACGCGATCGCCGATCAGACATCTTACATTCGTGGAAGAACGTGATAGACTGTGCCCCGCCCCAATCAAGGCGAGCGGCTCTTTTGGACGCGACGGAGGCGTGGTGATGCTGACGATCGTTGGACCTCATCAAAACGGTTTTTGCGACCGCGTGGATCGGCGGAGCTTTCTGCAAATCGGCGGACTCGCCCTGGGAGGCGCGACACTCTCGCTGCCGCAACTCCTGCGAGCCGAACAAGCCGCTGCCTCGAACGGTCCGCCAGCGACTCGGCACAAGGCGGTCATCAACATTTTTCTGTCCGGCGGCCCCCCACATCAGGACTTGGTCGACCTCAAGCCGGATGCCCCGTCAGAGATTCGCGGCGAGTTCCTGCCGGTCGCGACCAACGTTCCCGGCATCCAAATTTGCGAACTGCTCCCGAAGCTCGCGGCGATGACCGACAAGCTGGCGATCATCCGCTCGCTGGTCGGGTCGGATGGACGTCACGCGGCGTTTCAATGTCAGACGGGACGCCGCTTCGCGAATCAAATCGCCGGCGGCTGGCCGTCGATGGGATCGCAGGTCTCGAAACTGCAAGGAGCTGTCGATCCGGCGGTGCCGCCCTTCGTGGGACTCGCGCCGAAGATGCTCACCTCGACGTGGGCCGATCCCGGTCAACCGGGGTTCCTCGGGCCGAGTCACGCTCCCTTTCTGCCCAACGCTGAAGGCAAGAAAGACATGGTGCTCAACGGCGTCGATTCCGATCGCTTCGGGACTCGCAAGTCGCTGCTGAAGAACTTCGACACGCTCCGCCGCGACGTCGATGCCAGCGGGATGCTCAGAGGCATGGACAAGTTCACCGAGCAGGCGTTCGGCATCCTGACCTCCAGCAAACTCGCCGAAGCCATTGATCTGGAACGCGAAGACCCGAAGCTCCGCGACCGCTACGGCCGAGGCAGCGACAAGCCCGCCGGCTACGGCGACGCCGGCCCGCTGAACAACGATTACTTCCTGCTGGCCCGCCGCTTGATCGAAGCCGGCGTCCGCGTCGTCACGCTGGCCTACGGCCGCTGGGACTGGCACGGCATGCCTCACGGTACGAATTTCTCGAACGCTCGCGAACACTTCCCGATGCTCGACATCGGACTCTCGGCACTCATCGAAGACCTCGAACGCCGCGACCTGCTCGACACGACGACGGTGCTCGTCTGGGGCGAATTCGGCCGAACTCCGAAGATCAACCCGGTCGGCGGCCGCGACCACTGGCCCGAAGTTGCCTGCGCGATACTCGCTGGCGGCGGACTCCGCACCGGCCAAGTCATCGGCTCGACCAACCGCAATGCCGAACACGCCAAGGATCGCCCGGTCACGTTCCAAGAAGTCTTCGCGACGCTGTATCACTCGCTGGGCATCGACGTGAACACCACGACGATCAACGACCTCGCCGGCCGTCCGCAGTACGTCATCGACGGAGTGCAGCCAATTCGCGAATTGGTGTGACGTTTTCGAGATGTTCATCGGCAATGCGGTGATTCGGTTGAACTGCGCTTCCGGCGTCCTTCGTCATTCTTCGACCTCAACGGAAGTGACCACCATGCCCATCAAGTTCTTGCGTTTTGTCTTGGTGTTTTTGTCTCTTGCGTTCATCAGCCGAACAAACTCCGCCGAGGAAATCCGGCATTCGTTCTTCATTGCCGGTCCGTCATTCACGGGGATTATTGATGAAGACGGCCGCGAGGCCTGGGATTCCGGCAAGGCAGCGGCTCGTGATGGCTTCGTGCTGCCGAACGGGAATGTGCTCATCGCTTGGAGCGACGAGGTCAAAGAATTCACTCGCGACAAGCAGGTCGTGTTTCGCTTCGCTCGCTCAGCCGAAGCGAAAGAGATCGGCACCGTCGAGCGGCTCGACAACGGCCGCACGCTGATCACCGAGTTGGGACCGAAACCGCGGCTGCTCGAAGTCGATGCCGACGGAAAGATCGTTCTCGAATTCCCGCTCAAGCCTGAGACCGACAACGCGCACATGCAAACGCGGATGGCTCGCAAGTTGCCGAGCGGCAACTATCTCGTGCCACACCTGCTGGCGTTCAAGGTGAAGGAGTATTCGCCAACCGGTGATGTGCTCAAAGAGTTCCCGACCGACATGGATTTTCTCGGCGGACGCGAAGCCAGAAACTGGCCGTTCACCGCGATCCGGTTGTCAAACGGCAACACACTCGTGAATCTCACGAACGGTAATAAGACGGTCGAGATGGATGCCACCGGCAAGGTCATCTGGAAAGTCGGCAACGACGACTTCTCCAACGAGAAGCCGTTTGCCGATCCCTGCGGCGGCCAGCGGCTTCCGAATGGGAACACCGTCATCGCCAGCTACGGTTCACGCGGCACGATCAAAGTGTTCGAGGTGACTCGCGACAAGAAACTGGTTTGGACCTACACCGGGAAGCACAACGCTCACGAGATCCAAGTGCTGACGACGAACGGCAAGGCGATCGAAGGAAAGCCGATGAAGTGATTTGTAGGATGGGCACTCTTGCCCGTCCTCAATCCGAAAGGGACGGGCAAGAGTGCCCATCCTACAGCGACCGTTTTAAATGTTTGCCGAAGTACTCAAACAACGCCGCCTCGGCCTTTTCGGCGTCGGCACCCTTGAAGCCGTGGCCGGCTCCTTCGAGCGTGAGCAGTTCGGCTTCGACGCTCGCGGCCTTGAGCTTGTCGATCAGCCACACGGCTTGTTCGTGAGCGACATACTTGTCCTCGGTGCCGTGAATGCAGAGCGTCGGGGCGGCGTTGGGCGTGACCCAATACAGCGGGCTGGCTTGAATATGCAGGGCTTTGTGAGTGCTCAAATCACCGCCGAACCACAGCGGCAAGACTTCGTGAGCATCCACGCTCTTGCCGTAGGACTTTGTGAAGTCGCTCGGCCCATAGACGTTGACGACGCAAGTCACACCGCTCGATTGATTGGCGTTGCCGCCGGTCCCTTCGAACTGCGGCACGTTCGCCGTGACGGCCAAGAACTGCGCGAGATGTCCGCCCGCTGAACCGCCAGTCACGCCGAGTTTGTCCGGATTGATTTTGTATTTCGCGGCGTTCGCACGCAGCCAACGGACTGCGGACTTTGTGTCGTGAACCGCTGCTGGAAACTTGTGCTTCGGAGCGAGCCGATACGTCATCGTCACAGCGACATAGCCTCGCTCGGCCAGCTTGAGACAGAGCGTGTCGTACGACTCGCGCTTGCCTGCTCGGAAACCTCCGCCGTGAATGCACAGCACGGTTGGGAACGGCCCGTCCCCGGTCTTCGGCCGAGCCAAGTTGAGTTGCAAATGTTCGTCGCCAGGATTCGAGTATTCGATCGCTTCTTCCCAGACGACCGACTCCGGCACCGGCGGCGCGGCCGACAGCGACGCGGAAATCGAAACGATCAAAAAGGCCAATAACAACTTTCTCATGGTGACTCCTCACGCGGCCGTCGGCCGCAACAGGTAATGGTTGGCCCACGTTCTGGCGAACGTGGCTACAGGTGATTCCATAACTCGCGGAATTTCTGCGCGAACAACCGCACGGCGATCTCCGGTACCTCAATCTGCGGATGCCACATCTTCTCCCATTCGAGGCTGAACCAGCCGGAGTAGCCGTCGGCCAGCAGCCGCGTCAGGCATTCGCGAGCGGGAAACTCACCGCCGCCGAAGAGCGCGTAGTCCGCGTGTTGATGGCCAGTGTTGGTGGCGTGCGCGAGCTGCGCGGCAGCCGCGACTTCGGCCGAGACCGGTTCCTCCGACGATGCGGGACGAGTGACCGAATCCTTCCAATGTGTGTGACGAGTCCATTTCTTCAACGCGGCCCAAGTGTCGACGATGGACTCGCCATGAAAGCGCCAGGGATGGTGGGTATCCCACAGAACTCCGACCGCCGGGCAGGTGACGCGATTCATCAGCGCGGCCATTTTCTCGCTGCGACAGAAGTCGCCGTGAGTCTCGATCAGGATGTCGATGCCGACCGTGCTCGCGTACTCGCCCAGAGCTTGCAGGCCGCGGGCGATCCAATCCAACTGCGTAGCCTCCTCTTCGCTCGGACGAATCTTGTCGCCGAAGACGCGGACGAAACTCGCTCCCAGCTCGCGAGCGAGATCGCAATATGCCCGTCCCGCCGCGAGTTGTGCGTCGCGAACGGATCGGTCGGTCTCCTCAAAGCGAACCGACGAGGACAAACCACAGACTCGAAAACCGGCATCAGCGAGCTGTCGCTTGCGGGCCGCCAACTCCGGTGCGCGAAATTCCGGACGCTTGAGCAGATCGGTTTCACGCTCGATCAACCGAATCTCGACGCCGTCATACCCGTACTCGGTTCCGCGCGCGACAATCTCGTCAAAGCTCCAATCGGGACAGCCCAAGGTCGAGAACGCCAACAGCGGCTGGCCTCGATGAGAGGTGCTTGCGGACATGGTTGCTGGCCTTTCTGCCACTCGCTAGAAGTTCGCGCGAAGACAGTTTGGAACACTAATCAGCTCTCATTGATACTAATCCAGAGCGTCTTCAGACCATCGCTCGCCTTGGTTGATTAGTGAAGATTAGCGGCGATTAGTGTCCCCTCCAACAAACCCATTGAAACTTTGAACGGCCGATTTCCGGCCACAACTTGCCGAGGAGATTTTTCGAAATGACTGCTCCGATTCGTGTCGCTGTGACGGGTGCCGCTGGCCAAATTGGTTACGCCATGATTTTTCGCATCGCGTCGGGTGAGGTCTTTGGGCCGAACCAGCCGGTGATTCTGCATCTGGTCGAAGTCCCGCCGGTGCTGGCCGCTCTGAACGGCGTCGAGATGGAATTGGATGACTGTGCATTCCCAACGCTGGCCGGAGTCGTCAAAGCGGACAGCGATCATCTGGAGGATGGCTTCCGCGACTGCAACTTCGTGATCTGCGTCGGCAGCGTGCCACGCAAAGATGGCATGGAACGCTCGGACTTGATCCGCATTAACGGCCCGATCTTCACGAAGACCGGCCAAGCGATTCAGAACGCGGCGGCGAAAGACGTGCGAGTGCTCGTCGTCGGCAATCCGTGCAACACGAACTGTTTGATTGCGATGATGAACGCTCCGAAAGTTCCGCGCGACCGTTGGTACGCGATGACAATGCTCGACCAAAACCGCGCTCAGAGCCAGTTGGCTCAGAAGGCGGGCGTGGCGGTCGGCTCGGTCAAAGGTTGCAACATCTGGGGCAACCACTCGGCCACGCAGTTCCCGGACTTCTATCACGCCCGCATCAACGGCCAGTCGGTGACGTCGGTCATCAAAGACGAGGCTTGGCTGAAGACGACATTCATCGACACCGTGCAAAAGCGCGGAGCCGCCGTCATCAAAGCTCGCGGAGCCTCGTCCGCTGCATCGGCCGCGAACGCCGCGCTCGACAGTGTGAAGAGCATCGTGCGTGCGACCGAAGCTGGCGATAGTTTTTCCGCCGCTGTGTGCAGCAAGGGGGACTACGGCATCGACGCGGACCTGATCGTTGGCTTCCCGCTCACCAGCAACGGCACAACCTGGAAAATCATTCCGGGCCAAGAGCACAACGAGTTCGCTCGCGAGAAGATCAACCTCTCGGTCAACGAATTGAAGTCGGAACGCGATGTCGTTCGTGACCTGTTGCCGACATGATTGAGCCATTGCACGCAAAGCCGTCGCTGGTTTCCGCGTTTATTCCCAGAAGGTGATGCCCGGTATCGGGAGTCACTGATTTAGCCAACAGAGCCGTAGCGGCGGCGACGGGCAGAAACGCTCCGCCCACGACGACGCGATGGCCAAGACCTGATTGGCCGCTGCCGAGGTGAATGGCATTCCGACGGCAATGCGGTGGACTGGCAGTTCTGCGGAAGTCCGGGCGTGAGTCTCCGCCGACCAGCAAATTGGCCGCTTACACCGAGACGATCTGCGAACTCTGGCGCAAGATCGCGGCACAGGGACTGACGGGACCGATCACGTTGGTTCTCGACAACGCATGTGACCAGCGGAACGCGGTGGTGATCGGGTTGGCCGTGCCACGGAGAATCACGTGACTGTTCCTGCCGTCGTACTCGCCCAATCTAAACCGGATCGAGCGCCATCGAGCAGCCCCTGACGGACATCCCGAACCAACACGCTGTCGATCGGGACTCACTCACGACCCTCAATTTTCAGACCTTTGAAATCGTCTCACTCATGGCCGCATGGGGGATAGACCGACCGTCAAGCGAACGGTGGCTTATTCCTGTCTGCTGCCAGATTCCGAAACCGACGGGGACTTCGTTCCCGCCACACCGGCTGATTCGTTCGTTAGCGTCACGAGAGGTTCTTCCAGTGCCGGCTCGACCAACGTCATGGGCAGACGCTTGCTGGGTTGGACGCCCAGCTTCTTGAGCATTTCGGCTTGGCGGATGACGTTGCCTTTGCCCTCGCTGAGTTTCGTGCGGGCGTCATTGTAGCAGGTTTGAGCCTGCTTGAGTTTCTCGCCGACATTGAGCAGATCGGCGGAAAAGCCGACGAGCTTGTCGTAAAGTTCCGCGCCGCGCAGGGAGATTTCCTTCGCATTGCGGCTCAGGTCTTCCTGTCTCCACAAATAGGCGACCGTGCGGACGACGAACAGCAGCGTGCTAGGGCTGACCAGCAGCACATTCTTGTTCCATGCCTCCTGAAACAATTCGTCGTCGTTGGTCACGGCCAACATGAAGGCCGGCTCCAACGGGATGAACATGACCACGAAGTCCAGAGACTTGAGACCGTAGAGCGTTTGGTAATTCTTCTCGGACAAGCCCCTGATGTGCGCGCGAATGGAACTCAGATGTCGCTTGAGAGCCGCTGCGCGCTCCTCGTTGTTCGCGGCGTTGGCGAACGCCCTGTAGTCCGGCAGTGTCAGTTTAGAGTCCACCACCAGATGGCGGTCGGAAGGCAAATTGATGACCACGTCCGGGATGACATGTGACTGTCCGTCATCACTCTTAACGCTGCCTTGCCGTTCGTAGTGCTGACCGGCTTGCAAACCGGCTTTCTCCAACACGTCGTCGAGGATGATCTCGCCCCAATTACCCTGAGCCTTGCGGTCCCCTTTGAGTGCGAGCGTCAGGTTCTGCGCGTCTTGGCTCAACGTGTTGTTGAGTTGCAAGAGCTGCTTCACTTGTTCGGTCAGCGCGCTGCGGTCCTTGCCTTCGTTGACATAGACCTCTTCCACCTTCGTCTGAAAGCTTTTGATTTTCTCTTGCAGGGGATCGAGAAGCAGGCCGAGGTTGGTCTGGTTCAGCTCGGTGAACTTTTTGCCCTTCTCGTCGAGGATTTCGCTGGCGAGCACCTTGAACTGGTTGCTCAACTCCTCACGCGCCGCAGCCAGCAGCGCGAGTTTCTCGGGAGTCTGGGTCCGCTCGTTGTCCAGCGCGGTGTTCAGTTCGGCGATCTTGATCTTGAATCCGTCCTGAGCATCCCGAAGACGATCGCGCTCTTGCTCAACGTCGGCCAGCCGCTTGGCACGATCAACAGCCTGAGCACACTCTCCGCTGGCCTGATTCAGTTTGTTCTGAAGATTCTGAGCGAGTCCCTCCGCCTCCGCCAAGCGTCCCTTGAGGTCCGTGATGGCCTGCGAGGCCGCCTCGAGTTTTTCGGCGAGCGAAGTGCGTTCAACTTCGCCAGCGGCGCGACCATTCGCTTCGGCCAACGCCAGCTTGCTCTTCAACAGGAGCCAAGCCACGAGACCGCCGGCCAACAAGCCGACAACCAGAAAAAAACAATGAGCAATCGAGACTTGCATGTTGACCTCAATGCCGGACCGTTTCGCGCGGCTCCGATTCGATTCACTTGAGTTCTGTCGTCACGGTTCCGAAGCAGCCGAAGTCGGCGAGGATGTGGCTGCCGAGTTCGATCGGGATGGGGACCACGCTCGTGCCGGTGGTGATGACTTCACCGGCGCGGAGGCCGATGCTGTGAGTGCGGAGTTCGTTGGCGATCCAGGTCATGGCGAGTCGCGGATCGCCCAGCACGTTGGCTCCGACGCCCTCGCGAGCAAGGGTGCCGTTCAACAGCAAATGCACGACGTGTGACGGCAAGTCGATCGCACGCCAATCGGCGGTGGTGGGTGCTCCGAGCACGAAATGATGAGCACATGCATTGTCGGCGATGAGCTGCGGGGAACCGACGATGCAGAAGTTGTGGTAGCGTGAGTCGGGAATCTCGATGGCGGGATGCAGCGTGTCGATCGCGGCCATGACCTCGGCGAGTTCGTAAGGCTGCGGCCTCGGCGGCAAATCGCGGCCGAGTCGAAATGCGAACTCGGCTTCGGCAACGCGCATGCCATTGTTACCGAGAACGATCGGAGCGCCATCGGGATGGACTCGGTTAGCCAGCAGCCGACCGGCCAGCGGGCCATCGACTTGCAGATGTTTCTGCCCGGCCGTGCTGGTCGCGGCGATCTTCCATCCGACGGTGGCTTGTCCGGAGACTTCGGCCAGTTGGCGTTGAATCTGATAGCCGTCGGCTCTGGTCGCGGGACGAAATGCTTCAGGAATCGCGTCGATCCGACGCTCATCCATCCAGGCGTTCCAGAGCAACTCGGCCGCGCGTTGGGTTTGGTCTTGGTTCATGTGTGATTTAATCCTTTCGACGAGAAAATCGAGCCAGCGAAAATCGGCGGGCGTCCAAATGCGGAGCCTGATCGCTGAGCATCTCGGCAACAAGCTTGCCGGTGGCGGGAGACATCGAGACGCCGAGCATGTTGTGGCCAGCGGCGATCAGCACGTTGTCCATCGCTGGGCTGCGGTCGATGATCGGGACACTGTCGGGGGTCATCGGCCGCCAGCCGAACCATTCTTCTTCGATCGGTTCGGCGATTGGTTCGTCGAAGTAGTGGGCGGCTCCGGTGGTCAGCAGCGCGAGACGGCGACGATTCAGAGTGGCGTCGTAGCCCGCGAACTCCATCGTTGAGCCGAGACGATAGCCGGACAACATCGGCGTGATGCCGACTCGGTCTTCTTCGCAGAGCATTGGCAGGACTGGACACTTCGCGGGGCGGCGCATCGTGATCGAATAGCCTTTGCCGGGTTGAATCGGAATCTTGCAACCCAGCTCGCGATTCAGCCACGGAGTCAGTGCGCCGGCGGCGACAACGAAGGCATCGGCCGCGATCTCTTCTCGCGGCGTGATAACTCGAACGGCGCGAACGCCGTCGCGGACGAAGCCCTTCGCTTCACAGCCGTCTCGAATCGTCACACCCAGACCGGTCAGCACTCGACGCCACGAGGACATCAGTTTGTCCGGCCGCAAATGTGCGTCGAGGGGATAATGCCAACCGCCAGCGAGTCCACGCTTGAGCGCCGGTTCCAGGTCGCGTACTTCGTCGCCGACGAAGCGAGTGATCGACGTGCCGAACGAAGTTCGCAGCAACTCGGCCGTTTGGTCGTGATGCTCCAATCCCGCGACAGTTCGGAACGGAAACAGCAACCCGCGCGGTTGCCATTCGCAGTCGAACGGTTCGTTGGCCATCAACTCGTCGTACAGTGACCGCGAGGATTGCAGCAGTGCTCGGATGCCTTGAGCGGACGCGAGCATGTCACGCTCGTTGCAGCGGCGAGCGAATTGAAACAGCCAACTCCACAGTGCCAGATCGAAGCGAGGCTTGATCGAGAACGGAGAGTTCTTCGAGATCAACGCTTTGAGAGTCTGGCCAATCGCGCCCGGAACGGTGAGCGGCAAGACGTGACTCGGAGAAACGAAACCGCAGTTGCCGTGCGAACAAGCCTTGCCGAATTGGCCACGGTCCAGCACGATCACGCTGTCCCAGCCGGCCTGCTTCAGAAAATAGGCGCACGCAGCTCCGATGACTCCGCCACCCACGACAATCACTCGGCCGTCAGTCATCGACGCGATCTCCCGACGAACTCGCAGTCGATTGCCGTTCGGCCCAGGCGGAGCGCAACATCATCACGGCGGCGTAGACCACGGCGACGACCACCAGCCAGCGGACGTACTCCAGCGGCATCTCCTTGACGAGATAGGCCGCGATCAAGACTGACGGCAAGCCGCTGAGAGTCATCGTCAACGCGGCCCGCGCGTCGAAGCGGCCTTCGCGAGCAAAACGCATTCCTCCCACCGGCATGAGAAACGCGCACGAGCCCATCATGATGGGGAACGCCGCGCGCGGACTCATTCCCAGCAGGCTCACGACGATCAGGCACGGCCCGTACAACCCGATGCCCAGAGTCATCAAGGCTCCCAAAAGAAAATTGGCCGCCAGTCCAACCGCCAGCCAAGTTCCTTCCAGAGTGAGTGCCTCACCACCGGCTGGGCCGACGTTGAATTGTTTCATCAGCATCAGCACCGCCGCCGCGAGCAACGCGCCTCCCATGCCGAGTTGAACCGTCCGACGGGACCAGCGGGCCACGAAACCCGCGCCGAGCCAAGCTCCCACCACCGAGGCCGCGATCATCAGCACCAGCGTCAGGGCATCGACCTTCACGATGGCGATGTAGATGAATGCTTGGGCGATGGTCGGAATCGCGTAGCCGACGTTCAGCGTCCCCGGGATCTGCTCGTCGGGCACCGATCGACGGAACTTAAAGGCCGACGCGGTCGGAGCAAAGTTGCCAATCCCCAGCGTGTCGAAAAACGTGCAGACGAATGCGACCACCGCATGAAGCAGCGTGTGACGATCTGCCGGCGGAGCGTCCTCGTTCCGCGTTCGCCGCGCCAGCTTCGTCCAAGTGACGATGAACCACACCGTCACGATGGCGAGAGCGGCGAACAGAATGATCTGTAGATTGTTCATGCCGAACAACTCCTGAAAGGTTGCACGCATCATGTCACATTCGGTGCCGTCCGCAAACCGCGAGCGGACGGCGGCCGAACCGGACTGCTCGAAGGCCCTGTTTCCAAATCGCCAACGAATGAGGATACTCCCCTGCCCTGCAAGCGGCGGATCGCTGACGAACGGGTGGTGAGTAGCACTCCCCTGAAAAGGACATCGCATGGATCGCGAGTCACGCATTCGACAATTGGAGCCGCATAATCTGCTGGCCCTGTCGGCGTACTCGGTGCTGCTGCGGTTCGCGTGGATCTTCAAAACCGAGAGCGTGATCATCCCGGCATTCCTGGACAGCATCGCGGGAGCCGGTTGGCTGCGCGGGTGTTTGCCGGTGCTCAATCGCTTCGGGCAGAGCATGCCGCCGATCTTTTTTGCTCGGCGACTGCGAGCGGCTCCCGTCAAGAAGTGGAGTTTGCTGGGCACGTCAGCCGGATTGGGTTTGTCCATGATCGCCGTCGCGGCCATTTGGATGCTGACCGGTGACAAGCACCAAGTCTGGCTGCCGCCAACATTTTTGCTGCTGTATTTGTTCTTCTTCGCGTCGAATGGACTGAACCAACAAGTCTTCGGCACGCTGCAAGGCAAGCTGATTCGCCCGGATCGGAGGGGCGAACTGCTGGGCCTGTCGGGGATCGGCGGCTCGATCACGTCGATCATCGGAGCTTGGTTCCTGCTGCAATACTGGCTGAGCCTGCCAGATCGCGGCTTCGGTTACATCTTCGGCTTTTCAGGCTTGGGATTTCTGGTGGCGGGAGCGACCTGCTTCTTCGTGAAGGAACCGCCCGACGTGGGGCAGGTTGAAAACGTGCCCCAAGAAGAGAGCGGCCTTCGTGCCTCGTTCCGGCTGGTGAGAGACGATCGCGACTTTCGGCGGTTGGCGATCGTGGCCATGCTGTTCATCTCGATTCAGTTGCTCTTCCCGCACTTTCAGGCGTTGGGACAACAGCACGTCGCACCCGATCAGATCGGCTTTCAGCTGATGTTGTGGGTGATCGCTCAGAACGCGGCGGTCGGGTTGTTTAGCTGGGTGTCTGGCAAGTTGGCGGATCGGTTTGGGAATCGGCTGTCGTTGCGGTTGCAAGTGTTCGGCACCGCGAGCGTCCCATTGCTCGCGTTGTTATTCACGAGCGGCGTTGGCGGTTGGGGACCGAAGCACTTCTGGATCACGTTCTTCTTCCTGGGTCTGACTCCGGTGACGATCAAGACGCTGACGAATTACGCGTTGGAGCTGACTGAGCCGGCTCGGCATCCGTTGTATGTGGCGACGCTGCACGCTTGCCTGGCGGTGCCGTTTATCTTCTCGCCGCTGGTGGGTTGGCTGGTGGACATGTTAGGGTTTGAAAGTGTCTTCCTTGGCGTCAGCGGCACCATCTTGCTCGGTGGGCTGGCGTCGTTTTGGCTGATTGAACCGCGGCACCACCAACGCGATGAGCTTGTCGAACTGCAACCCGAACCATGAGTGCGACCGATTCTCTCACCAGCGTCTATCAAGCTCGCGGCATCACGAAGGTGTACCGCATGGGCGAAGTCGAAGTGCATGCCCTGCGCGGCGTCGATTTGGATTTGTACGAGGGGGAATTCATCGTGCTGCTCGGCCCATCGGGCAGCGGCAAGTCGACGCTGCTCAACATTCTTGGTGGGCTGGATGTGCCGACGGCTGGGACCGTGTCGTATCGCGGCAAAGACCTCACCAGCGACGATGACACGCTGCTGACCACTTACCGTCGCAATCATGTCGGGTTCGTGTTTCAGTTTTACAACTTGATCCCCAGCTTGACGGCTCGCGAGAACGTAGCGCTCGTGACGGAGATCGCCAAGAACCCGATGGTGCCGAAGGAGGCTTTGGAGATGGTCGGTCTCGGCCATCGGTTGGATCACTTCCCGGCGCAGCTCTCTGGCGGCGAGCAGCAGCGCGTCGCAATTGCTCGCGCAGTCTCGAAACAACCGGACGTTCTGCTGTGCGACGAACCGACCGGGGCGCTCGACATTCAAACGGGGATCGTGGTGTTGGAAGTCATCCAGCGGGTGAATCGAGAACTCGGCACGACGACCGCGGTCATCACGCACAACGCGGCGATCGCCGACATGGCCGACCGAGTCGTGCATGTCTCCGATGGACGCATCACGAGCGTGGAACGGAATACGAAGAAGATTGCACCGAGCGAGTTGCGCTGGTGAGTGAGAGAGCGAGCGAGGTTCCCGCCGAGCCTCTGGGAACAACACAAATCGCGTGGTGGGGGCTCGGCGGGAGCCTCGCCCTCCCATTGGCTTTGGAGACGACATGGCGAAGTCTTTCGTATTAGCGCTCGATCAGGGGACGACTTCGAGTCGAGCGATCGTGTTTGATCGGTCGGGACTCGCAGTCGGCTCGGCTCAGAGGGAATTTCCGCAGTTGTTCCCGTCGCCGGGGCATGTCGAGCATGACCCGGAGGCGATTTGGGACAGTCAGCTCGCGACGGCTCGGCAAGCGCTGACGAACGCGAAGCTGACGGTGGCGGACATCGCGGCGATCGGCGTCACCAATCAACGCGAGACGACGGTCCTCTGGGAACGTGACTCCGGCAAGCCGGTCGCGAATGCAATCGTGTGGCAGAGCCGGATCACCGTGCCGATTTGCGATCGACTGAAAGCGGACGGAACCGAGACCGTGTTTCGGCAAAAGACCGGCTTGGTGGTCGATGCGTATTTCTCTGGGACGAAGATTCGGCATTTGCTCGACACGATTCCGGGGCTGCGCGCTCGGGCCGAGCGTGGCGAGATTCTGTTCGGCACGGTCGATTCGTTTTTGATCTGGCGACTGACGGGTGGGAAGCGGCACGTCACGGACGTTAGCAACGCAAGCCGCACGCTGCTGTTCAATCTGCACACGCTCGATTGGGACGATGAGCTTCTCAAACTGATGGACGTGCCGCGCGCGATGCTGCCGCAGGTTGTCTCGTCGAGTGAGGTCGTCGGCGAGTGCGATGCGAAGTGGTTTGGCGGTGCGATCCCGATTGCGGGGGATGCCGGCGATCAACAGGCGGCGACGTTCGGGCAGGCGTGCTTCGATCCGGGGAGCGCGAAGAACACCTACGGCACCGGTTGCTTTCTGCTGATGAACACCGGCGAGAAACCGGCCGAGTCCAAGCACGGATTACTGACGACGGTCGGCTGGCGGATCAACGGACGGACGACGTACTGCCTGGAAGGCTCAGTGTTCGTCGCCGGCGCGGCAGTGCAATGGTTGCGGGACGGCTTGGGCTTGATCCAGCAGGCGAGCGAAACGGCGGAACTGGCAACCTCGGTCACGGACAACGGTGGCGTCTATTTCGTGCCTGCGTTCGTCGGGCTGGGTGCGCCGTATTGGGATGCGAACGCTCGCGGAGTCATTACCGGGCTGACACGCGGGACGACAAAGGCTCACTTGGCACGAGCAGCGCTGGAAGCGATGGCGTATCAGACCGCCGATGTGCTGGACGCGATGCGGAAAGATTCTGGCGTCGCATTGCAGTCGTTGCGGGTCGACGGCGGAGCGACTGCGAACGATTGGCTGATGCAGTTTCAAGCGGACGTATTGGGAGTGGCGGTGCGGCGTCCGGTTGTGCAAGAGACAACCGCATTGGGAGCTGCGTACCTCGCCGGTTTGGCGACGGGAGTCTGGTCCGACTTGAGTGACGTCTCGAAGAATTGGCAACTCCAGCGAGAATTTGCGCCGGTCATGCTGGGCTCAGAGCGGAACACTTTGCTCAATCAGTGGCGTCGTGCGGTCTCGCGAGCGAGTGGCTGAGTGTCAGCACGACGCGCTAGCGAGTGGTCCTTCGAGAAAAGCCACTCGCTGGCGCGTCGTGCTGTCGGCGCGAGGCAATTCCCCAAAGACGTCTGGTTCGCGGGTGAGTCTGCGGGTTGTAATGCTCGCGTCGATCGTGCGGATTGGCAGTCCTGGTGCGCTCAATGAACTGCTCGGCGGATCTGTTGTCTTCGGATTCATCGCGCGGTTCGGCAAGGCTGGTAGAGGCGTCACGTTCGGCAGGTTTTCACCGACTGTTGGGACTCGCGCAGGTTCGGGGAATGGCATCTTTGGCTTGCGGTGTGCATTGAGAACCCGGAATTCGTTGGACGATCTGCAAGGTGGAGTTCTGACGGCTCGGCGCGACCGCCGGGCGCGGACTTTCACCCCAATCCAAACACATCGAGTCATGAGGCCGGCTGGCAAGACCGTCGCGAGCCGCTTTGATAGATCATCGGGAGATCAAACGATGCGCCTGTTTTCGTGGTTGTCGTCGATTCAGAAATCATGGAACCGAACTCATGCACGCCGCCCTCACCGGGTTTTGGCCGGACTGGAACGCTTGGAGTCTCGAACTTTGCTCACAACGGGAGTGATCGCGGATTCGGCGTACTTGGCGCTTGAAGTCGATCCCGGCGACACCTTGATCGTGACCGCGTCTGCCGACCTCATCATTCTCAACATCAACGGAGTTGATCAGCCTGCACTGAGTACTTTCGCGTCAGAAGTCGAATTGATCGAAGTCACTTTGCTGGGCGGTTCAACGATTGATCTGAGCAACGTGACCGGTGATGGGTTCACCAAACTATTGATTCCGAGTTCGGTACCACTGGTGACCATCAATGGCAGTAATGGCGACGACTCGATCATCGGCAGCACGATCGGCGATTCGATTATCGGCGGTGATGGCAGTGACACGATCGTCTCCGGCGGCGGCAACGATTCCGTGAACGCGGGAGCCGGTGCCGACATCGTCAGTGGCGGAGACGGATTTGACACGATCCTTGGCGGCAACGACGCGGATGAACTGGACGGCGGCGCCGACTCGGACACGATCAACGGCAACGACGGGGATGACACTCTCACCGGCGGCGACGGCGACGACCGTCTCGAAGGGGATGCAGGTGAGGACAACCTCGAGGGCGAGGGAGGGAACGACGACCTCCGCGGTGGAAACGACAACGATTTACTGTTCGGCGGTGACGGCACCGACAAGTTGCAAGGCGGAACCGGTGGTGATTATCTCGATGGTGGCGACGGAGTGGACACTGTCAAAGGTGATGCGGACGATGACGTGCTCGTGTGGACGACGGGTGACTCAACCGAAACACTGGACGGTGGCGCGGGGAACGACACGGTGTATGTATTGGGCACGTCGGGAAATGATTTGGTCACACTCGGTCAAAGTTCCGCCGGCAAGTACAAGATCACCGACGCTGGTGGGAACACTGGCAACACGCTGCTGACCGAGAACATTTACGTCGATAGCCTCGAAGGCGATGACACCATCACCATCAACAACATGACGGCCTCCGTGCTCTCCTATCTTTTGGTATTTGGGAACACCGGCAATGACCGGATTCTGGCCAACAATTCGGTGCTGACCCGTTTCTTCGCCGTGGCTCTGCATGGTTCAGATGGGGAGGACAGTATCGTCGGCTCGCGGAACCCAGACTTCATCGACGGCGGAACCGGCAGCGACACGATCAATGGCAACGGCGGTGGTGATGACATCGCCGGTGATGACGGCGATGACAGTATTCTCGGCGGCGACGGCAACGACGCCATCGACGGCGGTGCCGGCAACGACACCATCGATTCGCAATTGGGAGAAGACTCGATTGACGGTGGCGATGGAAATGACGTGCTGAATGGTGACGGCGGAAACGACACCATCTTCGGAGGCGAAGACGACGATAAAATCTCGGCCGGTGCGGGCAACGACCTCGTCTTCGGTGATTACGACGGATCAGGGACCGGCAACGACAGCCTCAATGGCAACATCGGCCGCGACACCATGAGAGGTGGCGACGGTGACGATCGACTCCGCGGCGATGCCGACAACGACATCCTGTCAGGCGAAGGTGGCAACGACTTGGTGGAAGGTGACGACGGCCAAGACACGCTCTTTGGTGACGACTCGGACGACGCGACAAGTGGTGATGACACGGTCAATGGTGGAGCAGGCAATGACTCGATCGGCGGCGGCCAAGGGGCAGACCAAGTCAATGGCAATGCTGGCAATGATAAAGTCTCAGGCTACATCGATGGTGGAGCGGCCGCTGACGGCAGCAACGTGATCCTCGGTGGCGACGGTAATGACACGCTCACTGGACAGGATGGCGATGACACGCTGAATGGCCAAGCCGGCAATGATCGGGCCGATGGCGAAGGGGGTGCCGACTACATTTTGGGCGGTGCCGGCAACGATACGCTCAACGGCGGCGCAGGCGAGGACACGGTCGACGGCCAGAATGATGACGATCGCATTGACGGCGGCGGCGACAATGACCTGATCTTCGGCCGCAATGGCAACGACCTGCTGAAAGGTGGCAGCGAGGACGACACCATCGACGGCGGCAACGGCCGCGACAGCCTCACCGGCCAAGATGGCAACGATTCCATGCTCGGCGGAGCGGGCAACGATTCCATGCTCGGTGGTGCGGGCAACGACACACTGCGAGGCGGTGACGGCAACGACATTGTCATTGGAGACAGCTATGTGGCCGGAATCGTTCCAGGAGGCGACTTTGTCACTGGCGATGCTGGCACGGATACCGTCACCGGCAACGGCGGGGGCAATGTGGTACTCAACCCATCCGACTTGGATTACAACGCGGACGAGAAACCATTCAGCTTCAAGCCATTGTGGGAGTAGTTCTCCCGACCACAGATTGAGAAATCAAAAAAGCCCGTGCAAACTGCACGGGCTTTTTTGATCGAGCCCGAAGCGTCCGCGAGGGGGTTCTTCAAACACCACTCGCTGGCGCGTCGTGCTGGGATCAGACGCGACAAGTGCGTGAGACGCGTTCTAGACAGGCCCCCGAAGACACCACCGACCTGGCGCACGCAAAACCGACGCTGCAAGCCAGCAGCATCCATCCCGGTTCGGTCACGATCGGCTTCAACAAGAGCATCTCCGGCGGCATCCGCCTGGAATCCAAACGCGGTGCGAAAACCGCGTTCTCGTTTCTGGCCATCGACACGTCATCGCCCTACATCGACAACCGCGAGAATGCGGCCCCGGTCCGAAAACACGTCAGTACCGTGCTCAATACCTCCTGGGCGATGACCCGATCGGCAACTTCAGCGACGTGTTCACCGTCACCGTGCCCGGGTAAGAGACCGTGCTCCGCGCGGATAGCCCGGAGACCTTGCATTCTCATCCGAGTTCGAGGACTACGAGTTCGCATTTGTCCCGCACGATGTCATTCCGGGAGCCAACCGGATTGAAATTATTTTTGGGAAACAACGTGAAAAAGTCATGGCCAAGGAGATTGTGATCCTCAAGAAATAACCCCGCCAAGTTCGTCCGACCCTAATGTTCTCCAACTCGCTGTTCTTTCAGTCAGCGTCACTCATCAGCCTTGTCGAGCTTGGCACCACGACGAATGGCCGACTTGCCAAACTTCGCTGTGATTTGGTCCGCCACTCGATCGAGTTCCTGATGACGCTCGCGGTCAGGCTGATCGAAGAGTAGCTGCTGAGAAGCACCAGAGTTCTTGAATTTGTGGACGCCGAATCCCAGCAGTCGGACCGGCAGATGACGCGACGGGAGGCGTGTTGTCAGTAGTTCGATACCGGCGTCCAGCAATTCCTGGGTGATGTTGGTCGGCTCCGCAAGTGTCAGTGATCGTGAGATCGTCTTGAAGTCTGCGAACCGCACTTTCAACTCCACCGTGCGGCCCTTGATGTCGTGCTGTCGCAAGCGGCGAGCGACCTGTTCGACGAGATCCACCAACCA
>CAMAWN010000099.1 GCA_945861865.1 Candidatus Kuenenia stuttgartensis | reverse complement strand
TGCAAAGGCCCGTCTGATTTCTTCTTGAAATAGTCGCCCGCTGCGACTGACTCTTGGCACGACAACTGAAGAGGGCGCTCGTTGATTGAACGAGTGCCCTCTTTCCTGTTTTTGTCGCCGCATTTCTGAAACGATGCACTTCCGAAGTCTCGCGGTGCGATGTTGAGAGTGCATGATGCGAATCGTCCAAGTCAGTTCCGAAGCCGTGCCATTCGCGAAGACCGGTGGCTTGGCGGATGTCGCGGGCGCGCTCAGCAAAGCACTCGCGGAACTTGGTCACGAAGTCACGTTGATCCTGCCGTTGTACTCACGCTTCCTCGCGAAGAGCGGCGTTGCAGCGGAGCCAATCGGAGAAGCCTTTGAGATTCCGTTGAGTGATCGGCAGGTGCGAATCCAACTTCAGCGCACGCAGATGCCGGGGAGTCGCGTCGATGTCGTGCTAGTCGATCAGCCGGGTTTCTACGACCGAGGCGGCTTGTATCAAGACCCGACGACGAAGGCCGACTACAGCGACAACCCGGAACGGTTCATCGCATTCAGCCGCGCGGCTCTGGAGGCAGTGGCACGCTTGAAGCTCAAGCCAGGTGTCATCCAGGCTCACGATTGGCAGACAGCGCTGGTGATGGCGTTGTTGGAGACGCAGTTTCGCCAGTGGGTTCCTGACCTGCGACGCACGGCGGCGATCATGACACTGCACAACATGACGTTTCAGGGAGCGTACTCGTCCGATGTCATGCCTCTGACTGGACTGGGCTGGGAGTTCTACAACTGGAAACACTTGGAGTGTTGGGACCGAGTGAACTTGCTGAAGGCGGGCATTGTTTTCGCCGATCAGCTTTGCACGGTCAGTCCGACGTACTCGCGCGAGATTCAAACGGCCGAGTTTGGTCACGGTTTAGATGGCGTGTTGCGGGATCGTTCAACGAATTTGACCGGCATCTTGAACGGCATCGACCCGCAGGAGTGGAGCCCGTCGAACGACTCGCACCTGCCAGCGCGGTACGACATCGAATCTCTGGAGGCGGGCAAGTCCATTTGCAAGCGTGCGTTGCAGGAACGTTTGCGATTGCCTGTTCGAACCGATGTGCCGCTGTTGGGCATGGTCTCGCGCATGTCCTGGCAGAAGGGATTTGATTTGATCGGCGCGTGCGCTAGTCGGCTGCTTGAACGAGACGTGCAGATTGTTTTCTTGGGAAACGGGCAACCGGAGTACGAAGATCTGTGCCGGCACTTAGCTGCGGTACATCCCAACAAGGTTCAGGCAGTGATTGGTTACGACGAAGCTTTGGCGCATTTGATCGAGGCGGGATCGGACATGTTTTTGATGCCCAGCAAATTCGAGCCATGCGGACTGAATCAGATGTATTCGATGGCGTACGGCACTCCGCCGATTGTCCGAGCGACCGGCGGGCTGGCCGATTCGGTGTTTGGCGCGACGCTCGAATCGCTGAACGATGGGACCGCGACCGGTTTTTCGTTCCGCGATCACGATCCTGAGCAGCTTTGGCAGCAACTCGATTGGGCGTTGAAGCTGTTTGCCGACAAGTTGGCCTGGCGACGTCTGCAACGATCGGGGATGTCACGCGATTGGTCCTGGAATCGCTCCGCCCGCGAGTACGTCGCGCTCTACGAAAAGGCGCTGGCACGGCGTCATGAGTAGTTCGGACGCCAACGTCCGAACCGATGACGGTTCATTGGAGACCGCCGTTTCCTCGGAAGCCAAACGTCGGCTACTCTTCGGCCGAATGACGAGTTCTGAGGCCGACGGAAGGAGACACCCCATGATCGTCGGAGTTCCCCGGGAAATGAAACCGGACGAATATCGCGTGGCGATGTTGCCGTCGGGAGTTGAGGAATTGGTGCGGAACGGCCATCACGTGCTCATCGAGCGCGGAGCGGTCTTGGCCAGCGGCATCACCGACGAGCAGTATTCCGTCAACGGGGCCGAATTAGTCGATGGTCCGACCGCGATCTTCTGTGCTGCTGAGTTGATCGTGAAGGTGAAAGAGCCACTCGCCGCCGCGTGCGCCGCGGACATCGGCTTCGCTCATGCGGTCAACAGGCACGGCGATCGGGTGACGAATCAAGCAGTGGCCGAGACCTTCGCTATGCCGTTCGAGGCGTTTCGTCCCTAATCGCGGCGAGAGAGCAATTCCCATGCAAACGCGGCGCGAATGGCTTGGCTGGCTGGCGACGTGCGGACTCGCGCTGGGCCTGACGTTCGTATTCTGGTTGCCGATCTGGAGCGGCGCGGGCTTCGTCGGCGGTGACGTCTACTCGTATTTCTTCCCACAGAAGGTCATCTACTCGGAATCGCTGCACGCGGGCGAGTTGCCGTTGTGGAACGCGCGCGCGGGTTTCGGATATCCGTTGTTGGCCGAAAGCCAAACGGGGATTTTCTATCCGCCGAATCTGGTGCTGTATCGGATGCTCGATCCGCACTTAGCATTTCACGTCAGTTTCTTGTTGCACTACTTCGCGGCCTTCGTCTTCGCCAGTGCGGCTGCGCGACGACTCGGATTGGGGCTCTTACCTTCTTGGCTGACCGCGCTGGTCTACGTCTACGGTTGGTTTCCGCCGCGAACGTGCGTCGAGTGGGCAATCATCGGCGGCACCTGGCTGCCTCCAGCACTGTGGTGCGCGGAGAGTTTTCTTTCGTCCCGCTGGTGGCGATACGCAATCGGCCTGAGCGGTGTGCTGGCCGTGCAATTGCTCGCCGGACACTTTCAGATTGCCTGGTTCACGCTGTTGTTGTTGACTGTTTACGTGCCGGCTCGGGTGTTTTGGTTTGGGGGGTATGGCAAACAACCGTTCGCCACAATGACATCCTCGCCTCGTGTCACTCCACCGTGGTTTGGGGATCACGGACAGCGGCTTTCAACCATCGGTGGTCAGCCCGACTCAGAAAGCCGAACGCTGTTCTCCCAACGCTTTCGAGTGACGACGCTCGCATTCGCTTCGATGTTTTGCGGCCTGAGCCTCGCCGCTGTTCAACTGCTGCCGACTTACGAGTTGAAACAGCGCAGCCAACGGGCAGAAGTCGGCAAGGAACATGAACTCGATTTCGGTGCGATCCCGCCGTGGTATTGGACGCAAATCAATCAGCCAAGTCATTGGTATTCGCCACTGATGGATCGCGAGAAAGCCTTCCGCGATCGTCCACCACTCGGACGCGCACGCACCAACTCGGCCGAAGCGCATCTGTATTTTGGTCTCGCACCTCTACTATTGGTCGCGTACGCATTGGGGCAAGCAGTGCGAAGACGAAACCGGCAGACGTTGTTTTGGTTGGCGGTTATGGTGCTCAGTGGGCTTTACACCAGCGGTTGGCTGCTGTCGGTGACTCAATTCCTGCCGGGATTCAGCTACTTTCAGGGAGTGGGGCGGTATGGCCTGTTGACCACGCTGGCTGCCGCAACCGTGGCCGGGACGGTTTTGGATCGCTTTCTGCGAAGGGCGGATGTCTCACGCGTGGTGGCTGGGGCTTTGTTGGCTGGAGCGGTCTGGTCATTGTTTGCGATTTATCTTCTCTATGATGACGTCGCCGCGTTGATGAGACATCTTGGAATTCACAATCCGTTGTCGCTGTTCGCGACTGCACATCCAGGGTCCAGTGTTTGGACAAGTTATGCGCAACTGTTTGTCTTGACGACGATCGTCTTCGGCATCTGTTTTGGTTTGTGGTGGCTCCCGGAACGTCCTCGCCAGATTGATGCACGTTTGGGCCTGATCGGGCTGGCGCTGATCACGACGACCTTGGAGTTCTGGGTCATCAGCCGGCTGGTGACGTTTACGCAGACGGTCGAGTCGCCGCCACTTAAGTCGCTGGAACAAAGTCCGGTGAGACAAGTGTTGCTCGACGCCGAGAAGACGCAGCCGACGTTGCGGTTGTTCGCACCCGGGGCCAATTTGCCGAGTACGCTTGGAGTGTCGTGTGCTCCGATTTATTTAACGTTTGGACCGGCCGAATATGTGGACGAGTCACTGCGGCTGCCCGCCGCGTCAGGGACGACTGTTGTTCCATCGTCGCACGAGCAACTCGATTGGTTGCGTCGCTGTGGTGTCACGCATGTGTTGTGCTTCGAGCCGTCACCACTGGCAAAAGCGATGACGCTGGTGTGGCAAGGAGACGACCTGTTCCTCAATCGGGCGTGGGGCAGGACGGGGCAGCCGTTGTATTTGTACGAGTTGAACAATTCGCTCGGCCGGCTACAGTTGCATTCGCTCGACGGCGAGGTGCGCGATTCGACGAACTGGTCGTTGACCACTTTCGAGTCGGCAGCGAACGTGGTCACTTGCCGAGTGGAGACGTTGGAGCCGAGCCTGCTGGTACTGGCGGACCTCGACTATCCCGGCTGGTCCGTAACGGTCGATGGTCATGAGGCCGAGTCAATCCGTGTCGATGGTCAGTTCCGAGGCGTTCGACTTGAAACCGGATGCAGTTGCGTGGTCTGGAGCTATCGGCCGCGTTCGGTGTTGTGGGGAGCGTCGATCAGTCTGGGAACTCTGCTATTTCTGGCAGCGTTCGCCCATGTTCGGTTCTGGTATCCGGCTCGGCTGAGGTGGTTGGACGAAGTGGATTCACCTGCTGCAGCGTCCGTTCGATGACGACGCCAGGGAACGACAAGTGCCTCGTGAAAGTCGCATTGACGGTCTTCTCGAATTTTCATTATCCAACCGCTGAGTGTTCCGCAATTTCAGCCGGTGGTTGGTTCATGATATTTCAAGGAGGAATTCGATGGACATGAATCTTTTTGTGTTGGGCTATCTCGACGCTGGAACTGGAAGTCTGATATTTCAGATTCTGGTCGCCAGCCTCGTCAGCGCTGGGGTTGTTTTTGGTGGCGCGATGACACAATTGCGCAGCTTTTTCTCGCGCGTCATACTTCGGCGTCGACCGGAGGAGCAGTCCGTGGGCGAGTCTCCGCTGTCGTCCGACCAAGGTGAGTCTCCGCTGTCGTCCGACCAACCTGTCATTGTATTGCACGTCGAGAAGACGCCGGAGTCGGTGACACACCGCAAGGCGGCTTGATCGCGGGGAGTTTTCTGAAATCAGACCGGGCCGGCATGAGGCAAGCCCGATGATCGCTTTCTTTCCCGACGTGCTCGGGAATTCGCATTGAGTTCAACAAGGATGTGATCATGGCGTTGGCGGCACGGATCCCCGGCTCGTTTCGTGATCCCAGTGGCTTCGTCTTCTCGCGACAAGGCGTGGTTCATCGGCAGATCGCGTCATCCTACGCCCCGCAATACGAACAACTGATTTCGAGCGGGCTGTACGACGAGCTCGTGAGTGACAAGTTGCTGCTTCCGCATGAAGAGCTCGATGTGCGTCTGGCCTTTTCGGAGGAAGCCTACAAGGTTCTCCGGCCAGCTCAGCTGCCATTCATTTCGCATCCGTTCGAGTGGAGCTTCAGTCAACTCAAGGATGCCGCGCTGACCACGCTGCGAATCCAGCGTGCGGCCTTGAAGCGTGGGATGACGCTCAAAGACGCGAGTGCCTACAACGTCCAGTTGTTCGATGCGCGGCCGGCTCTGATCGACACGCTCTCATTCGAGTTTTACGAAGCGGGCAGTCCGTGGGTTGCCTATCGGCAGTTTTGTCAGCACTTCCTGGCTCCGTTGGCTCTGATGAGTCGTACCGATGTTCGACTCGGTCAGCTTTTTCGCACTTACATTGACGGCGTGCCGCTTGATCTGGCTTCGCGGTTGCTCCCGTTTCGAACTCGCTTTGGGCTTGGCCTGGGGCTGCACGTGCATGCTCATGCCAAGGCCCAACGACAGTACTCCGCGCATTCGTCGTCGGATAAAGCGCGTCCCTCGCGAGGCATGTCGGTCAAAGCGTTTCAGTCGCTGGTGACGCATCTCGAACAAACGATTCTGAGTTTGAAAGCGCCAACTCAGCAGACGGAATGGGCGGACTATTACGACGCCAACAACAATTACGGCAAGGACGGACTCGATGCCAAAGAACGAGTCGTCCAGAGCATTCTGGCCGAGCGCCCGCCCAACACCGTTTGGGATTTGGGGGCGAATGACGGCCGCTTCAGTCGATTGGCCCGTGCGGCAGGTGCCCGCTCGGTGGTCGCCTGGGACATCGACCCAAACTGCGTGGATGCGAGCTATCGTCAAGTCATCGCTCATCGCGAACAGGGCCACTTTCCGTTGCTGCTGGACCTGACAAACCCCAGCCCTGCGATGGGTTGGGCACATCGCGAGCGACTGTCACTGGCCGAACGAGGGCCGGTTGATGTTGTCTTGGCGCTCGGGCTGATTCATCACCTGGCCATCTCGAACAACGTGCCGCTGTCACAGGTGGCCGCCTACTTCCGGACATTGACTCGGCGTCTCGTCATCGAATGGGTTCCGAAGGAGGACTCTCAAGTTCGGAAACTTCTGGCGACTCGGCCAGACATTTTTCCGGACTACGTTCAGGCAAAATTCGAGGCTGACTTTGCGAATCAGTTTCGCATTCTGCAAAAGGTCTCCGTGGAGGGAACATGTCGCACGCTGTATCTGATGGAAGCTCTGCCCGGCTGACGCCGAAATGGGAAGACGCACATCCGTGGCTGCTTCCGGCATTGGTGGTCATGTCATTGGGCTCGAGGAATGTCAATTATTTTACGCTGGCCGACGTGCTCGCCATGGCCGGACTAACGCTGCTGCCAGTCACGGTCGGCTTTCTGGTGTTGCTGTTCGTCCGGCGTAGTGCGCGCCATGCAGCCTTGCTGACCTCGTGGATCAGCCTACTGGTCTTTTACTACGGCTCGCTGTGTGATGGCCTTGCGGCCATTCCCACCGGGGGCGGTGCCGTACTTTGTCATGCCGTGCTGATTTCGATTGGCGTGGGAGTGACGGCGGTCATTTGGCATCTCGCCGGCGAATTGAAATCGCTGTCGAAATTCGTATCGCTCACGATGGCGATCCCGCTGGTGGCCTACAGCGCAAAATTTGGAATGATCTTGGTGCGCGAACCGCGATTACCGCAGATCGACTTTGCCAACACTGCTCCGGATCGGCCTGAAGCGGCCTCTGCGGAAGATGGCCGCCCCGATATCTACTACATCGTTCTCGACAGTTACGGCCGCAGTGATCTCCTCCAGAAAGCTTACGACTTCGACAATTCCGAGTTCTTAGAAGGCCTCCGCCAACGCGGGTTTTATGTGGCCGACAAGAGCAGCACGAACTACCCCGGGACTGCGTTCTCGCTGTCATCAACCCTCAACATGCGCTATCACGAATCGTTCTCTCCTAAATGGGGATATAAGTCACTCGCCCAAATGTTGCGGGTCCATGAAGTCGGGCAGAACCTTCGTGATCACGGATATCAACTGATTCATTTCAATACTTACTTTGTGCCGACAGCCTGCTCGGACATTTCGCATCTGTCGCTCGGCGAGCCAACAACGTGGCTTCCCGCCGGAACCCGCATGTTGGCGATCCGCTTGATTGGTCACAGCGCCTTTCGATTCTTCAATGGAGGAGACAAAGGCATCATCGCTGCAGAACATCGTCGTGCCTTCAGCCAACTCGCGGAGATACCGAAGTTACGGGGGCCGAAGTTTACTTTCTGCCACCTGATCACCCCGCACAAGCCGTATGTCTTCACCCGCGATGGCCAGACCGAATGGGATCTCGACCAAACCAGCCGACAAATCTATGTCGATCAAGTCGTCTATTTGAATCGGGAAGTGACTCGCACAATCGACGTCATCCGCTCGAAGAGCAAGGTTCCGCCCATCATCATTGTCCAATCGGATCACGGTCCGGGCTACAACTCGCTGAAGGATGGTTTGGATCCGCTTGAGGATTATGTGCAGGAGCGAGTTCCGATTCTCAACGCCTATCTTGTCCCCGAGTCGATGCGCAGTGAGTTGTATCCGACGATCACTCCGGTCAACACATTTCGACTGCTGCTCTCGAAATGCTTTGGGTTTGACTATGCGCCCCTGCCCGACCGAAATTTTCTCGTTCACCAAGCGATCTGGCCGAAGATCTTAGAAATCTCCGAGCAGGTCCACGACGGTACTCCGGAACCAGGCCTGTTGAGTCCGACCGTTGTTTCCAAGACGAATACAATTGCCAAAAAAGATTCCGCAACTTGGGTGGACTGACCGTCGTCTCGGAAGTCGCCACATCGAGTGATGCCACAATCAAATGCCGCCATTGCACTCGTGTGATCCTCGCCAATCGATGAGAAGAATTGTGAAGCAACTCGGCATTGAGCGGATTCCATCACGGTTGACCATCGACCTAGAAAACGAAGGAGAGTCTCATGTTGAAGCCCGGAAATGAGAGGATCACCACGGAGGATGAGTTCCTCAGGGTGCTGTCAGTTGCTCAATCCGCAGCCGCGAAGGTCGATGGATTGTTGACCGAAAGAGAGTGCTACATTCTGGTGCTCTTGGCCGTTTGTCCCACCGTTGAAGGGGAAGTGCTCGAAATTGGGAGCTTCAAAGGGTTGTCAACGGTTCTGCTTGCGACGGCCTTAGAGTTCACGAATGATCCGCGACTTCATGCCTGTGATCCGTGGGCGGCGGCCGAGGCTCACGGTGCGACAAATCCGACCAATGACGAGACTTTTCGCATCTTCCAAGAGTCGCTTGCGAGGACCGGAGTTTCAGAACGAGTGACCATCCACCGAAAACTCTCGTCCGATCTGGCAGTCGGATGGGATCGCCCCCTCCGCCTGTTGTGGATTGATGGCGACCATTCGGTTGCTGGAGCGTCCGAGGATTTTGAGCACTTTTCTCAGCATGTTGTCCCTGGGGGTATCGTGGCTTTCCATGATGTGCTGCACTTCCATCCCGGTCCGTCGCAGGTCTTCGCGACCCGAGTATTGTTAAGCGACGAGTGGGGTGCCTGCGGAATCTGCGGCTCGATTGGCTGGGCACAGAAAGCGCGTGATCGCTCTGAGGTTCTGCGAAATCGTGAACTCAAACTTCGCCTGCTGCGACGACTGATGCCCGTCGTGGACTGCACGGCCTTTGAGCGTCCCGTGAACGGCTGGCATAAGTTGCGATACAAATTTCGTCGCTCGCTAGTTCCGCGATCTGCGCCCAAGTACTCAGCCTTTGGTTCGCTCGTCGGCTACCGTGCCGCCGGATGATGATTTTGTTCCACGGTTCGCGGATTGATCACTTCGCCCCCTCGTCGCTCCACGCTGGTCAGAACTCGCCGGTGATTGCGGCCGTGTCAGGCGTTCGGCTGATCACGCGGCCTTGCGAGTCTCGCTGGGCTGACTGGTCGCGATCGGGAACTGGACAACGTTCGTTTGTGCCTCTGCCTGTTGTTGCTTTTCCCAGAGCGTCGCGAACTTCACGAACACCGTGTATGCGGCCGTGCCGGCGATGATCAGTCCCATCTTGCCGTCCAGGAATCCGCCGCGCAGAAAGTAATCACGGAAGAATCGAATCACCGGGCGGCAGGCGATATGCCACGCGGTCGCCCGCTTGCCGCGATCCCAAAGCTCCTCGGCGTTCCACTGACCGTAGCGTTGCTGTTTGTCGAGAAAGTGCTTGATCGTCCGAAACGTGTGATGGTCAAACGGTGTCTTGAGAAACACGGTTTTCGAGTCAGACACTTCTAGCGTCGAATGTGTGCGACGCTTGGCCCAGCGGCAATTGCGGCGGAACAGTCGCTTCACGCGATCCGTGTGGCGCCTCCAGCATCGAATTGGTTGAGCGTGAAAGAAATTCCGGCGAATCATGGAGAAAGCGTCGAACGATGTCGTCTCCAACTCAGTCTCCTTCAGCCGACGAATGTCGGCCGCGAGTTCGGGAGTCACTCGCTCGTCGGCATCCACCAGCAGTACCCAGTCGTGGCTGGCCTGAGGGATTGCCCAGTTGTTGAAGTCGGACCAGCAACGGTACTCGCGTTCGATGAGGCGGACATCACTGCGCTGGCGAAGCAGGTTCAGTGTGCCGTCTGTCGAGCCGGAGTCGGCCACCAAAATCTCATCGGCAATCCCTTTGACCGAAGCGATACAGGCTTCGATGTTCGGCATTTCATCCTTGCAGGGAATCAAAACGGTGATGGGAATCGCCATCGTTTCACGTCGCTTTCGTTTGAAGGAATCCATTCCGCCGCTGCGCGACGAGCTGATTTGGAAAGATAGTTTTCCCTCCGAAACAGGTCTAGACCGTTGCTCGCCTGGTGCCGCGCGACGGTTGCGGCATCGAGACTGACCTTGACGCTCTGCTCATCAACTGGAAGCATCCGCTCGCTTGCCTGAAAAGCCGAGTCAAAGTGTCCGTCGAACGACTTCGCCGCAAAGGATTGCCATGCGATTTAAGTATCTGGTGAAAAGCCTGCTGAGTCCCTTCACGGCTCGGATTCGCGCGGGCGCGCTACAAGGTCAGCGTTGGGTGATCGCCAGTGGCAGCCGGTTTGTGAAGGGCACTTACGAACCCGTTCAGTCCGAGACATTTCAACGGCTGATTTGTCCTGGCAGCGTGGTCTTCGATGTTGGAGCGCACGTCGGCTACTACACGGTGCTCTCGTCTCTTCTGGCCGGCCCGCGCGGCCAGGTCATCGCCTTCGAACCGCTGCCGGCCAATCTCAAATATTTGCGCCGGCATCTGCAATTGAATGGCTGCGACAACGTGCGTGTGCTGACGAACTGCGTCGGAGAAAGCTCATCCATCGCGCACTTCGATGATTCGCACGGCACGGGAGTTGGACATCTCGCTTCCGGGGGGACGCTCGAAGTCCAAGTCCGATCGCTGGACGAGATGATCGAATCCGGAGATCTTCCGATTCCGCAGTTCATCAAGATCGACGTCGAGGGGGCGGAGTTGCTGGTTCTCAGCGGAGCCGAACGACTGCTGCGACGTCATCATCCGATCCTGATTCTGTCGACTCACGGCGACGAGTTGGATCGTGCTTGCTTGGAACGGCTGTCGAAATATGGCTACGACGTCGAGCATCTCGAAACGGACGTGCTTGTGGCGCGGACCAAGATTGCCGCTGCCGTCGCCGCTTGAAGGTGTCGTCAGGAATTAGCCGGCGAAGCGGCGCGTGACCCAATTTTTGATCGCACGCGGGAACAACGGCAACGAACCGCTCACCGAATTCATGCGATGCAACTTGGCGAGGTACTGGTCGGGATGCACGACCGACAACATCGGCTTCTGCGAGACCACATCGCCGACGTTCCGCAGTTCCGGCAGTCGCTCGCGCTTCACGTACAGCAACGTGTTTTGCTTGTACCAAGTGTCGATGCCAGGGTCGTCCCAAACACGTCCGCGAATGGAATCGATCGCCTGATAGCCGTGCCGCGAGAACAGCTCGGCCCAGAACTCCTGCCATTGTTCGTTGAGATGATTGCGGCCGCCTTGATGCGGAATCGCCGCCGAAAACAGCACGAAGTCGGCCAGACGTACGAGTGTTGCGACGAAGTCCTCGGCACATTCGGGCGGCAAGTGTTCCGCGACCTCCAGCGAGATCGCCAGATCGAATCGGCGCTGCACGGCGAGCGGCTTGGTCAGGTCCGCCTTCAGAAATGACTCCGGCGGAATCACGAGCAAGCTCGTATCGACCCACTCTCCGTCGATGCCTTGAACATCCGCCACGCCGCGGGCTTTGAGCACCGACAGCCACGTCCCGACTCCGCAACCGATATCGACGGCCGACTGCACGTTGGGCAGCGTTTCCAGAGTGACTGACAGAACCTCGTTGGCTGAGTGAATCGTGCGGTGGTTCCGATCGGCATAATACTGCTGCGTGTAAGCCTTCATGCGTCCCTGTTCTTCTGAAAGCGATGGCATCCATGCCCGAACCGCACCCGGCTCGGATTTGCAGCGGAGTTCTATCTCCAGACGTAGTTCTGCCTCAATATGACTCCACCATCAATGGAGCAACACGATGACCGGCGATGTCGTCGTGTCAAGCACTTCGCCGATGACAGCGGCACGCTGGAGACCGCGACGGTGCAGCGTTTCCAGCACTTCGGCGACGACGTTCGCCGGCACCGCAGCCAATAAGCCGCCGGACGTTTGCGGATCGAACAGCCAGTCCTGCGGTGCGTCGGTGCCGTGAATTCGATTGGCCATTCGCGCATTGTCGGGATGCAGCGTGCTGAGAATGCCACGTACAGCGGCGGAGCTGAATCCGTCGAGGATCGGAATCGCGGACGAATGCAGTCGAGCCGAAACGTGACTCGCGTCGAGCATTTCCAGCAGGTGTCCGGCGAGGCCGAAGCCGGTGATGTCTGTGCAAGCGCGGACACCGAACTTTGCGAAGACCTCGGCCGCCGACTTGTTCGCAATCAACATTTGTTCGATCGCTTCATCGAAGTGCGCGGCGGAACACTCGCCACGCATCCACGCGGCCATGACCGCTCCCGTGCCGAGCGGCTTTGTCAGAAGCAGCACATCGCCGGGCACGAGGTTGCCTTTGCGGAAGAGTTGATCCTCATTCGCGTAACCCGTCACCGAAAAACCGAGCGACAGATCGTGTCCCTCGGACGTGTGTCCGCCGGTCAGGACGACGCCAAGTTCTCGGAGCGATCGCGTTGCCCCCTCCAACATCTCGCGGAGTTGAGCCGCTTGAATCGGTCCGCGTGCGAACGGCAGCGTCGCGATCGCCAGCGCTGAGAACGGCCGAGCATTCATCGCGTACAGATCACTGACGGAGTGCAGTGCGGCGATTCGGCCGAAGAGGTACGGGTCGTCGAGGAATGCTCGGAAGTAATCGACCGTCTGCACTTCGACGAGTTTGTCGGCCGCGATGCCGAACAAGTCCGCTCGCACGCGATGCACGGCCGCGTCTTCGCCCGCCAGCGTGCCCACCAGAACGCGCGGATCGTCCGGGATGATCAACTCGCAAAGCACGGATGACAGCACGTCGCCGCTGACCTTGGCTCCGCAACCGCCGCATCGCATCAGGTGCGAAGCGGCATCGGTTGAGGTGCCGGCTGGCGGCATTTCGGCGCTTTCGAAGGATTCCAACCACGCTCGGTCGAGGCGTTCCTTCCATTTGCGCACGAGACGTCCCTTCGTTGCCAACGATCCGTAACTCAGAATGGCTTCGCCATCCGACGTGTTCATCAAGCAGAGGCAATTCCGCTGCGGACGAAACGGCGCGAGCGGCCGTTCGCGCAGCAACTCCTGCACGTTGTCGAAGAGGACGCGTCCTTGCCGCACGGCATGAACGCCGCTGCGCGGCAACTGCGGCTGCGGCAGAAACGTCACACAGTCTCCAGTGCCGAACACGGCGGGATGACTGCGCGACTGCAACGTTTCACCAACTTGCAGGAAGCCGGAGTCATCGACACTCAGCCCGCTCTTTTGCAGCAGCTTCGGCGGCGCGGCTGGAGTCGCCCAGAGCACTCCGTCGCAGGCGAGTTCTTCGCCCGATGACAACCGCAGCCGGCCCGGATTGTCACCGATCACGCGAGCTTCCAGGCGGATGTCGATGCCGGCGGCGCGGAGGCTTTCACCCATCAGGCGAGCCGCGCGATCTGGAAAGCTGGGAAGCAATCGGCGATTCGCCTGCAACAACGTCAATCGCATCCCCGCGAACGTCGACAGCCGTCGCTGAATTGCCAATGCCAACTCGCAACCGCTCGCCCCGCCGCCGACCACGGCCAGATGGAACGGTCTCGGCGATTGCATCAGCGATTCTTCGAGTCGCTCCAACTGTCGCGTGAATTGGGCGAGCGGTCGCATTGAGAACGACCATTCGCCTCCGGACCAACCGGTCGGCGCGGCCGGGAGCGAGCCGAGTCCCAACGAGAGCACGTCAAACGCCATCGCCGGGCGATCCGCGAATTCGATCCGCGAGTTGGCCGCATCGACTCCCGTCACGCGTGCGGCGATGAATCGTGCATTGGCCGAGCGGCAGAAGCGCACGAGATCGAGCGTGATTTCGTCCCAGTGATAATCTCCGGCGATGTGTCCCGGCACCATTGCTGAGTACGGAATTTCAGCGAACTCGGAAATGAGTGTCACCGCCACGCCCGGCCACGGTGACATTCGCCAACGTTTCAGAAACACGAGATGCGCATTACCCGCGCCAACAAGCACGACATGCTTTTCGATCGGGACCGTGGGGATCATGAAGTCTCCGACCATTCAATCAAACAGCGGACGCCAGCGATCCGCGAGTTTCAGCAGCTCGGGCACGTCTTCCGCCAACAACGTGCGTTGTGCAACGCCTCGGTCGACAGCGGCTCTGTACTGAGCCCGAAAGTCGTCGAAGTCACGATACCGTTCCCGCAACGCCGGACGCGGATCGCCCTGCTTCTCGCGTTCTGCCCGCGTCTTCGCGAACGGAATGTAGCCTCCCTGCAGGCCGAGCAGTTCGCCTTCCGCCCCGACACTGCGGTTGCGTGTGTTCCAACTGGTGTAGGTCGCGACTGGCACGGCGACCGCCGGCAACAGCAACGTGCCGAGTTCGTTGTTGTCCGCTCCGCACTTCGGAATTTTGATGACGTAGCTACCACGACTGATCGGCGGCTCAATCGTTGATCGGCGAAACCGATAATAATCCGGCCCGCGATCGACATGCTCGGGCTGTTGAATGACCTCCGGATAACGCACACCGGGAAGACCTTGCCAACCGCTCTCAGATTCACGCCAGCCGACCAGCGTGCCGTCGGCGATGCGCGGATGCACGCTCGGCGGAGGTTCCTGGCCGGTGCGGACCCACTCGTCGAGTGCGGTCAGCAATGCTCGCAAGAAGGGGCGATAGTCCGCCGGGTTCGTGATGAGCTGCCCGTTTCCCGGAGTTGTTCCCGCGATGCCGCCACCCGCTCCGTGCTGTGTGCCTCCGAAGCAGTACACGCGAACTTCGGGAGGCAACTTGGCGTCCCGCTCGCCGCGCGGGTCGGTGTGCACGAGCGAGCCGGCGCGATGCCAGTATTCGCTGCTGCTTTGCGTGTGCAGGACTTTCGGAACCGTGCCGCGAGCGCGGTCGCGATGCAAGATGCCGTCCTCGCGGCCGGTGAACGAGTCGATCTCGTCGCCGTACGTGAAGGGGAACTGATCCGCCGGAAACAAATGATTGTCGTGCTGCCCGTTGTGACGCGTTGGCGACGCGAACCGATGATTGAAAAAACCCAATCCGCCGCCGGCGACATGCGGAATCACGCCGTCGAAAACCTGTCGGCCGGATTCATCGGCGTTGAAACCGTCGTACAAGAATTGTCGCAAGCAACGTCCCGACTGCGAAACTCCGAAGCCGTACGCTAAGCGGACCGCCGGCGTTTTCGTGTCGGTCGCGAACAGCGGATTCTTCGCAGACGTCTCGTGCTTCAAGAACGACAGCAGATCGCGAATTCCCGCCAAGCCGAGTCCTTGCACGATCGGTCCTTGAGCTTCGTAGACCACCTCGTAGATGTAGCCCGGCCGTAAACCACCCGCGACGACGAGATCGATCACTGGTAGCTGCCCGCGTTCGCCGTTGTCTTCGATCCAACGTTTTTCGAATCGCCATTGTCCGCGAGGGATCACGACTCGCGCGTCTTTCTCGCGAGATCGCCATGTCAGTACCGCTTCACGTTCGCCGCGTTCGGTCGGCTCGTAGCTGCCTTGATTCGCCCACATCGCCAACGTATGCCGTTCGGCAGCTGCTTCGATCACGAATTCGGCCCGCACCGGCCCAGTGATTGGTTTGCGATTTTCTGTCGCGATCGGAGCTGTCAGCCGCAGACGTCCGCCTCCCGGCTGAGTCTCCGCAATCCAGCCGCTCCACAAAACGACGTAGCCTTTCCGCATCAGAAATTCATTGGCTCCGGTGTTGAACATTCCCAACGCGAGCTTGTTGCCGCGATTGTTGACGTCGTACAGGATCGCTCCGTTCGCCTTGCTCAAGTCCTTCGGCGCGAGCAGTTCGACATCGGTCGAGAACTCGACAAGTCCGGCGGCAGTCCTTGGAGCCAACTCCAGGTCGATCACCGTTTGATTCGCGGCCAGCTTCGGATCGACCGCGAAGAACGCTTTGCCACGCAACCGTTCATAGGAGCCGACACCGTCGAAGACTCGGCCTTCGAGATACGGCTCGCGCGTTTGGATTTCGAGGCGCGTGACGGCCGCGAAGAGTGACCACGGCGAGAAAATGAACAGGAACACGCTGGCGAGAAATGTGGAGCGAGAAATGGAAACACCCTCACGACACGAATGACCTGCCTTCATCGTCCGCCCTCCATTGTCCGCCGGCCGGTCATCTAACCGGCTTTGCGCTTGGTCAGTTCACCATAGACGTGTTCGATGTTCTCGACGCGAGTCTTCGCCTCCACGCCGGCCCAGTCTTTGTAAAATGGGACGTTGAGTTCCTTCTTGATGTCTTCGAGCGTCTTGCCTTTGTCGATCATCATTTGGATCGCCTCGCGCAGTTCGACGAACCAGCGTTTCTGAGTCGCCAGTAGTTCCTTGCCGGTCATCTCGCCGTGTCCGGGGCAGACGACTTTGATCGGGAGTTCTTGCAGCCTCGTCAGCACGCCGATCCAGCTTTCTGTGTTTGAGTCGCCAGCGTAGTTGAACGCTCCGTTCACGCAGGCGTCGCCGGTGAAGACAATGCCGTGTTTCGGCAACCAGGCCACCGCGTCTCCGGCCGTGTGAGCGTGGCCGAGATGCAGCAACTCGACACGCTGTGTGCCGTCGTCGATCACCAGCTTCGTCGGGAAGTACAGCGATGCCGGCGCGTACGTCAGACCGGCGTGGCCGAACTCGGTCGGGTTTTCCTTTTGTGTCTTCTCGAAGCCGGCGCGGCCTTTGGTCTCGAACAGCGTCTTGCTGTTTTCGGAGGCGACCGGAGACGCTCCGATGTTCACGAAGATGGGATTACCGTCAGCGTGATCGCCGTGGTAGTGCGTGTCGAAGACGTAGCGAATCGGCTTGTCGGTCGTCTTGCGGATCTCTTTGATCACCGCCTCGGCCTGAGTCGGGAAGCTGGCCTCGATGACCAACACAAAGTCCTTGAAGATCACCCAGCCCTGATTGCTGCCGAGGAATTTTGGTTCGGTCTCCATTTTGCGAAAGAAGACTCCGGGGGCGATCTCGGTAATCACGGTCTCGGTGGGCTTGAACCAGCCGGACGCCCAGCCGGAGAGGCCGATCAAAACGAATGCCGAGAGAATCGTCAGGCTCACACGTCGATGTCGTAGTTGCATGGCTGCTCCTGGAAGATGTCCACATGGCGAAAGCGGGCCGATCTTCTAACAAAGTCGTTCTCGGTCGTCGAACGCGGCACCGTTTCTTGTTTGGCATCGGCCGAAACGGTCGATTACAGTCTGCGGGCCTTTTTTGCCGCGAATCACGCGGCGGTCAATTTTCATCGCTTCGTCAAAATCGTAAGGAATTCGCCATGTCTGGTCATGCCGCTCCTGCCGCCGCTTCGCCGGCTCCGCCCAAAGTCAAACGCGAATTCGGAGCCACCAAGAGCCTGGAGATCGACAAGATTTTCCGAGCGATGGTCAAGCTCAAAGCCTCTGACTTGCACATGCAGGTCGGCCGGCCGCCGATCTTTCGCGTCAAAGGTTCGCTGGTGCCATTGGAGATGGAGCCAATCAACAAAGAGAAGATGGAAGCGCTGCTGATGCCGATGATGGACGAGCGGTTGACCAACATCTTTTGGGATGAAGGGGGCTCCGACTTTTCGCATGTCGTGGAAGTGGAGGGGGAGAAATGGCGGTTCCGCGTGAACCTGTTTGTGCAGATGGGTATTCCCGGCATGGTCAGCCGTAAAGTCGAACGCTCGATCCCGAACTTCGAGGGTCTCTACCTGCCGCCGTCGATGGAATGGCTGACCAACTACGACCAAGGCATGGTGTTGCTGGCCGGAGTCACCGGCTCCGGTAAGTCCACGACGATCGCTTCGATGCTGGACCTCATCAATCATCGCAAGAGCGTCCACATTCTGACGATCGAAGACCCCATCGAATTCGTCTACACGCCGGACAAGGCGCTCATCAACCAGCGCGAGGTCGGCATGGACGTGAAGGATTTTCACATCGCCATGAAGCACGCCGTGCGACAAGACCCGGACATCATGCTGGTGGGCGAAATGCGCGATCAGGAATCGTTCGCCACCGCGATCCACGCCGCCGAAACCGGGCACTTGGTCTACGGCACGATCCACGCCTCGAACGCGCCCTCGTGCATCGGCCGTATTCTGGACCTCTTTCCGCAAGACATGCACAAGGCTCTGCGCGGCGCGATGGCGTTTAACATGAAGGCCATCGTCGCTCAGAAGCTGATCAAGACCGTCGTCGATAAGCCAAGCCGCGTGCCAATCATCGAACTGATGCTCTTCAACGCCGTCGTCCGTAAGCTGGTCTTGGAAGAGCAAGACAGCAAGTTGTCCGCCGCGATCCGCATCGGCAAAGACGATGGCATGCAGTTGTTCAACGACTCGCTGAAGCATTTCATCGACAAAGAATTGATCAGTCGCTCCGACGCCTTCGAGATTTCGCCGAACATCGAAGAGTTGAAGATGGCTCTGAAAGGCATCGACGTCAAAGGCGCGGGAATGCTGTAAGTTCGTAGTCCCGCCTTCCGGCGGTTTGGTCACATTTCAAAGCACCGCTTCAAGGCGGAACTACGAACCATGAGCACCATCCAACGAGTTTCCGTCATCGGCTTGGGCACGATGGGCCACGGCATCGCGCAGACATTCGCGATGGCCGGTTGCGACGTCTTCGGATTTGACGACGTCAAAGCGGCGGGAGATTCGCTGCACGACCGAATCCGCCAGAACTTGCGGGACTTCGTCGCGGCGGAACTGTTTCCCGCCGATCAAATCGACGACGTGCTGAAACGCATCTCGGTCGCAAGTTCGGAAGCCAACGCCGTCCGCGATTCGCAGTTCGTGACGGAAGTGATTCGCGAAGACCTCGCGGCCAAGCAAGAGCTATTCGCGCGACTCGAATCGCTCGTCTCAGACGACGCGATTGTGGCGAGCAATTCATCCACGTTTCCGATCTCGCAATCCGGCGCACGTCTGAAGCGGCCGGAGCGAGCGGTCGTCACGCATTGGTTCAATCCGCCGCACATCGTCCCAACGGTCGAAGTGGTCGGCAGTCCGCGCACGAACGAGACGACGATTCAAGCGACGCTCGAACTGTTGCGGCGTTCCGGCAAGCTGGCGATTCGCATCAATCAAGAACTGCCAGGATTCCTGGTCAACCGAGTGCAGATTGCCGTGATGCGTGAGGTCTGGGACTTGCTTGATCGCGGCGTTGCCTCGGTCGAAGACATCGACGCGGCGATTCAAGGCAGCATGGGCTTTCGGCTCGCGGCTCTTGGTCCGCTGCGAATTCACGACTTCGGCGGACTCGATGTGCAGACGGCTGTGTACCGCAACCTCACTCCGGAGATCGCCGCTGGCACGACTGTTCCCGCCACGGTACAACGGATCGTCGATGCCGGACACCACGGTTTCAAGACGGGGCAAGGGTTCTATCGGTACTCGCCCGAATCGGCCGAGCAGATTCGCTCGGATCGCGACCAACGCTACCTTTCGCTGCTCAAATTGTTTCACCAACGGAACTCTGCAAAGGACGAATCATGACGACGCACACGACTCGCCGAGACTTTCTACAACTGACGACTTTGGCCGCCGCCAGCAGTTTGATGCCGGTGTGGCACGGTTCGTCGAGCACGATGGCTCAGGACGCCAAGTCGCCGAACGAGCGTCCGAAGATCGGCTGCATTGGCAACGGCGGCATGGGGACCGGCGATGCGAACGCGATCAAGCAGTACGGCGACATCGTCGCGTTGTGCGACGTGGACAGCAATCGCTCCGGAAACCTCAATGAAAAACTGCTCGGCGGCAAAGCGGAGGTCTTCGGCGAGTACCGCAAGCTGCTCGATCGGAAGGACATCGACGTCGTCACCATCAGCACTCCGGATCATTGGCACACGCGGATCGCGCTCGCCGCGTTGCGAGCCGGCAAGGATGTCCATTGCCAAAAGCCGTTGACGCTGACGATCAACGAAGGCAAGCTGTTGTGCAAAGTCGTCAAAGAGACCAAGCGAGTGATGCAAGTCGGCACTCAGCAACGCAGCGATGATCGATTTCAAAAGGCGGTGGCAATCGCTCGCGAGGGACGCATCGGCAAAATCCAAAAAGTTCACATCGCGATTGGTGGCGGCGACAAAGGTCCGACATTCAAGAAGACGCAGCCGCCGGCATACCTCAACTGGGACATGTGGCTGGGGCAAGCTCCGCTGGTCGAGTACATCGAGCAGCGTTGCCACAACAACTTCCGTTGGTGGTACGAGTACTCCGGCGGCAAGATGACGGACTGGGGTGCGCACCACGTTGACATCGGCCAGTGGGGCATCCGCATGGAAGGCTCCGGACCGGTCAGCGTCGAAGTGCTCGAATGCACTCACCCGGTCCCGTTCGAGAAGGGTTCTCCGACCATCGACGACACCTACAACACGGCGACCGCCTTCAAGGTGAAAGCCACATTCGCGAACGGCGTCGAGATGTTCATTCGCGACAAGTGCGACGATCTGGGCTTCGACAACGGCGTGATGTTTGAAGGCGAGACCGGCCGCTTCTTCGTCAATCGCGGCAAGCTGACCGGCGCACCGGTCGAGGAACTCGAAAAGAATCCGCTGTCAGAAGACGTCTTCAAGGCCCTGCGAAAAGGGAAGAACCGAGACAACCACATGGCCAACTTCATCGCCTGCGTGAAGGATCGCGGCGAAACCCAGAGCGACGTCTTCAGCCATCACCGCAACCTGACGACCTGCCATCTGTCGAACATCGCCCTGCGACTCGGCCGAACCCTGAAGTGGAACCCGGAGACCGAGCAAGTGATCGGCGATGACGAAGCCAACGCCTGGCAAGGCCGCGAACAACGCAAAGGCTACGAGGTCGCTTAGTGCCGCGAGGTCATCGTTGGACTCCGTCCTCAGAAACTCCTCGCAGAGCGAGGACATTTAGAGGTTAGGCGATGTCGTTGCCGCAATAGCGACAGACCGAAGCTTTTCGCTTGACCAACTCTGCACAATACGGGCACTTTTTCATGCCCTCCGCAAGCTGCGCCTGCTCGATGGCTGCGGTGTTCTTCTTCATTAGCAGAGCACAGGGCAGGGCGACAATGAACAATGCTGCTCCAAAGAACCACCAAAGGATGAAACTGTGCCCCTTGCTCTGGGCAATGGCGGCTGGGATCAGACCGATCAATGCCGCTATGACGAGGATTTCCATCGCGACTCCAAAACCGCAGCGGTTACATGCCGCCGAACAGTTAAGTTAAGTTACTCGCGCGGTGTTTGTGAGACGACTTGACTCGCGCGTGTCGGTAAAAGTCGGATGCAGGCTATCTTGTCGATAAGAGCTTGCCAACCGGAGGTTCGAGCAACGGCTTTCTTGGCGGCCTGAGAGAGATCGGCTGCGTGAAGTCGATCTCGGACGATGCGGCGGCGATCGACTGCTGAGTGAGGCCGACTCGGACAAGTTAACACTACTGCGCACTATTCGCGAAAGTCGCCGTGTGTTATAGGGTTTTGAGGTTTTTAGTCGAGGAAGTCGGCGAATGGGTTGGGAGGTCAAGGATGACCGTCGAACAGATCGAGAGTTTGCGAGCCACTCTGAGCGAGTTTTTGG
>CAMAWN010000098.1 GCA_945861865.1 Candidatus Kuenenia stuttgartensis | reverse complement strand
CTGCTGGTGACCGCCGGACAGTGTGGCGACGCTCCGCAGGCCGAGAGGTTGTTGGAGGATCTGAAACCGGGAACGGTGGGCCACGTCCTCGCGGATGCGGCGTATGACAGCGACGCCATCCGTCAGCGAGTGCGACGGCTGCGGGCGCGAGCCTGCATCCGCCCCAATCCGACACGGAAGCAGAAGAAGCGGTACCATCGCGGCCGCTACAAGAACCGGAATGTGATCGAGCGGTTCTTCGGCCGCATCAAACGCTATCGGAGAGTGGCAACGCGGTACGAGAAAAAACCAGCGAACTTCACCGGCTTCGTCTGGATCGCCGAACTCCTGACCCAGTGCTTTTGAATGTCCGTACTGCCTAGAGTCAGAGCCACCGGTGAGTTTCAGCGAGTCCAATGGACGTTGCGTCAAAACGTATCGCTCTGAATATGAGCTCGATCATCGTCCCGGACGCGTGACGATCGAACTCGATTCGAACAACGGAGGCGGGTGAATCTCACCCCAAACAGCGGAAGACGCGGTAATCCAGACACCGTGGCTTTTTGTTGCGCTCCAATCATTCCACCGACCGATACAGCGTTTTCGTCACCAGAAAACCGAGCGACTGATACAGCTTCACGGCGGGCAAGTTGGCTGCCGTCACTTCCAGCGAAATCTGAGTCAGCCCGCTCGCGCGAAAACCGCACAGCGCCGCTTGCACGAGTGCCCGGCCCAAGCCGCGGCCGCGATGCTCCGGCACGATGCCGACGTTTTGGATCGCTCCCGATTCCGGAACCGACGCGAGTCCCTGAATCGTGCCACAGTCAGCCGGGACACCTTGAGCGGATCCGTCGTAGACCAACAACCAAGTTGCATTCGGCACGAACAACGGATTCGTCGCGATGTAATCCATCAACCGCTGACACCCCTCGGCACTGCGGAGCGATGGAAAAACTTGGCCGTCTTTTTCCGCCTCGAAACAGCGATACTTCACCTCCGAGTGGCGACTGAGCAACTCCGGAGACCACTCGATCCAATGATAACCGGCCGGCAGAATTGGCTCGGCGATGTCACATCGCTGCAAGTCAATTTCCAATCGCAGTCGGCGGCAGAAAAGAGTCATCGTGGTGTCCGTGCGTGGGGCAGGTTTGCAAATCTGCTCCACGAGATGTTATCGCAGCAACACTGCGTCGCCCCAATTGACGTGATCCTGTGAGTCGCCGAGTTCGCCGAAATCGACCATCAACGCCAGCCGTTTGGCTCCGGTCACGTCGATGATCGGGAGCCGTGTCGGTCCTTTTGGACGAGTCAACGCTGGTGGCTCAAACACGCGGCGGCCATCGACCTCAACGGCGCACACCGCCGTCCCTGCGCCGACCGTTGTGTCGTCCAGGCCGACGATCGCGTGAAACTTTCGATATCTCCCCGCCAATTCGAAGGTAACCGTCGAGTGGCTGTGCATCCCCAAGCCCTTCGGGAACTCGCGTCCCTTCAGCCGCAGAGGCTGTCCTGCGACAGAACGATCGCGCTGCATCGGCCACCCGCGTGCATCAGGCAAGAATGGAGTGTGCTTCGCTTCCAACGGCGTCAGATCGGAAAGGAAGACGGCTCGCCCGCGTAGCACCCGCAGTTCAAAGATCGCCGCGATCGGAATGTCCCACGAGACGCCCGACACATGCACGGCCTTGAGAGACTCGCCGTCGAAGCGACTCTTCGATGCCAGCAGCGTGAGTTGCGAACCGTCTCGCAGCGACACGAGCCAGCAGAGTTCTTTCGGCTCCGGCAGCACCAGCAATTCGGGATTGAATCCGATGTCGCGCACGTCTGAGTTCGGCAGCCGGACTTCCGCACCACCGGACTTCAGCGCGATTGCCTCGGCGCGCCAACCGGTGACCTCACCCGACAGCACGTCGCCATTGAGCAATCGCAGTTCGTCGCGAGCCGCCTTGCGGTCGAACAACCACGCAGTGATCTCGTCCCGCCGTTCGCGAGCTTGCGGCAGCGACAGTGACAAGCCACGCACCGATTCCAACGGCACCGCGAACTCCGGCCACTCCGGAAACTGCCGCCACGCCGCGTGAAGCTGCTCGTCTTCGATCCCTGTCGCCCGCGCGACCAACCGATCTCCGTTCGCCAACCAAATCGCCGAGCCACGCGGCTCGTGGGGTAGGTTTTCAACCTGCCCCACGAATCGGAGCCACACGACATTCGACCATTCCAATTTCTGGCCGGCAACGCTCAGTGATTCGTGGCTGATCGCTTGCAGTGAACCGCTCGTCTCGCGGCCATCGGCATCAAAAACCGTGACGTGAGTTTCGCCGGCGGCCATCGTTTGCGACATCCACCACAGATCAAAAACAACGGCCAGGAAAGCGACGATAAATCGTCGCACTCCAAATCGGAGTGTCATCGTGTGTCTCCTTGGTCGCCGACCGCCGGTGCTTTCTGAGGCTCCGGCCGCGTGTGTTGCTCAATGCGCGGCGAGCACAGCCAGCTCAGCAGAGGGCCGGGCAACACTCCGCAGCCAATCAAGACGACGCTGGCCAGCACCGCCGAAAACAACGACGAGACAGACCCGCTCGGACGAGGCTGACCCAACGGCAGGCCGAACAACATCGTCCACACCGACTGCATCGCGATCGAGGCGGACCAAACGCTGCTCAGCCCCAAGAACGCCGTCAGCAGCAGCAGCCCGTCTTGCGGAATCAACAAATGCGGCGGCCCCCACTCGCCGCGCACGTTCATCGCCTGCAACGCAATGAACAGCCGGCTCCAAAATCCGGCCAGCAGAGGCTGTCCCGACAGGCTCAGCAAGCAGACGCACGCACACCCTGCGGCGATCGGCTCAGAATGCAACAGCCCACGCAGGTCGTCCACGAAATCGACTGGCCGCTCGCGCCGACGCAAATACGTCAGCACACCGAACAGACCAATCAGTGCGACACCATCCATCAACAACAGCAGCCACGCCGCCTGAATCGCCGACGGCAAGTTCCATTCGACGATCAGCCGCGCGGTGCTCTCTCCCGGCACCTTCTTTCCAAATGACCACACCAAGACTGCCAACAGCAACCAGCCTCCCTGAGCAACCGCCAACAGCCACCATTGCCGAATGAGGCTCCGCTCGACGCGCGCTTGCAGCAGCGGCACGGCGCTCGTAATCGCCGCCAGCACGCCGATCAACAACCGTGCCGACGATTCCGAAGCGATGATTGTTGCCGGCCACAGCTTCGCCCACGCGATCAACACCGCCGCACGCGGCAGCAACAGCAGCAGTGGTGGATGTGGCTCACATCCACCGGCGTCGGTTCCCGCCAACGCGCGACGCGTCGGCCACCATTGAAAATGAAACGGCACACACACGGCGTAACCAGCCAACGCCGCCCCGATCAGGATCGACGACAATGCCAACATGCGCGAGCCGCCACCCGCGATTTTGAAACTCGCCGAATCCTGAGGCACATAGCTCGTCCGCAACGCCTCGGAGATCGTTTCGATCCGCGTCGATCCCGTCACCGCCGCCAGCAACACGAAGCCGAGCAACAGCAACCACGGCAACGGAGAACGACCGTCGAAGATCAGCCGCCCGCTCGCGCGTTCCGGCGACGTCAGCACGCGAGTGCCGACAGAAATCAGTTGCAGCCCCAGAAACAACGTCACGACATCGCCCGCCTGAGTCGTCAAACACAGACCCGCCAGCAACACGAACTGCAACGGCAAATCCAATCGCGAGAGTGATCCCAATCGAGAACGCGATTGCTGCGCAAGCAACAGCGCGGTCCAAACGAGAGAGACCGTGATTGTCCCGCGCGAGAGATCATCGCCCGCCGCTTCGGACCAACTCCACAGAGCGAGCCACAGCGCCAGTAAACACCACGGCGCAATCCAGCGCCGCGCAGCAGGCCACGCAGACGCGGCCATCCCGATCGTTCCCGACACCGCGAAGATCGCTGCCGGATTCCACAGATCACGCCAGGTCTCCACGTCAGCGCACCTCCGCGACGGGAAGCGTTTCGGATGACGTTGCGGAGGTCTCGCGATCCATCGGCAACAGCGACAACAAACTCGGCTGCATGCGATCCACCACGAACTGCGGCGCGACTCCCAACCCGATGTTCAGCGTGACCAGCACGGCGGCGACGAACGTGTCGCGCGGGGACCAGACTGTGTGTGACCAATCGGGACGATCACGTTCCGCACGCACCCACATCCAAGCGATCACGCCACTGGTCGCGAGGCTCAACGCCGCCGCATTGAACTCGTGCTGAAACAGTCCAAACGGCGTGACGAATTCCGCCACGAAACCACTCAATCCCGGTAGACCGATCCACGCAAAGAGCGCGAACCGCACTAGCCCGACGCGCCAGCGAGGGGTCATCGCGTCCGACCCCTCGCTGGCGCGTCGGGCTAGTGACGGTTCCTCACTCGGCAGCAGCCACACCAGCAATCCGGCCGTGAGACCATGACTGAGCAATCGCAGCACGCCACCGGTCAATCCTTCGAGAGTCAGCGTCGTCATCCCCAACAAACTCAAGCCGACGGAACTGCACGTTGCCAAGGCGATGCGTCGTCGCCAGTCGCTCGCACCGAACGCCAACACCGCCGCGAACAGACTGCTCAACCCCAACAGTGTCGTGAAACCATCTCCGTGCTGCCGCACCAATTCCGGAAACAACGGCAGAACGAATCGCAACCAGCCGTACACACCCACCTTCAGCAAGACTCCGGCCAACACGATCGCCACGCCGCGCGGCGCAGACGCGAACGCCGCCACAAAGCCGTGATGAAACGGAGCCAACCACAGCGGCCCCGTGAAGCCCACCACCAGCAACCAGAACAACCAGTTGTTGACCGATACCCACAGCAGAGCACTCTCGCCGGATATCGCACCTTGCCGGATTCCCGCCATCAATTCTGGAATCGAGAAGATCAACGGAGTCTCCATTCGATTCGGAAACGGTCTCAGCCATCCGAACGCCAAAACCAAACCACCCAAGCCCAGCATGACCAACCAGCCTCCCCACCAACACCGCTTGAGCAGCCGAGGCGTCGCGTCATGCCGCTGCGAATCGCCAGCCTGTCCCATCAGCCACGCAACCGCCAGCAACGTGCTCACCCAACACACCACGAACAGCACCACGTCGAGTGACACGAACGTCCCCACCAAACTCGCTTGCAACCAGAGCCACGCCGCAGACGAAGTCGGAAGTCGGAAGTCGGAACTCGCCGCGACCGCGACCAGCAACACGCTCAGCGCGACGAACCAAATGCTGATGCCATCCACGCCCACTTCGCAGCGAATGTCCGGTCCCCAGCGAATCGGAACCTTGACGACTTGCCGATCTCCGTTGCGTCGAGTCCGTTCGAGCAGTGCGATCCTCGTCTCGCCAACCCACGCGAAGCTGTCTCGAAACTGAAACCGCTCGATGGGACCGAGGAGCGCAACCTGCTCTGCCGAATCGACCGGCTTCAGCGGCTCATACGCGACGACCAACCAGACGCTGAGTGCGACCGACAAGCACAAGTTCACTTGCATCGTCCGCCGAATCGCTTCTGCGCCCGCTTGCTTCGCGACGCCGACGATCACTGCGCCGAGTATCGGCAACAGCAACAGCCACAGCGGCAGGTGATCGTGAATTGGTCGGACCAGCGTGTCCCACATCGGCGAACTCTCCCCGATCACGACCTCAACCACAGCAGCATCCAGGCCAACACGGCTACCGAACTCAACGTCGTCAACGCTCCGATCATCGCGGACCCTGCCACCAACGGCTCCGCCGATTCTCCCAGCGAGTGCAACAGGCGGCTTCGCAAAGTGCGAACACCGTTTCCCAGAACTCGCTCATCGAACCATCTCAGCCATTCTCCAGACACCTTCGCCGGATGCACGATCAACAAGAAATAGAGATCGTCCCAATAAAATCGATTCCGGCTCAGCCGAGCAAACGGTCCCATCACCGCCGAAAACTTTTCGGGCAACGACGACGGCTTCGAGTACATCCACCACGCCAAAACCATTCCTGCAGCAGACAGTGGGAGCAAATTTCCCAACTGAAACAGATTTGGTGGCCCGGTAAACTTCCCTTCGTTCCCAATCCAAAGTCCGCCCAAACTCATAGCCGTAACGGTCAGCCAGAGTCCCCAAGGTGGTGAATCCAGCCTCTCTGAGTCTTGCTGCGACTGTTGCCGACGATCGTGGAACCACGCTCGCAACACCGAGAAACTCACGAGCAGTTCTGATACGCAGACCAGTCCGACGACGATCCGCCACAAGCGCGACGCCGTCGCTCCAAAGACCAAGCTCGCCGTCTCCGCGGAGCCAGCGACAGACTCCGCCGGCCAAGCCTGTTCCCAAACCAAGTTCGAGACAGCTTGCCGGCCCCACAACCCCGATGCTAAACACAAGACGGCGATCAAGAGCACTGCCGATCGTCGTTGGCCGGAGAACTGCGACCTTCGAAATTCCGAATTCGCCACCAACAACACGGTCAAAATCACACTTTGCCACCAAAACAACAGCAGCGCCGATGCCTGACCGTGTCGATGCTCAAGACCCAGTGCCACGAAGACCAACCCGCACTGACCGACCGTTAATTGACCAAGGACTTGCGACCAAGTGTTCTGACTGGCCGCATTCATCGAACACATCAGCAACGTGAAGGCTCCCACTGCCACCATCAGTAGCCGGGTGTGCGAGGCAACGACAAAGAATGGCTCGAATCGGAACAGCAGTCCCAGACCAACCGGCAAGTAAGCCGCACACAGCCACCAAGCCAACACAGGTGGCGAGACCGAGTCCTCATCCGCTGAGTGCCAGCGATTGGCCGGATCGGACTTGAGCCGCTTGGCGACCTGATGACCGTCGGGCACGTTCCACACTCCGACCATGACATCGGAGAGCTTCATCATCGAATTCCCTGTTTGCGCCGCGAAGCCCACTTCGGTCTCCAACCAGATCGTCAGCGGCAACTGCGCGCACCGGCCGATCACACCGATCAACACGCACAGCGCGATACTCTCGATCAACTCCGGCCGCAGCGCACCGATCGCTGCTGGTGTCCACGCCGCGAACTCCAATGAAGAATTGAAGTGCATCCAGACAATCCCGATACCGGCCAACAGCGCGAAGTCGGAAACACGCTGCACCAGCCACACCGGTCGAAGATTGTTGCCGGGCTTGCGAGCCAATTCCGAACTCGCCCACGCCGACAATGTCCAACCGACGAACATCTGACCGAGGTTGCCCGCCATGATCGCCAACGTCACGCCGAACCACGCCAACATCAGCCACCGCAGAGCAACCTCCGCTGGCCAAGCCGACAACACCAGCAGCAATACGACCGAGACCAACGTCGTCTGTACGAACGCGAAACCGTCGAAACGTACTCCGAGCGTCACGCCGAAACCCGGCATCCGCAGCCAGGACATGATCGCGAATTCCACCGGCGAACTGTCAGGGCTGCGAGCTGCGAATGACAACCCACAACCGCTCAACAGCGCGACGATCACTGCTCCCCGCGCGACATTCAGCAACACCTGGCGAGAGAGTTGCCCTTCCAACCAACTCAGCCCCCACGCCAACAGCGGAGCACCCACCAGCGCGCCGATCATAAAGGTCCGCAGCGTGTCCATGTCCGCCTTCGTTGCTGTGTGGGCGAGCCAGCGTCACGCGCCGGTCAGCGCCAAAAAATTCTTCAGCAGTTGGAGGCCATGCGCGCCAGTCAAATAGCTCTCCGGATGAAACTGCACGCCATGCGTCTCGTACTGCCGATGCCGCAAGCCCATAACCTCACGCGGCAGGTCCGGAGATTCGGGATCGGTCCAGGCAGTCACTTCCAATTCAGACGGCAATGTTTCTTCTGGCACAATCAGACTGTGATAACGAGTCGCCTCGAATGGATTCGGCAGCCCAGCGAACACACCCCGATTGTTGTGGTGGATCATCGACGTCTTCCCGTGCATCGGCCGTCGCGCTCGCAGAACTTGCCCACCGAAGACGTCACCTAGACTTTGATGTCCCAGACAGACTCCCAGCACCGGCAACTTGGGGGCAAAATGGCGGATCAACTCTCGCGAAATGCCCGCCTCGGCGGGAGTACACGGTCCGGGCGACACGATGATTCGATCCGGTCGGAGTTGCTCGATCTGTTCGATCGTGATTTGGTCGTTCCGAGCGACTTCAATTTCCAGCGACTTGTCGATCTCACCGAATCGCTGGACGAGATTGTAGGTGAACGAATCGTAGTTATCGAGAACGAAGATCATGAGGCTACTCGTGTTGAGATTCGGAAACGCCAAGCATCCTACCGACCGTTTTCATTGCTCAACAGCACAGCCAAGTTGCCGGATGACCGGAATCATGCTGGCAACCTTCGTTACACGTGCTAAATTTTACCGGCTTCCCGTTGACATTTTGGGGGTCGAGCCATTCCACTATCGCCCGACCCATGGATAGCTGCCGATACGTCCGGCAGAGACCTGAAGTTCCCGCCAGAGTGCTCGACCTCTACAACCCGCCTCGTCCAACGCTGACAACTGAACCCGCCGGATGCTTGTCCGGAATGTTTCCACTTGATGACCGATCAACCTCGTTTCGGCTTGGCAGACCGCTCGGCCAACAGTCAAAGGAGTTTCGTTCATGGGAATGCGTCCTTCACGTCGTGACTTTCTGCATGTGGGATTCTGTGGCGGCATCGGCCTCACTCTGGCTGACTATTTCGCTCTCAAAGCGAAGGCCGACATCAAGAAATACGAGAGTAAAGAAGGGACGGCCAAGTCCGTCATCTTCATCTATCTGCCCGGCGGAGCGGCCCACCAGGAGACATGGGATCCCAAGCCTTATGCTCCGATTGAATACCGCGGCCCGATGAACTCGATCCAGACGAATGTTTCCGGTGTGTTCATCAACGAGATGCTGCCGCAGACCGCCCAGATCGCCAACAAGCTGGCGATTTGTCGCTCGATGACGCACGGCGAGGCGGCTCACGAACGCGGTACACACAACATGTTTACCGGCTATCGCCCCAGTCCGGCCTTGCAGTTTCCGAGCATGGGCAGCGTGGTCTCGCACGAGTTCGGCCCGCGCAAGAACCTGCCGCCGTACGTTTGCATTCCAGGCCAGCCGAACGAATTTGCCGGCACGGGCTATCTCAGTTCATCGTTCGCGCCGTTCAGCCTTGGTTCCGATCCGGCGGCTGGCGGCTTCACGGTTCGTGATCTGAAGTTGCCGGGCGGCGTCGATGACGTCCGATTCACTCGGCGACGTACGATCCTCGACACAGTCAACGACCACTTCAAGACAAAAGAAAAGTCCGATTCGCTCGACGCGGTCGATACGTTCTACCAACGAGCCTACGGACTCGTGTCGTCGGTCGATGCTCGCGAAGCATTCAACATCGACGCGGAACCATCTCCGATTCGCGACGCTTACGGTCGTAACACCGCTGGTCAGCGAATGCTGATGGCTCGCCGATTGGTCGAGTCGGGCGTGCGGTTCGTCACGCTGACCTACGGCGGTTGGGACATGCACGACAACATCAACGGCAGCATCCGCAGCCAGTTGCCGGCATTCGATCAGGCGTATGCTCAACTCATCCGCGATCTCGACGGCCGTGGATTGCTGAAGGACACGCTGGTCTGCATTGCCTCGGAATTCGGCCGCACGCCGAAGATCAACGCGACTGCTGGCCGCGATCACTGGCCGAAAGTCTTCAGCGTCGTCTTCGCCGGCGGTGGCATGAAGGGTGGTCTCGTGTACGGCTCATCGAACTCGACCGCCAGCGAACCGGAAGACGACGCCCTCAACGTCGAAGACTGGGCGACCACGATTTACCACACCCTGGGCATCGTTGCCGACAAAGAACTGATGGCCCCTGGCGATCGTCCGATCGAAATTGTCGACGGCGGTAAGGTCCGAAAGGAACTGCTCGCGTAGTTGTTGGAAACATTGGATTGAGATAACGGCTTTCGGCCGTCGGCGATCGGCGATCGGCCCCACCGGCCGTCAGACGAAAGCAGATAGCCGAAAGCCGTTGTCACATCCCTTGCTCGCTGCCTCTTCACTGCCTCACGGAGTTCGTCTCATGTTCCGAAGACTTCTGGCATCACTCCTGATCGTAGTTGCTGCGACGTCCGCTTTTGCGGCCTCGCCTCGGCTGAGCATCATCAATCCACGCGGCGTGCAGCGCGGCACTGAAGCCGTTCTGACTTTCAGTGGCTCAACGCTCGGCGACGGCGAGCAAATCCTCTTCTACTCGCCCGGCTTTGAAGTCGTGAAGGTCGAGACGATTGATGCCAACCAATGCAAAGCGACGGTCAAAATCGCGGCCGATTGCCGGCTCGGCGAACATGTCGCTCAGGTGCGGACGAAAACTGGCATCTCGGACTATCGCACGTTTTACATCGGTGCTCTGCCGCAGGTGGACGAGAAGGAGCCGAATAACTTCTTCGACCAACCGCAGCCGATCACGCTCAATCAAACGGTCGTCGGCACGATCGGTGGCGAGGACGTCGATTACTACCTCGTCGAGGCCAAAAAGGGACAACGCATCTGTGCCGAGGTCGAGGCACTGCGTCTGGGTTCGGCGTTTTTTGATCCGTACGTCGCCATTCTCGACATGAAGCGGTTCGAGCTTTCGGCCGCAGACGACACACCGCTGGTTGGCCAGGATGCAGTTGCCTCGATCGTCGCGCCGGAAGACGGAAAGTATGTCGTCCAAGTCCGAGAGACTGCCTACGGCGGAGGCAGCACTTATCGGCTGCATGTCGGCACGTTTCCGCGGCCGTTGGCGGTCTATCCCGCTGGTGGAAAGCTCGGCGAAGAAGTTGAGCCAAAATTCCTCGGTGATCCGGCGGGTGAGTTCGTTCAGAAGTTCAAATTGCCGGCGGCCGCCAGCAATGAATTCACTGGCTTGTTCGCGACAACCGGAACCGAGATCGCTCCATCGCCAAATCCGTTCCGCCTGTTCGAGCATGGCAACTCACTGGAAGTCGAACCGAACAACGCGGTCGCTCAAGCAACTCCGGCCACGCTACCGAATGCCTTCAATGGCATCTTGCAGGAACCTGGCGATATCGACTTCTTCAAGTTCACCGCCACGAAGGGCCAAGTCTTTGAGGTCGAGTGCTACGGCCGCCGCATCCGCTCGGCGATTGATCCGGTGATGACGTTGTACAACGCCCAAGGCGCGGGCATCGTCGGCAACGATGACTCGCGCGGACCAGACAGCTACTTCCGAGTGACGATCCCAGCCGACGGCGAATACCTGCTGAGCGTCACCGATCACCTGCAACGTGGAGGGCCGGGTTTTGTTTATCGCGTCGAATTCACGGGCGTCGTGCCGTCGCTGCAACTGAGCATTCCGCAAGTCGAGCGTTACGGCCAATACCGCCGCCAAGTTTACATCGCGAAGGGAAACCGCTTCGGCACGATCATCAACGCTAGTCGAGCCAACTTCGGCGGCAAGTTATTGCTCGAACCGCAAGGCATGCCCGCTGGCATCACGATCGTTGCTGAACCGATGGCCGAGAACCTGGCATCGATGCCGGTCGTCTTCGAGGCCGCAGCCGATGCACCAATCAACGGAGCGCTGGTCGATTTCATCGGTCGTCACGCCGACAACCCGGCGATTCGCGGAGGCTTCTTCAACCGCGCCGAGTTCATCATCGCAGCTCCCGGCCAGTCGATGTATTCGTGGCGCGATGTCGATCGGTTGGCTGTTGCGGTTGTTGACGAACTGCCGTTCAAAATCGACCTCGTCGAGCCGAAGGTTCCGCTCGCTCAAAACGGCTCGATGCAATTGAAGGTCGTGGTCACGCGCAAAGAAGGCTTCAAAGCTCCGATCAATTTAATCTTCCCGTTCGCTCCTCCCGGTATCGGAGCCGCTCCGAACGTGACGATCCCCGAAGGGCAAAACGAAGCGCTGTATCCAATCAACGCTGCGGGCAACGCGCAAATCGGAAAGTGGCGTATCTTTGTGCTCGGCTCTGCCGAGATCGGCGGAGCCGCGTTCTCGTCCACGCAACTCGGCAACCTGGAGATCACTGCTCCGTGGGTCACCTTCGCGATGCAACGCGCGGCTGTCGATCAAGGTCTGCCCACCGAAGTCGTCTGCAAAGTTGAAGTGACAACTCCGTTCGAGGGAAACGCCAACGTCCAACTGCTCGCGCTGCCCAACAAAGTTCTTTCTCAGCCGCTGCAATTCACGAAGGACACGAAAGAACTGATCTTCAAAGTCACGACTGAAAAGGAGAGTCCTGCCGGCAAGCACGGTATCTTCGGCGTCGTGACGATCACGGCCAACGGCGAACCAGTGACTCACAATGTTGGCGGAGCCGAACTTCGCATCGACGTGCCGCTGCCGCCGAAACCAAACACACCGGCGCCAATGCCAGCGCCTGTTGTTGCCGCTGCCGCTCCTGCTCCAATGCCGGTCGCCGCCGCGCCGCCTAAGCGACTCAGCCGATTGGAACAACTTCGCGAAGATGCCAAAGCCAAAGTCGGAAAATAGAGAACACTATCGCCGCTAATCTTCACTCATTCAGGCGGGCATTGATCCGCGAAATTTAGCGTTCCAAACAACTTGCAAAACAACCTCTCAATCGAGGAGTGATGAGATGCGATTTCGTAAAACATTGTCAGGGTTGGCAGTGGTTCTTTTTTCCGGCGGCCTGGTGGCATCGAGTGCCAACGCTCAAGAACCGGCGCCAGTTTCCATCGCCGTCTATCCGCCGAACGCTCAGATCAACACGATCCGGGATCGGCAGTCGATCGTCGTGCAGGCGACGTATGCCGATGGAATCACTCGCGACGTCACCAAGGCGGCGACATTTGCGTTCGCCAATCCGGCGTTCGTAAAGTTCGAAAATCACACGATGTACCCGGTTGCAGACGGCAAGACCGAACTGAAAGTGGACTTCGGCGGGAAGTCGGTGGTCGTGCCGGTTGAAGTCGCGCAAGCGACAGCAGATCGGCCGATCTCATTCAAGCTGGATGTCATGCCCGTCTTCATGAAGGCCGGCTGCAACACCGGGTCGTGTCACGGGGCGGCTCGCGGCAAAGACGGCTTTCGACTTTCGCTGTTCGGCTTCGATCCGGACGGAGACCACTATCGGTTGACGCGCGAGATGAGCGGTCGCCGCATCAATTTAGCGTTGCCCGCCGAAAGTTTGATGGTCGAGAAGAACACCGGTGTCGTGCCCCACACCGGCGGCAAACGGTACGACGACGCCAGCGAACTGAATCAAACGACGATCCGTTGGTTGGAAGCGGGCGCTCCCAACGATGTGGGAGAAGTTCCGAAAGTTCTGGCGGTCGAGCTTTATCCGCCAAGTGCGGTACTCGACGGCGAAGGTTCAACGCAGCAGATCACCGTCCGGGCGAAGTATTCAGACGGCACCGATCGGGACGTTACTTCGCTGGCGTTCTTCATGACGAACAACGAGACGTCGGCGGGTGTCTCGCAGCAAGGTCTGGTCACGGCCGGCAAGCGCGGCGAGGCGTTCTTGATGGCCCGCTTCGAGACGCACACGGTCGGCTCGCACTTCATCACGCTGCCTAAAGGGTTCCAATACAACGCTCCGCAATTGCCGGAGAATAATTATGTCGATCACCTGGTCAACGAAAAACTCAAGCGACTCCGAATCAACCCCAGCGACCTTTGCACCGACGAAGAATTCGTCCGCCGAGCGTACCTTGACATCGTCGGCGTGCTGCCGGCCGTCGAGGAGTACACCAAATTCATTACCAACGCTGACCCGAAGAAGCGGGACGCGCTCGTCGATGAATTGCTCGGCCGCAAAGAGTTCGTCGAGATGTGGGTGATGAAGTGGGCCGAGTTGCTGCAAATTCGAACGAACCAGCAGATCACGACGAAACCGATGCTCCGCTACTACGAGTGGCTGCAAGAACGAGTCGCCAAGAACTATCCCATGGACAAGATGGTCCAGGAGCTTCTCTCGGCCAAGGGGGGCACGTTCGCGAATGCCGCGACCAACTACTACCAGATCGAACGCGACACGTTGAAGACTGCCGAAAACGTCGCTCAGGTTTTCATGGGGATGCGAACTCAATGTGCTCAGTGCCACAACCATCCGTTCGACCGTTGGACGATGGACGATTACTACAGCTTCGCCGCGTTCTTCTCGCAGATCGGCCGTAAGCAGGGCGAAGACCCGCGCGAGATCATCATCTTCAACGCCGGCGGCGGCGAAGTGGCTCATCCGATCGGCGGTCGGCAGATGAAACCGAAATTCCTCGGTGGAGCCGTGCCGGATGTCGCTGGCAAGGACCGCCGCGAAGTCATGGCCACTTGGCTGGCCTCGAAAGAGAACCCGTACTTCGCCAAGAACCTGGCCAACATCGTCTGGTCGCACTTCTTTGGCCAAGGCATCATCGATCAAGTGGACGATGTGCGAGTGAGTAATCCGCCGTCGAATGCCGAACTGATCGACGAACTCGGCAAGAAATTCACCGAGTACAACTACGACTTCAAGAAGCTGGTCCGCGATATTTGCACCAGCCGCATCTATCAACTCTCGACGAAGACCAACGAGACAAACGCACTGGACGACCGCAACTTCTCGCACGCGACGCTCCGGCGCATCCGCTCGGAAGTGCTGCTGGACTGCATCACGCTGGCGACGCAAACCAAAGACAAGTTTGGCGGCCTGCCGCTTGGCTCGCGAGCCGTTCAAATCGCAGACGGCAACACTTCGACCTACTTTCTGACAACATTCGGTCGAGCGACTCGCGACAGCGTTTGCTCCTGCGAAGTGAAGATGGAGCCAAATCTGTCGCAAGCTCTGCATCTGCTCAATGGCGACACGGTCAACAGCAAGCTCCAACAAGGTGGCCTGATCGATCTCCGTCTGAAGGAAGGCAAGACGCCACCGCAAATCATCGAAGAGATGTACCTTCGCACGCTGACTCGCAAACCGACGGAAAAAGAACTGGCCGCGCTCAACGGCGTCCTCGTCAACGAGAAGGATCCCAAACCCGTCCTCGAAGACGTATTCTGGTCACTGCTGAACTCGCGAGAGTTCGTGTTCAACCACTGATCGCGGAGCGAATTCCCCATGCCGAAGCCTCGCAAGACTTGGCGTGAGAAACTTCTCGATGACAAAGACCTGCCGAAGGTCTCGGTCATCGAAGGGAAGTTGTCGAAGCGCTGGGGCGAGGGGACATGTGCGATTCCAGCTCCGCGAGAAGTGGACGAGATCATGAAGTCTGTCCCGAACGGACGGCTCATCACGACAAAGGAGATTCAGGCGGCGATCGCTCAGAAGCACCACGCCACGATGGCCTGTCCGATGTGTTGCGGGATCTTCGCGTGGATTGCCGCTCACGCGGCCGACGAATCCGAGGCCGAAGGCGCAAAACGGATCACTCCGTACTGGCGGACGTTGAAGACCGGTGGCGAATTGAATCCAAAGTTTCCAGGCGGAGTCGAAGCGTTAACGGTACGACTCGAAGCCGAAGGGCAACGAGTCGTGGCGAAGGGAAAGAAGTGGATCGTTGCGGATTATGAGCGTTGTTTGGTTTCCACCGATTTGTCGGATCGAACCAAGCAGAGCAGTCGGGCAAGCTCACGAGGCAAGCCTGCAAAATCTGCCGGTCAAAACCGATAGACGAAGTGGCGAAGAGTTTTTGGAATGTGACGAGTTTCGTAGGTTGGGTCTATGACCCGAACCTGAGGTTCAGAATGGTTGGCTCAGAGAGCCAACCTACTTGTTGGGAGTTCGAGACATGACAGCGAAGTTCTCCTCTTGGTTCGGCGTCGTGGGGTTGGCCTGTGGCCTGTTGGCGAGTTCGGCATCCACCGTTACGGCGGCCGATGCCCCGAAGGTCACGTACATCGATCACGTCCTGCCGATCCTGCGAGCCAAGTGCTTGACCTGTCACAACACCGACAAGAAAAGCGGCGGCCTCGATCTGTCGAACTTCACGGCCGTGAAAACCGGCGGTGGATCGGGTGAAATTTTTGATCCGGGCAACTCCGGCGCGAGCATCTTGTGGAAGGTCATCAACCACGAAGAAGAGCCAAAGATGCCCCCCAACACCGAGAAACTGCCGGCCGAGATGCTGGCCGTCATCAAGAACTGGATCGACGGCGGAGCACTCGAAACGACAGGCAGCAAAGCACTCGCCAGCAAGAAGCCGAAGATGGACCTGAAGCTGGTCACCGCTCCGACGGTTCGACCGGACGGTCCGCCACTGATGCCGGAACGCATGAGCCTCGCACCGGTCATCAAGACGCGCACGACGACGGCAATCACCAGCCTCGCGGTCCATCCGTGGTCACCGCTCGCGGCCGTGCCGGGGCAGAAGCAAGTGCTGTTGTACAACACCGCGACGCTCGAATTGTTGGGCGTGTTGCCGTACCCGGAAGGCATTCCACAAGTCCTCAAGTTCAGCCGCAGCGGGCAACTTTTGATGGTGGCGGGCGGTCACGCGTCGGCTCAGGGCAAGGTCATTATCTTCAACGTGAAGACTGGCGAACGAGTTGCCGAGGTTGGCGATGAACTCGACACGATTCTCGCTGCGGATATCTCGCCCGATCAATCACTGATCGCGCTCGGCGGTTCCGCAAAGATGATCCGCGTGTTCTCAATCGCCGACGGATCGAAACTCTGGGAATCAAAGAAACACACTGACTGGGTCACGTCGCTGGCGTTCGCGCCGGACAGCGTGTTGCTCGCGACCGGCGACCGCAACGGCGGCGCGTTCGTGTGGGAGGCCGAGACCGGCCGCGAGTTCCACACGCTCAAAGCGCACACCGCGATGATCACCGGATTTTCGTGGCGACTCGATTCCAACATCCTCGCGTCGTGCAGTGAAGACACGACCGTGCGCCTCTGGGAAATGGAAAACGGCGGCAACGTCAAAGGCTGGGGAGCACACGGAGCGGGAGCATCCTCTGTTGATTTCGCTCGCGACGGCCGCATCATCTCCGCAGGCCGCGATCGAGTCGTGAAAATTTGGGATCAGAACGGCACCGCCGTCCGGGCCTTCGAGGCGATGGGCGATCTCGCGCTGGCCTGTGCGATCTGCAACGAAACGAACCGCGTCATCGGAGCCGACTGGACCGGGACGATCCGCATGTGGAACGCTGTTGACGGCGCAAAGATCGGCGATCTGACTCCAAACCCGCCGACACTCGAAGAGCGTCTCGCCGCTGCGAATGCCGCCGTGCAAGCCACGACCGCCGAATCCAAGGCCGCGACCGACGGATACACCGCCGCTCAAGCTGCCGCAGTCAAAGCGACAACCGATCTCAACACGGCCAACACCAAGATGGTTGAATTGACGAAAGTCGTCACCAACACGACCGCCGCTGTGGTGAAGAGCAAAGAAGTCATCGCCGCCGCGCAAGCCGCTCACGATGCTGCTGCAAAGGTCGTCGCGACGCTCGATCCCGTCGTTCCCGCGCTGACCGATTCGGTCACAAAGGGAACCGAAGCCGCCACGAAGAACGCCGAAGACAAGGAAATCGCTGCCGCCGTCACCGCGCTCAAAGCGCTGCTCGACAACCGTGCTGCCACGCTCACCAACAACAAGAAAGTTGTCGCCGACAAGGTTGTCGAACTGACCAAGGGCAAGGAAGTACTTGTTGCTCAGGAGAAACTGATCACCGACAGCAACGTCGCGCTCGAAGCGGTCAAAAAGACCGTCCCCGATTTGACGGTTGCCGATAAGACGATGACCGAAAAAGCAGTCGCCGCGAAGGCCGTTGCCGATGCCGCAACCGCCAAGCTCGCCGCTTCGCAGCAACAGGTTGCTCGTTGGACGGCCGAGATCGACTTCGCCGCGAAGCTGCGGGTGCTTTCCGAGAAGCAAGCTCTCGCTGCTCCGCTGGTCGCGACTTCGGAAGAGGCTCTCGCTGCCGTCAACAAAATGAAGGCCGACCTTGCCGCCGCTCAGCAAGTGGTGGTGATGTCGCAAACCAATGTCAACACCGCCAACGCCGCTGTCGTTGCCGCCAAGCAAGTGTTGACCACCGCGACCACCGAGCACACCGCCGTCAACACGACCGTCACCGGCCTCGAAGCCGCGCTGCCCGCGCTCAAGGAAGCTCAATCCAAGGGAGCCGAAGCCGCCGCGAAAGCCGCGACCGACAAAGAACTCGCCGCCGCCGCAGAGTTGCTCAAGACCGTTCTCGACAAACAAACCGCGAACCTCGCAACGCAGAAGACCTCACTCGCCGGGAAAGCAGCCGTCGTCGAAAAGGCCAAGGTCGTCGTTGCCGAGATGGAAAAGAAAGCCGCCGATGCTGTGGTTGTTCTCACGGCTTCGAACGCCAAAGTCGCTGAACTCACCGCCGCGGTGAAGCCCATCGAAGACAAATTCGCCTCTGCTAAACAAGCTGCCGACCAAGCCTTGCAACCGGTCACCGCTTTGCAACAAGAGGTTCAGAAGTTGAAGGAAGTGAAGCTGTAACCCAACTCATGCCCTTTTCAACTTGAATGAAGAGTTCGCCATGTTCCATCGACGAGATGCCATGATGCGATTGGGGCAGATGGGGCTGGGAGCGTTGACGCTGCCGCAGCTTTTGCGAGCGGAGTCTTCTCAGCGGGCGGCAGTTGGCAAAAACGGAAAAGCGAAGGCGTGCATTCTGGTCTACTTGTGGGGTGGACCGCCGCAGCATGACACGTTTGATTTGAAGCCGAATGCGCCGGACGGGATTCGCGGGTTGTTTGAGCCCATAGATTCGGTCGTCCCCGGCATTCAAGTCTGCGAGCACTTGCCGCAGATTGCCAAGCACACCGACAAGCTTGCGATCATTCGCTCACTGACGCATCCCAGCAATAATCATGAGCCGAGCGTTTATCACACGCTCACCGGCCGAGTGAACAACACGCTCGCCGTGCCGAGAAACGCTCGCAATCGGCGCGACTTCCCGACGCTGGGTTCGATCGTCGGATACTTCTCGCCGCAGAGCGGCATTCCGGCGAGCGTCACGATTCCGCGGCCGATCGGACATGACGGCGTTGTGTACTCGGGGACGCACGCGGGGTTCCTCGGCCCAAAGTACGATCCGATTGAGACACAGCCGCCGGCCGAAGTGAAGGAGAAGGCTCCGCACAGTTTCGAGTTGCCACCGGGAGTCGATGAGCATCGGCTGCAATTGCGATACGGGTTGCTCAACACAGTCGAGTCGATCGACCGAGAGATGCAGCACCAGAAGGCGACTCGCGGCTTGGACAGTTATCGCGAGCAAGCGTTTCGGATGCTGACTTCGCCGGAGGCGAAACGGGCGTTTCGGTTGGATGGCGAATCGGAAAAACTCCGCGATCGCTACGGCCGCAATGAGTACGGCGAGTGTTTTTTGATGGCTCGGCGATTGGTCGAGTCGGGTGTGCGACTCGTGACGTTCACCTGGTACTACGTCGCACCGAAAGACGGCAACGTGCTCAACGTCTGGGATAATCACGGCGGTACCGGTTCGATCAACGGCATCACCGGCTATCAAATGCTCAAAGAGAATTATTGCCTGCCATCGCTCGATCAGGGTTTGTCCACGCTGCTCGAAGATTTGTCACAGAGAGGATTGCTCGACGAGACGCTGGTCGCGGTGTACGGCGAATTTGGACGCACGCCAAAGATCAACCCGAACCAGGGTCGCGACCACTGGGGCGCATGCCAGTCGGTGGTGTTGGCCGGCGGTGGCATTCGCGGAGGGCAGGTCTATGGATCGAGCGACGAGCACGCGGCCTATCCCAAGACGAAGCCGGTCTCCGTCGAAGACTTGCACGCGACAATGTTCCATTCGCTGGGCCTCAGCCCGGAACTCGAAATCCACGACAACGAGAATCGGCCCTATCGCATCAGCGAGGGGCAGCCGATCGTGGATTTGTTCGGAGCGTGATGCGACCGCCTCGGCGTAGGATGGGCACTCAATCCCGGCCGCGAGCGATGCGACCGTTGATGAACAGCGCGATCAGAAGCACGACACCCATCACGAAGGGGCGCAGCAAATCGAAGTGCGTGAGTCCTTCGATTTTCACGGAATTCAAGCCAACCTTGAGCACGGTGAACGTGATGACGCCGATGAGCGTTCGCGGCGTGCTCCCCTCGCCGCCGAAGAGGCTCGTGCCGCCCAGCACGACGCAGGCAACCGCTTCCAACAACAGTTCGGTGTTTTGGTCGAGGCTGACACTTTCCAATCGGCCGGCATTCACCAGTCCACCGAGTGCCGCTGTAAGTCCGCTGATGATGAGGCACGCGACCACGATGCGCGGCGTGCGCACGCCCGCCAGTCGCGCGGCTTCGCGGTTGCCGCCGGTCATGTAAACGTAGCGGCCAAATCGCGTGTGTTGCAAAACAACATGACCGACCAGCATTACAGCCACCGCCAGCATCGCGCTGTAGGGAATGCTCAATCCGCCCAGCCAGATACCGTCGTTGCCAAGTTTCTTCAACACCGACGGCATGTTGAACTTCTCGCTCTTCGTCAGGTACTTCGCGAGCCCCTCGCACACAAACATCATCGCCAACGTGATGATGAAACTTGGCAGCCGCGACGTGACGGTCAGTACTCCGGAGAGCCAACCGGCGATCAGTGCGACGACAAACGGCACGACAAGAACCATCAACAGCGAAAGGCTACTCATCACCGATTCGCCTTGTCCTTTCGCGCCGGCCGCGAAGGATTGCTCGAAGAACACTCCACAGACACAGGCGGACAACAGCGCAATCTTGCCGACCGCTAAATCGATCTCGGCCGTCAGCAACACGAACGTCAGGCCGACCGAGACGATCGCCAGGACCGCTCCCTGTTCCAGCACTAAGCTGGCCGTGCCGAGGTTCAAAAAGTCGCGCGGCCCGACGAGCACCGTGAAGATGGCCAGCAGCGCCAGCAAGCTGACGATCGGAGCCAAATCACCACCGTGCCAGCGGTCCCGGAGCCACGCATTCCACCCAGAATTCGAAGTTGTGTTCGACATCGTGGCGGGCATTCTGACGCCCGACGTGCGGCACGAGTAGCGTCGGCGAAATCGGCCAGTCGGTTCCGTTGAAGAAACTCTGCCGATTTTGCCGATCAGGACAGAGGCCGAACGGCTTGGCCAAAAGGACATCCGCCATGACTCGCGAACTCAACGTGCTGGCGTTGGTGAAAGACACCGAGCGGTACATTTTTCTGTACGACGAAGAGAGCTCGGACACCTTGCTGCAACAGCTTGGCCAGTTCGCGGCGGACAAAGACCTGAGCTTCACTTGGTACGACGCGGCGGTGCTCAGCCAAAAGGTTCGCCGGCTGAAGGAAGAGGCCGAGGCGGAAGCTCGCGAGCAGTGGTCGCGCGAGACGACCTGGTAGGCACTCATGCACGCCGCCGTTGACGGATTCCTGCGTTCACTGCGCATCGAGCGAAATGCCTCGCCGCTGACTCTGAAGTCGTACTCTGAAGACTTCAACAGCTTGTTCGACTACTTGCAGGATCGAGTCGGCCGCATCCCAGAACCGTCGGAAACGGACATCTCGACGCTGCGCGGCTACGTCGCGTATCTCCACGAGTGCCAGTACGCCAAGACGACGATCGCACGGCGGCTGGCCTGCCTGCGAAGTTTCTTTCGGTACTGTGCTCGCGAAAAACTGACGACCTCGAATCCCGCGAAGGCACTTCGCACGCCGCGCACCGGCCGCAAGCTCCCGAGCTTTCTGACGACTCAGCAAACAGTCACGCTCATCGAAGCGCCG
>CAMAWN010000097.1 GCA_945861865.1 Candidatus Kuenenia stuttgartensis | reverse complement strand
GTGCTCGCGTATTCGACGATCAGCCAGCTTGGCTACATGATGCTCGGCCTGGGTGTCGGTGGCTGGGCGGCGGGTTTGTTCCATCTCATCACGCATGCGTTCTTCAAGTCGCTGATGTTCCTCTGCTCGGGCAGCGTGATCGCCGGCTGCCATCACGAGCAAGAAATGCCCAAGATGGGCGGTCTGCTCCGCAAGATGCCGATCACCGCGCTGACGATGCTGATCGGCGTAATCGCGATCGCGGGCTTGGCGATCCCCGGCGTGTACCTCAAGTTTTTGTGGTGCATCCCGTATCTTTCGATCAATTCGGATCACGGCTACGTCCTGTCTTTTTCTGGATTCCATTCCAAGGACGCGATTCTGGCCACGGCGCTGGGCTACACGAAGCTCAACCCGCTGCACTTCTTGTTGTTCCTGATTCCGCTGCTGACGGCGGGCATCACGTCCTTTTACATGTTCCGGTTGTGGTTCTACACGTTCCTCGGAAAGCCGCGCGATCAACATTTGCACGATCATGTGCATGAGTCGCCGTGGGTGATGACCGCTCCGTTGCTGGTGTTGGCGTTCTTCGCAGCCTTCTGTGCTCTGGGGGGCGAACATGGCAATCTCTTCCAAACATTGAGCCACAGTGAACCCGCCCACGTCGAGCACGGCTTCGATGGATCGCACAGCCACACTGTTTCGTTGCCCGATAACCATTCGCTGCATGTGAAACCTGACGGCGGCGCGTCGACGCATGATGTGGCGGGCCGGTCCGCTCTGTTGGCGGCGTTCATCGGGATGGTCATCTCGTACTTGATCTACGCTAAGCGAGTGGTCAATCCGGACGACATCAAACGACAAGCGGCCTCAGTCCATGCCTTCCTGGCGAACAAATGGGGCTTCGATGACCTCTATGAAGTCATGTTCGTGAAGCCGGCGCATGTGGTCGCCAAGTTTGCGGCGGCGATCGACAAGTTCGTGTTTGACGAAATCTTGCACACGTTCGTGCGGATGGGAATCGCGGTCTCGAAATGGGATCGCAAGTTTGATGAAGGTGTCATCGACGGCATCGTCAATTTGATGGGGAACTCGACGCACTCGCTGGCCCTGAGTCTGCGAAACGTGCAGACCGGAAAAATTCGCCAATATGTGACGTTCATCGCGGTTAGCGTGGTGACCTTGTTCGTGCTGCTGTTCGCCCTGTATCCGAAGGGTTGATTTGGAATGCGGCAAGTCATCGCCGCTTTGGATCATAGGAAAGATGGACCATGTTTAGTCCCGAAGTGCTGTCCAACTTAATCATCTTCGTGCCGACGATCGTCGCGTTCTTCTTGATCTTCACCGACAAGGCGGCGGTTGAGTTCATGCGCGTCTGCACGCTGGTCGGAACCGCGATTACGTTCGCTTTGACGGTGGCACTGTTGGGCACCTACACACCGGGCGACGGCGGTATTCAACAGGTCGTCGCGAAGGAGTGGATCTCGAGCTGGAACATCTATTACCGAATTGGCTACGACGGCATCAGCTTGACGCTGGTCGTGCTGACGGGGTTCGTGTTCCTGGTGTCGATGCTGGCGTCGTGGGGAATCGAGAAGCATGTCAAAGGCTATTTGATTCTGTTCCTCGTTCTGGAAACCGGCGTGATGGGGGTGTTCTTCGCGCTCGACTTCTTCCTGTTTTACGTCTTCTGGGAAGTGATGCTGCTGCCGATGTATTTCTTGATCGGTATCTGGGGCGGCCCGCGTCGCGAGTACGCGGCGATCAAGTTCTTCCTGTACACGTTGTTTGGCGGCGTGCTGATGCTGATCGCCATGCTGATGTACTTCTTCGAGAGTGCGTCGATGACCGGCAACGGCATCGGATCATTTAACTTGCTGGATCTTGCGAAGTGGGCGGCTCAGGGAAACGTCTTCAGTCCCGGTTTGCAGGTCGCGGGATTCATTCTGCTGTTCATTGGCTTCGCGATTAAGGTGCCGACGTTCCCATTCCACACGTGGTTGCCCGATGCGCACGTCGAGGCTCCGACGCCGATCTCGATGATTCTGGCGGGCGTACTGCTGAAGCTGGGCGGTTACGGCATCATTCGCGTCGCGTATCCGTTGTGCCCCTACGGAGCACAGTACGCCTCGTATGCCTTAGTGGCGATTGGCGTCGTCAGCATTGTTTACGGAGCGTTTGCCGCGCTGGCTCAGACGGACTTCAAACGGATGGTGGCGTACAGTTCGGTCAGCCACATGGGTTATGTGCTGGTGGGGATCGCCGTCTGGAAGATTTCCGAAGTGACTGGTGCCGCCGAAGGTCGCGATTACTGGTTGATGGGGATGAGCGGCGCGATGTTTCAGATGATCGCACATGGCGTTTCATCGCCCGGCATGTTCTTTTGCGTCGGCGTGATTTACGACCGAGTGCATCATCGCGACCTGAATCAGTTTGGAGGCTTGACCGGCTTGATGCCGCGATACTCGGGGATGGCAGCGGTGATCTTCTTCGCTGGCCTCGGTCTGCCTGGTCTGTGCGGATTCATCGGCGAAGTCTTCGTCGTGCTGAGTGCTTGGAATTACTCGAAGACGCTGGCGATCGTTTCGGCGAGCGGCGTGATTCTGACGGCCGGCTACATCCTGTGGGCGTTGCAGCGAGTTTACCTCGGACCCGAATACAAGGGGCCGCATCCGGAAGCGATCACTCCGATGAATTCACGTGAACAGGCCATCGGCTGGGCGCTGATCGTCCCCTGCTTCGCGTTGGGCGTGTATCCGAACTTCGTGTTCGACTACACCGACAAGCCGATGGCCAAGTTGGTCAGGTCACTCGATGACGGCTACCAGAACACTCCGAAACCGCACAGCGAATTGCAGACGACACAAAAGTAGGTCAGCCTTTTCAGGCTGACCCGATGAGGCCTCGACGCGATCTGAAGCGTTCGGATCAGCCTGAAAATGCTGACCGACAACTGAAACTTAACCATGAACGATATCGGTTCCCTAGTCGTCCACATGTTGGACGAAACGACGAAGACTTCGGTCAGGCTGTTCGCGCCGGAACTGGTGCTGAGCGGCACGATCGTCGTCATGCTGTTGTGCCGCATTCTGCCCGTGGTGTGGCGTGTGCCGACTCAGTGGATCGCGCTGCTTGGAGCTTTCTCCGCGTTCGGATTGGCGCTGTGCCAGTTCAGTCAGTTGATGCCGCCGGACCCAACTACGCCACCGATACTCCATCCGACTCCGATATTCACCGGCTTGTTGATGTTCGATCAGTTCGGGACGTTCTTTCGGATGCTCCTGAGTCTGTTCTTGATCCTGACGATCACGTTGACGGTACTGACTGGTATCCCGGATCGAGAAGATGCTCCTGATTTCTACACGCTGCTGCTGGGTGCGACGATCGGTTTGATGATCATGGCATCGGCCAATCATCTGTTGATGCTGTTCCTTGGCGTCGAGATGACCAGTGTTCCCAGCTATGCGATGGTCGGTTTTCTCAAAGGCCGCAAGCAGAGCAGCGAGGCGGCTCTCAAGTATGTCGTGTACGGAGCCGGTGCGGCCGGTGTGATGCTGTACGGCATCAGTCTGCTGGCGGGATTGACGGGGACTGGATCAATGCCGGAGATGGCCGAACGATTGGCCATGATCGTGGGCCAAGGAGCCGGCATCGGTGATCCGACCGTTCGCACGATTGTGTTGGCAAGCTTGATGGTGATGGTCGGACTGGCCTTCAAATTGTCGGTCTTCCCGTTCCACTTCTGGTGCCCCGATGCGTTTGAAGGGGCTGCTGCTGAAGTTGCCGGTTTCTTGTCGGTCGCCTCAAAGGCGGGGGCATTTGCACTGCTGGTCCGATTTGGTTTGGCGTTTTCCGGTCATTCGAAAGAAGTGTCGAGCATCGCGTTCGCGCTCGGTATCGGCTTGGGAGTGCTCGGCGCAGCGACTGCGACGTTCGGCAACCTGTCGGCCTATGGCCAATCGAACATGAAACGCTTGCTGGCGTATTCGACGATCGCTCATGCGGGTTACATGCTGATGTCGGTGTCGGCGTTGATGGTGCTGCGATTCAGCAAACATGCGAATCCTGAGGCCGTTGCGGAAGCCAATGCGGCGTCGCTGTCGTGCATCGAAGGGTTGATCTACTACCTCTTCGTGTACTTGTTCATGAATCTGGGAGCCTTCGCGATCGTCGCGTTGATTCGCAATCAGATCTTCAGCGAGGAACTCGACGACTACAATGGCCTGGGAACGCAGTGTCCGGTGCTCTGCTTTGGCATGACGATTTGCGTCTTCAGCTTGATCGGTCTGCCGCCGATGGGTGGGTTCTTCGCCAAGTTCGCGATTTTTTATTCCGTCTTCAAAGCGACCTCGGTGCATTGGGTGATGTGGTTTGTGCTTGGAGCTGGGGCGATCAACACGGTCTTCAGCCTCTTCTATTACATCCGCATTTTGAAGGCGATGTACGTCAAGCCGCGGCCGGAGGGTGCTCGCAAGGTGAACTACGACCTGATGCCGGTGGGGCTGTTCGTGCTGATGATCTGCCTGCCGGTGCTGGGTTTGGGTCTTTTCCCGGCTCGGTTTACCGAGACATTCAACCATGTCGCGTCGGTTTTGCTGACGGGCCGTTGATGGTCGATTTGAAATTTGAGATCGTTCATGGCACTCTCGACCGAATTGGAAATTCTGAACCGCGTACAGCGGGAACTGTCGGGCTGCTTCTTGCAGTACGTCGGCGAGATTTGGCCGTGGACCTCGATTGGTGCTGATGGTGCGAAATTGAAAGCCATGCTTGATCAGTGCGTGGCGCGGCAACGACAGTCGATCGCTCTGCTCACCGAGTATCTCGCCCCGCGTCAGACGCGCGTGGAGTTCGGCAGTTATTCAGCCGACTTCACCGACCTGCATTACGTTTCGCTACACTTCCTGCTCAAGCATCTGATCTCCAGCCAATCGTTGATCGTGGAGTCGCTCAATCGAGCCGTCACCATGTTGGCCAGTGGTGATGAGTCACAGGAACTCTTGGTCGCCGTCCGTCAGAACGAGCAAGAGAATTTGGCGGCTCTGAAAACGGCGGCGGCCTAGTCCGTCGTGAGGCGGCGACATGCTGTTCGACACGCACGCGCATCTCGATGAGGACGCTTTCAGTCAGGACACGGACGAAGTCCTCGCGCGAGCAGTCGCGTCGGGCGTGACAACGATGTTGGCGGTGGCGACGACGGTCGAGAGCAGCCGCGCAACAATCGCGCTGGCGGCGCGATTCCCGAATGTGTTCGCGTCGGTCGGCATTCACCCGAACTATGCGGTCCAAGCCAAGCCGGGGGATTGGGAGGCGATTGAAGAGTTGGCCTCATCGCCGAAGGTCATCGCAATTGGTGAGACGGGACTGGATCGGTACTGGGATCACACGCCGTTCGATGTGCAGCTCGATTACTTTCGCCGGCAGATTGAACTGGCGGGACGTCGCGACGTGCCGTTCATCGTACATTGTCGCGAGTCAGAGCCGGATGTCGTCGCCGTGCTGCGCGAGATGGCCGGAGCCGGACAACTCAAAGGGATCATGCACTCGTTCTGCGGCGGCCGAGCGACACTCGATGCCGCGTTGGAGTTGGGCCTGCACATCTCGTTCGCGGGGATGTTGACGTTCAAGAAGAACGTGGAGCTTCGCGAACTGACAAAGACCATTCCTCTCAACCGGTTGCTGATCGAGACCGACTCGCCGTATTTGGCTCCGCAGCCAAATCGAGGCAAGCGGAACGAGCCGGCATTCGTGCGGCACACGGCGGAGTGTCTCGCGGAAGTGCTTGGCCAGACGCTCGACGAAATCGGCACGATCACAACGGCGAATGCTCGGCGGTTGTTTGGACTGTCGGATGTGCTCGGTTGAACGGAACGATCCGAAGAATTTGCCAAGATCGCTCGTGGCACCTACAGTCCGCCTGCGTTTCCCGCCACTCCCTCCTCGAAATTGGAGCCTGTCGATGCGAACGACGTTGTTACTGACCTGCTTGGGACTGACTGGTGTGATGTTTTCGCTGACGGCGATCGGGGCCGATGCTCCAGCGTCGAAGAGTGATTGGCCGAGTTGGCGTGGTCCGAAGCGGGACGCCATTTCGACCGAGAAAGGTTTGCTGACCGAATGGCCGGAGGATGGCCCGGAAGTGTTATGGACGGCCAAAGACTTGGGACGCGGTTTTTCGAGCATCGCGATTTCCGGCGGTCGCATCTACACAATGGGCGATCGCAAGGGGGGTGCGTTTCTGATTTGCCTCGATCTGGATGGCAAGGAGCAATGGGCGGCGAATGTGGGCAAAGGCGATCCGAATTGCACTCCGACCGTGGATGGCAACCGCGTCTACACCGTGGGCCGCAACGGCGAACTGTCGTGCGTCGGGACCGAGTCGGGCAATGTGTTGTGGTCGAAGAGCTTCACGAAGGACTTCGGCGGGAAGATGATGTCGGGCTGGGGCTACAGCGAGTCTCCGCTGGTGGATGGCGATCGCTTGATCGTTACGCCCGGGTCCAACGACGCGATGTTGGCGGCGCTCGACAAGAAAACTGGCGACGTGATTTGGAAGTCGGCCGTGCCGAAGTTGGGAGACAAGGGGAACGACGGAGCGGCGTACTCGTCGGTGGTCATCAGTAATGCCGGCGGCACGAAGCAATATGTGCAACTGGTCGGCAAGGGGATCGTGTCGGTGCAAGCGAGCGACGGCAAGTTGCTGTGGAACTACAACAAGATCACGAACGGTACGGCGGCGATTCCGACTCCGATCGTACGCGACGATTATGTATTTTGCTCGTCCGGTTACGGCGACGGTGGAGCGGCTCTGCTGAAGATCGTGAAGGATGGAGCTGGCCTGCATGCCGACGAGGTCTGGTACAAGAAGGCGGGTGAGTTGCAGAACCATCACGGCGGCGTGGTGCTGCTCGACGATTACCTCTACATGGGCCACGGGCATAATCAGGGGCTGCCGGTTTGCGTGAACTTTCTGACCGGCAAGCCGACCTGGGGCCCGCAGCGCGGCCCCGGCGGCGATTCGGCCGCGGTGGTCTACGCGGATGGGCATCTCTACTTCCGTTACCAGAACGGCATAATGGCTCTGATCGAGGCGAATCCGAAGGGGTTGCAGGTGAAGGGCAAGTTTGACGTGAAGACCAAAGATGGACCGGGTTGGCCGCATCCGGTGGTACTCGACGGCCGGTTGTATCTTCGCGACCAACAAAACTTGCACTGCTACAACATCAAGAAGAGCTGACTCGCGAAGTGAAATCAGACGCGCGAAGCACACGGCCTGACGTCGAATTGCGTCGGGCCGTTTTGTTTTGTGAGCGTTTGTGACGTGAGCCCTGCGATTCTCTGGCGGCAATCGAGGGTCGGGCAACGCGCGGCTTGACGTTTGAGCATGGCTCGCTGATGCTGTTTGCTGTTTCGCAAGCTGAACCAGATTGGCCCCTCAGATCGCACACGTCGGTTTTACAACATGCTGGACTCCGAGCTTTCCGTGTTGCTCGTGGAGGACAACCCCGCCGAAGTGCGGCGGCTGAGTGAGTTGCTTGCGCAAGCCACGCGATGCCGGATGCGAGTGACGCAGGTGGGCAGCATTGGGGCCGCCAAACTGACGCTCGCGAACGCTCCGGCGGATGTGATCTTGCTCGATTGGGTTCTGCCCGACCGATACGGCGTGGATGGATTGCGTGACCTGCAAGCGGTGGCTCCGCGCACGCCGGTGCTGATGTTGGTCGGCTGGGATGACGACGAGGCGGCGATGAGTTTGTTGCGAGCCGGCGCGCAGGACGTGCTGATCAAGGAGCGGATGACGACGTCGATTCTCGAACGCACGATTCGATACGCCGTCGAACGCAATCAGACCGAATCCGCGCTGCGGCAGACCGAAGAGATGTACCGTTCGCTGATCGAGTCGCTGCCGATCAACGTGTTTCGCAAGGACGCTCAAGGGCATTTCGTCTTCGCCAACCAGCGGTACTGCGACGAATTGCACAAGCAACTGGGGGAGTTGGTGGGCCGTACCGACTTCACGTTGTTTCCACCGGAGTTGGCGGAGAAATACCGCCGCGACGACCAGCGTGTCATGCGCGAACGGCTAGTGGTGGAAGACATCGAAGCACACCACACGCCGGATGGTCAACGGTTGCATGTGCAGGTCATGAAAGCTCCCGCGACCGACGCCAAGGGCAAAGTGATCGGGACGCAGACGATGTTCTGGGATGTCACCCCGCGCGTCGAAGCGGAAGAGGCGTTGCAGCGCAGCACGTCTCGCTTCAAGAAGCTGTTCGATGCAAACATCATCGGCATCATGCTGGCGGACTTGTCGGGGCGAGTGCTGGAAGCGAACGATGCCTATTTGACGTTGACTGGATATTCGCGAGAAGACCTGACCTCTGGCCGGCTGCGCTGGGACAAGCTCACGCCGCCGGAGTTTCGTGAGTTCGATTTGCGGGCGATCGAATCGCTGAATCGAACGGGGGTCTGTCCTCCTTGGGAGAAGGAGTACATTCGCAAGGATGGCAGCCGCGCGCCAGTGATGCTCGGAGTGTCGATGCTCGATAATTCGACCAGCGAGTGCATCTGCTTCGTGCTCGACATGACCAAGCAGAAGCTGGTCGAGGGACAGTTGCTGCGGGCGAAAGAAGAAGCGGACTCGGCGAGCCAGGCGAAGAGTCTGTTTCTGGCGAACATGAGCCACGAAATCCGCACGCCGATGAACGCGATCATCGGACTGACGGAATTGGTGCTCGATTCGGATCTGACGCATCAGCAGCGTGACAATCTGACGGCGGTTGCGGAATCGGCTGAGGCATTGCTGTCGCTCATCAATCACATTCTGGACTTCTCGAAGATCGAAGCGGGCAAGCTGGAGCTCGACGCGGTGGAGTTCAGTTTGCGGACGATGGTTGCCGGCATTTTGAAAACGCTGGCGCTGGAAGCGCATCGCAAGCGATTGGAGTTGGTGGGCGACATCCGCACGGACGTGCCTGACCGTTTGATTGGCGACGTGGTCAAGCTGCGGCAGGTGTTGATGAACCTGCTGGGTAACGCCATCAAGTTCACCGATTCGGGTGAGGTGGTGCTGCGCGTGAATGTGTCATCGCGCGATGAGCTGTCGCTGGAGCTTCGATTCGACGTGATCGACACCGGCATCGGTATCCCCGAGGACCGTCAACACGCGATCTTCGAGGCGTTCGAGCAAGTTCACACGTCGATCAACCGCAAGTACGGCGGCACCGGTTTGGGGCTGTCGATTACGTCGAAGCTGGCACAGCTCATGGGGGGGCGTGTGTGGCTGAAAAGCGAACCCGGGCGTGGCAGCACGTTCTTCGTCACCAGTTGGGTGCGTCTCGCAGCGTCGGAGTTGGTCGCGGCCGCGATGAATCCCTCGCCGCTGGATGGACTGCGAGTGCTGGTCGTCGATGACAACACGACGAGCCGTCAGAACTTGATGGATCTGCTGATGTCTTGGCGAATGCGGCCGATAGCCGTGAGCGGAGCGAAAGAGGCATTGGCGACATTGAAGCGTGTGAAGAGTGCGGACAGCGCCTTCGCGTTCTCGCTGATTGATTCCCAAATGCCCGGAGGCGACGGTTTCGATTTGGTGACGACGATTCGCACGGAGTTCGCGAGTCGATCCGGGCATCTGCTGCTGTTGCTCAGCTCGCCCGACCGTGCGGCGGAATTGGCACGGTGCGATCAAGCGGGACTGGCGGCCACCATTGCGAAGCCGGTGAATGAGTCGGAATTGTTCGACACTTTGATTTCGCTGCGTCTGGGATCTGGTGACGAAACGGCCCCCGCACTTCCCGCGCGAGCTGCCACGACAGCACGCTCCAAGTTGCGCGTGCTGTTGGTCGAGGACAGTCTGTTCAATCAAAAGCTCGCCATCGCACTGCTGGAAAAACGAGGACATCAGGTCACGCTCGCGAACAACGGTCGTGAGGCCGTCGAAGTGTTCTTTCGCCAGCCATTCGACCGCGTGCTGATGGATGTGCAAATGCCAGAGATGGACGGCCTGGAAGCGACGCAAGTGATTCGTCAGCGCGAGGCGCGATCCGGCTGGCATGTGCCGATCCTCGCGATGACCGCTCAAGTGATGAGCGGCGATCGCGAACGCTGCCTGGCGGCTGGTATGGACGAGTACCTCACGAAGCCGATCCGCGCCGACCATTTGTACGAGGTTCTGGAGTCGGACTTTCCCAAGGCGGTGTTTCCGCAGGAAACGTCCTTTAAGGCCGACCGGCAAACTCGTCGTGGGACGACGCGAAAGCCGGCTGAAGCGGAAGTCTCTCCACCGCCAAAAGTCAACGGTAGCATCGTCAACTGGAGTCATGCCATGACGATTGTCGGTGGAGACACGGCGTTATTACGCGACGTGATCGTCGCCTGCCTCGAAGATTTGCCTCGCTGGATGAAAGAGTTCGATCAGGCGTTGGCCGAGCAGCAAGCTCCTCTGTTTCGCCGTGCCGCACATTCGTTACGGGGCGCGTGTCGTACTTTTGGATTGGACCGACTCACAACACCGTCACAGGAATTGGAAACGCTCGCGCTGGCTGGTAATCTGGTTGCGGCTGAACAACTGCTGAACTCGCTGCGACCTGAGTTGCACGCGTGTCAAACTGAGTTGCAAGCGTTCCTGGAAAAGCCGTGAGGCTGACATGACCACTGTCTTGGTCGTCGATGATTCCGCGATCGACCGTCGCATTGTTGGTGGGCTTCTGGAAAAGGAGCCGGACTGCCAGGTGTTCTACGCCGAGGACGGCTATGTGGCGCTGAAGTCGGTGGATGAAAACTTGCCGGACGTCGTGGTCACGGACATGGTCATGCCGCATCTCGACGGCCTGCAACTGGTCGAAGCGATGAAGCGCGACTTCCCGCTAATCCCGGTGATCATCATGACCGCAGTGGGAACCGAAGAGACCGCCGTGCAAGCTCTGAAACGTGGCGCGGCCAGTTATGTGACGAAGCGGCGTCTGGCTCAAGACCTGCTCGAAACCGTGCGGATGGTGCTGCAAGCCGCCGACGATGAGCGGAATGTTTCGCGCCTGCTGGTTCACCGCACCCAGCAGGCCGAGTTCAAATTTGTGCTCGAAAACGAACTGCCGTTATTGGCTGCCTCCGTGACTCACCTGCAGCAGACCATGCGTGCGATGGGCTTGTTCGACGAATCCGAACGTCTGCGGATCGGAGTCGCATTGGAAGAGGTGCTGCTCAACGCGATGTTCCACGGCAATCTCGAACTGTCGTCCTCACTGCGAGAAGACGACAAATCGACGTACCACGAAGTGGCTCGCAGCCGGGCGAAGGAGTCGCCTTATCGCGAGCGGCGCATTTTTGTGGACGCTTCGTTCTCGCCGTCGGGTGCAGAGTTCAAGATTCGTGATGAGGGGCCTGGCTTCAATCCGAAGGATCTGCCCGACCCCACCGACCCGGCGAATCTGCATCGTGCGACAGGTCGCGGCTTGCTGCTGATGCACACCTTCATGGACGGCGTGGCTTTCAACGAATCCGGCAACGAAGTGCGGCTGACGAAAACCGCCCGCCGTGTTAATGTCGAGCCGTTCGCGTAAGTCGCGCGGAGGTTGGACACTCTTGTCCGACCGTTTTCACTCTTTTTGGACGGGCAAGAGTGCTCATCCTCCGAATCAATCTATGAAGTTTGCCCTCATTATCCCGGACGGCACCGCCGATGAACCGCAGCCGTTGCTCGGCAACCGGACGCCGTTGCAAGCTGCTCACATTCCGAACATGGACGAGATCGCGCGGCGCGGCGTCGTCGGCCGAGCCAACAACGTGCCCGATGCGCTCCCGTCCGGCAGTGACGTTGGCACGATGAGCCTCTTCGGCTACGACCCACTCGTGTATCACACCGGCCGTGCTCCGCTCGAAGCTGCCGCGCAAGGCATTCCGCTCGGCCCGGACGATTGGGCGATCCGCTGCAACTTCGTGACGGTCGCCGACAACCGGATGAAGAGCTTCACCGCCGGTCAAATTCCCAACGACATCGGCCAGCAACTCATCGAAGCCTTGCAACACTCCGCCTGCGGCGATGCTCATTGGAAATACTTTGCCGGTGTCAGCTACCGCAACTTGCTGATTTATCGCGGTCGCGGTGAGGCCTCGCCATTCGCTGCCGACACGAACACGACACCGCCGCACGACATCACCGACCAAGCCATCAACCCAAACTTGCCGAGCGGTACCGGATCGGAATTGCTGCGCGAATTGATGGCTCGCAGTCGCGACGTACTGGCGAGCGTCGAGTCGAACCGAACTCGTAACGAAAACGCGGCGACGCAGACTTGGCTGTGGGGACAAGGCAAGGCCCCCGCACTCAAGCTATTCTCCGAACGCTTCGGTGCGCGCGGCGCAGTCATCACCGCAGTCGATCTGCTGCGCGGCATCGGCCGATTGCTCGGCTGGCAAGTCATCGAAGTGCCGGGCGCGACAGGTTATCTCGACACCGATTACGCTGCGAAAGGCCGCTACGCCGTCGAAGCGCTGAAGCGTCCCGACATCGACTTTATCGTCGTTCATGTCGAAGCGACTGACGAAGCCTCACACGAAGGCCACGCCGATGAAAAGGTCAAAGCGCTAGAACGGATCGACGCCGATATCGTCGCGCCGGTTCACGATTATCTGCACTCGCAAGGGGACTACCGCATTCTCATCAGTCCCGATCATCCGACGTTTCTCCGCACGAAAACTCACAGCCACGGCTTCGTGCCGTTTGCGATGTGTGGCTCAGGCATCGCCGTCGCTGGCTCGCCGAGCTATGACGAAGCCGTTGCGACCGCGTCGCGCTTGTGTTTCGACAAAGGCTGCGACCTAATGCCCGCGTTCATGCAACACCGCTAACCCAGCACGACGCGCGAGCGAGTGGTCCATTCCTCGCGCGGCGACCACTCGCTCGCGCGTCGTGCTAATCCTGAAGCTCTTCAACCACGGATGATCTCCCATGAAAGCCATTCAGCTCGAAAAGCCCGGACAGTTTCGTCACATCGAGATTCCGGAACCGAATCGTCCCGGTCCCGGCGAGGCATTGATTCAAGTGCATCGCGTCGGCATCTGCGGGACGGACATCAGCGGGTATCTCGGCAAGATGCCGTTCTACAGCTACCCGCGCATTCCGGGACACGAGTTGGGGATCGAAGTCGTCGAGGTCGGCTCCGGCGTGACCAACGTGCGGGCCAGCGACCGCTGCTCGGTCGAGCCGTACATGAACTGCGGCGAGTGTTATGCCTGCCGGCGCGGCAACAGCAATTGCTGCGAGAAGCTGCAAGTGCTCGGGGTCCACATCGACGGCGGGCTGCGTCCGCAGTTCGTGTTACCGGCTCGCAAACTGCATCCGTCGAGCAAGTTGACGCTGGAACAACTCGCGTTGGTCGAGACGCTCGGCATCGGCTGCCACGCGGTCGATCGAGCGAACCCACAGCCGGGCGAGCATGTGCTCGTCATCGGTGCCGGCCCGATCGGCCTGTCGGTCATCGAATTCGCCAAGCTGACCGGCGCGACGATCACGGTGCTCGACATGAATCAAGGCCGGCTCGACTTCTGCCAGAAGACGATGGGTGTCGCACACACGATCCGCTTCACCGGTGACGGCAGCGAGATGAAGGCTCTGCAAGAGATCACGAACGGCACGCTGGCCGCTCATGTCTTCGATGCGACCGGCAGTCCGAAGTCGATGTGCAACGCCTTCAACTACGTCGGCCACACCGGCCGAATCGTCTTCGTTGGCATCGTCACCGACGAGATCAGCTTCCCCGACCCGCTGTTCCATCGCCGCGAGATGACGATCTTCGCGTCGCGCAACTCGCTGCCGAAAGATTTTGGCCGGATCATCAACCTGATCGAAACCGGCCGCATCGACACCCGCCCGTGGATTACGCACCGCACGCCGTTCGAGGGACTCATCGACGTCTTCCCGTCGTACACGAAACTCGAAACCGGTGTGATCAAGGCGATCGTCGAAGTCGCGTGATGGGCGACTGAACGACTTTCAGTGACCACCACCCTGATCGGCTCCGTGCATCCAGCGGACGAGCAGCGGAGAGAGCGCCAGCAGGATCACACTCGATATGATTCCTGCAATTGCGATCTGACCGAAGACGTCACCATAGACGTGGACCGTTTCGATCGGTGGCGGAATGATGTTTTCCTTCCCCTCGCCATGTCCGCCGACCCCTGTGAGGGCAGCGATCATTCCCGCAAGAAAGTTCGAGAACGCTGTCGCCAGGAACCAAGCTCCCATGACGGTACTGACCATGCGCGGGGGAGACAGCTTTGTCACCATCGAAAGGCCGACCGGTGAAAGACACAGTTCACCCGTGGTATGGAGGAGATACGCCAGCAACAGCCAGCTTGTCGCAACCATTCCGAACTGGTCGGCGTTCTTCGCGCCAAACCAAAGGGCCCCGAAGCCAAGCCCCAATTGCAGCAGCCCGATCGAAAACTTGATTGAAGAATTCGGTTCCAATCGCAGCTTGCCCAAGACGCTCCACAACACGCTGAAGACAAGGCCTAAGCTGACGATGCAAACGGGGTTCACTGCCTGAAAGATACTGGCCTTCAACTGCGTTCCATTGGCCGCCATGCCGACCATTCCCTCGGTCACGGTCACTCCTTCGAGTACCGGCACAATCCGTTTCGCCGCCCAAACTCGCTTGAGCCGCCAAAGCAGCGAGGGCTCGTCTTTCTTTCCCGACGCCGACTCGTCAGTCGGTGTCGCCTTGGCCGCGTCGGATTCCTCGGTCTTCTCCGACTCGTGCGAATTCGTTTCCACCGGATTGCGTTTCGCGATCAGCTCATCGACCGTCTTCAACGCCTGCGCATTGACGAGCTGTTGAATCTCCGCATCGGACAATTCTTTTGGCAGGTTGCGGATGAACTGGTTTGCCGTCCCTTGAGCGGCATCGACGAGTTTCACATCCCACTGACGTCCCGAGACCTCACGCCCCAAGAGCGCCGAAGTGATCTTGAGCGTCTCTCGCTTCTGGCCGACATCAGCGGCGGCGATCACTTCGCCCCCCACGATGCGATTTACATTGCGATCCGTGAAGTTGCTCAGCGAACTCCCCGCTTGCTCGAAGAATGCCCAGAAGAGCATCGAGAAGAACATCAGAATGAGCACGACCTGCATCCGTTCGCGTTCAATTTTCGGGGCTTGATAGGCATCGGCCGCGAGTTTGAACATCGCCAGACCGCCGAAAACCGTCAGTAGCAACCCCGCGACAGTATTGTTCTGCACCAGGATCGCCACGACCGGGACCAAGGCCGCGGTCCCCAGATAGACCGCGTTGCGTGCATTCAGCCACGGCAGCAAGATCGCGAAGAGTCCGACCAGCATCGAGATGACGGCGTACTGTGACCCTGGCTCGACGACATGATTGACGAGCAGTGTTGTGCCAATGATCGCCAGGTAGTACGGCACCGGCTGGCTCCGAATCGCTTCGACCGCTGGGTGCTCCATGCGTCGAGCATCCTTCGCTGCGCCAAGTCCGTGCGGAAGTCCGCCGCTAGCCAATGCCGAAATCGCGACCACTGCAGCGACCAGCAGAGCAATTCCGATCGGCGCGTTGACCCCCAACTCGATCGGGCTGCCCCACGCAAAGAGCACCATTCCTGCACACGTCACAACGGCCGTCGCTCCAATCACTAGCCGAGCGAGTAGTCGACCCGCAACAAACGTGAAAAGTCCCGCCAACATGCCGAGCGTTGCCAGACCAAATCCATAGTGCCAGCCAAATGTTTCACCGACTGCTCCGCAGAGCAACGGTGACATCGCGGCTCCAAGGTTGATGCCCATGTAAAAGATCGTGAAGCCACTGTCACGTTTCGGATTTCCGGCGGGATACATGCTGCCGACCATCGTCGAGATGTTCGGCTTGAAAAATCCGTTGCCACAGATCAGCAATGCCAACGCGGTGAAAAACGCGGTCGTGTTCTCGAAGGTCATCAGTAGGTGGCCAGCGGCCATCAACATGCCGCCGAGGATCACCGCTCGCCCCTGTCCCAGCAGCTTGTCGGCCAGCATTCCCCCGATGAATGGCGTCGCGTAGACCAGAGCCGTGTAGGCTCCGTAAACGCCGTAGGCCTGCGTGTCACCGAAGCCCAGGAAGCCCTTGGTCATGTAGAAAATCAGGAGTGCTCGCATCCCGTAGTACGAGAACCGCTCCCACATTTCGACGAAGAACAAGACGAACAACCCGCGCGGGTGTCCCAGAAAAGTCGCCGCCGGGTCGAGGGCGATCGGGGCGGAAGGACTCCGTTCGTCGGACATGGTTCCCTTTCAAGGCGAGGGCGGTCGAAACGGGATGAGCCGGACAAGGCGGGCGAGAGCATGATGCTCCGTGGAGTTGAATTCAAGCGGGCCGACAGGGGTCGCAGCGGGTTGCCTTCCGACAGCAACGATGTCCTCAGAACGCAACATTCGTCCGATTGTGCGGTGTTGGAAAACAACACAGCCGACGAATTGTTGAAGTTCGCGGGATTCTCGCTGTGGCCAGTTCTCGCGGGAATGTTTGAGTTTGCGCTCGTCTCGAAAAAAAATTGGCGACTGGCCCGATCATTGCGATTGTCTCCGTCGCGCATTTGCGAACTATGTTTCGACCGGCCCTCCCGCGACGAACCCCAAGAGAGAATTCCAATGGCCAAGCGTAATCGACTGCACTTTCACGAATGGAACGGTGCCAAGGTCATCGACCTGGGCACGATGGAGATTTGGGATGGTGCCGACCTCGCCCTGCTCCGCGAAACATTGACGCTGCTCATCGACCGAAAACGGAAGCACTCCATCGGCGTCAACATGGAGTTTGTGAAGTACATCCCCAGCGGCTTCTTCGGCCTGCTGTTTGACTGGCGGGAGAGGGGCGTTCGCGTGCAGCTCTTCAATCCGCAGCCGCACGTCCAGCGGATGCTGTGGTTCCAACAGTTCATGCAGCCGGTCACCAAGGGATGCTTTCTGATGCTCGCCGATCCGAAGCAGCCGTATCTGCCGGGATCGACTCCGCCGTGGGCGACAACGGCTCCGATTGGAATCGAGGACGATGACGAGATGGAAGTCAGCCCTTTCTCTCAGGCGAATGACGACAACGAAGCGGAGTTGGCATTCTCGCTTGTCGGAGACGACGAAGAGGACGACGACTTAGAGTCCGCCGTCGATGACTGACCGTTCGAAACCCAGACAAGAGAAACACGACTGCTCGAACTGAAATACCGAAACCCTCGGAGCTGACTGCTCCGGGGGTTTTGTTTTCGTGGTGGATGCGTCTCGCATCCGGCCGATGCGAGCCGCGTCGGCCACCATTGTTGCCACTCCCGTTTGTCCGGATACGATGTCGTCTCGTTCCGCCCGTCGGAGGCGGAGGTTTGGCTGACCGGTCGTGCGATGCAATTCTTTCGCGAACGTGGCAGTCTTTGATCGCCTTATTTCGCGCTCGATCGGTTGGCTCCGTGACGCACATCACTGAGGGAGCCGAGAATGTCGAAGCACAAGGTCGATGAGATCCGGAATGTCGCTTTCGTCGGGCACGGGCATTCGGGAAAGACCACGCTGGCCGACTTGCTGCTGTTCAAGTCGGGAGTCGGCACGCGAGCCGGTTCGGTCGATGACGGCACCAGCCTGCTCGACACCGACGACGACGAGAAGGAAAAGAAGCTGTCGCTCTTCTCACACGTCTGCCGCTACGAGCACGCCGACCATCGCGTGAACCTGATCGACTGCCCCGGCTATCCCGACTTCATCGGCCAAGTCTGCGGCGCGTTGCGAGCCGTCGAGACTGCCGTCGTTGTGCTGAATGCGAATGCGGGATTGGAAGTGAATGCCCGTCGCTGCTTCCAACTCGCGACCGACGAACATCTCGCGCGGATGATCGTGGTCAACCGCGTCGACGGCGACAACGTCGATATCCCCAAGCTGATCGCGAGCATCCGCGATCACTGGGGCACCTCGTGCGTTCCGATCAACGTCCCGAACGGAACTGGGGCGAAGTTCACCGCAGTCCACAGCGCGCTGCAAATCAAAGGGGAAGTCCCGCCCGGACTGCCGCTCAATCCCAAGGACTACCATCAGGCGTTGATGGACGCGATCGTCGAGGCGGACGAAGCGCTCATGGAACGCTTCCTCGGCGGTGAAGATGTCTCCGAGGACGAAATCATTCATCTCATCGGCAAAGCGATCGGACACGGCACGTTGATCCCGATCCTGTTCACATCGGCGAAGTCCGACGTCGGCGTGCAAGAGTTATGTGACGCCCTGGCCGATTACGCTCCGTCGCCGTTGGACGAAGACCGTCCCGCCAAAAGCGAAAAGGGGGAGGACATCGTCATCAACCCGGACCCGGACGATCCGTTCGTGGCCGAGGTCTTCAAAGTCCGCATCGACTCGTTTGTCGGCAAGATGGCGTATCTGCGAGTCTACGCCGGGCACATCGGCAAGGATGTGACACTGCACAATCATCGCAGCCACAAGCCGATCAAGATCGGTCAGATGTTGGAGATGCAAGGCTCGAAACACGAGAACGTCGATACGGCGACATCGGGGGACATCATCGCCGTCGTGAAAGTCGATGACCTGCAAGTCGGAGACACGCTGTCGGCGCAGGGAGTGCATCTCGATCTGCCGGAACTCAAGTTCCCGCGCCCGATGGTCGGCCTCGCCGTCACGCCGAAGACTGCCGCCGATCAGCAAAAAATCTCCGTGGCTCTGCACAAGATCGAAGAGGAGGACCAAACCTTCCACGTCACCCGCGAGGCTCAGACGCATGAGATGGTCATCCAAGGCATGAGCGACCTGCATCTGCAAGCGATCGTGAATCGTCTGCACAAGCGGGACAAAGTCGACGTCATCACGGCCATGCCGCGCATCCCGTATCGCGAAACCTGCAACATGAACGCCGAGGGGATGTACCGCCACAAGAAACAGTCCGGCGGCTCCGGCCAGTTCGCCGAGGTTCACCTCCGCATCGGCCCGCTACCGCAAGGGATCGTGCCAGAGGAATACTTCATCAAAGAACGCTTCGAGAGTCTGCGCTCGTTCCACTACGACCCGGTGCTGAACTACGCATTCCTCGATTGCGTCAGCGGCGGCAGTGTGCCGAACAATTTCATCCCTGCCGTCGAGAAGGGAGTCAAAGATCGGATGGAGAAAGGGGTGCTGGCCGGCTACCAAGTTCAAGATTGCTGGTGCGCGTTGTTCTTCGGCAAGGACCATCCGGTGGACAGCAACGAAACGGCGTTCAAGACCGCCGGCCGGCAATGCTTCAAAGAGGTCTTTGCCAAAGCCAAGCCGGCGCTGCTCGAACCGATCGTGAAAGCTGAGATCATGGTCCCCGGCGAGAAGCTCGGCGACATCACCAGCGACCTCAACACGCGCCGCGGTCGCATGGAAGGCATGGACACTTTGCCCGGCAACTTCACGATTGTGAAAGCCTCGGTTCCACTGGCCGAAATTCAGACCTATGCTCGATCATTATCGAGCATTACCGGTGGCCAAGGCTCGTACACTTTCGAGACCAGCCACTACGAAGTCGTCCCCGGCAACGAGCAACAGAAGATCGTCGCCTCAGCCAAGGTCCACGAAGAGGAAGAGTGATCGATTTGCTCGATGTAGATGTCGTGGGACCAGCGCAGCGCCGGCCCACCGATGATGAATGCGGAATTGGTGGGCCTACGACGGATCTGTCGGGCAATTTCAAAAATAAAGTTGCACGCCGGCCACGAAGCTTGGCAATGACGTGCCGCCGATTCTGAGGTAGTCGTAACCGGTGAAGACTTCCAGGCGATTGAGCATCACGCCAACGGTCGCTCGGCCGTGAAACTGCGTGGCGTGTCCGAGCGTGCCCCAGTCGATCGAACCGGACAGTACCCACGGATCGGCTGGAAAAAAGTCCGCACCGTAGGTGAAGTTGAATCCCGCGTTACCGCCGAGGCGATCCGACAGCCAATTGACTCCCAGCCCGGTGTAGAACGCCGCTCGTTGGCTTTGAGCGAACCGGTAGATCACATTCGCATCGCCATTCCAGAGCGTGTCATGCCCGGACGACAGCGACTCGCGGCGGAAGTTCCATTCCGTGTCCAAGCCCCATCGCGAACTCGTGTCGAGTCGCAATTTCCCACCGTGCTTTTGCAGACCATCGAAATCGGTACCTGACTCGGCGAGGAAACGCCCCGACCAAGGCTTGGACCAGTCCTGCTTCGATTCATCCGTCACGAAGTAGCCGTCCCTGTCGTTGGCATAGGGGTACTCGGCCATCCACAGCACTTCGTCTTTGTCGCCGACGAGCGATCGCGGAATCGACCAAGGCGCAGTCACGCCGAACCAGATCGCGTTCGTACCGATCGAGAAGCTGCTGCTCTCCTCGTCACTCGCAGACGAACAACCAACGTCACTGTCGCTGCTAAACAAGCTCGACAGCAGCGAACCAAAGAACGATCCGAGAATCGACGGTTCCGAATCACTCTCGGAAGAATTGGAATCACTGCCACTCGAAGCGTGGGACGATGCGGACTTGCTTGCCAAGCCGCGTACCTCGTTCCGCACTTGGCTGAACAGTCCCTCGGCGAAGGCGATTGGGCTGAACGCGATCAATAGCGCGATCCCTGAGCAGTGAGTAACGATCGCACGAGCCATCGAACATGCTCCGAAGCAGACAGCAACTCGTCAGACGAGACGGCCAGACAGGAGCGAAGACCATAGGTGGTTTTTGCCCCACCGATCAACACGTCTTGCCGGCCGCGCGACTTGTTCCGGTTTCGAGGCAGTCGTAGCATCCGTCGAACTCAGCCCTTTCAATTCGGAGAACCTGCCATGCGCAATTCTGTCTTGTGGTTGTCGTCGCTTTTGTTGCCGCTTCTGCTCTCCTCGACTCAGGCCGCCGATGAGGATTTCAAGCCGATCTTCGACGGCAAAACACTGGCCGGCTGGCACAAGAACCCCGAACGAATCGGCCACGGCACCGGCGGAAGCTGGATCGTCGAAGACGGAGCCATCTCCGGCGAGCAAGACCCACCGGGCAGCGGCAACGGCGGCATCCTGCTGTCCGACGAGAAGTTCAAAGACTTTGAACTGCTGATCGACATGAAGCCCGACTGGGGCGTCTGCTCCGGGCTGTTCGTGCGGTCCAACGACAAAGGTCAGTGCTTCCAAATGATGGTGGACTACCACGACCGAGGAAACGTCGGCCACATCTACGGCGAAGGAACCGGCGGTTTCAACACGCGGCCGTACGACATCTTCGGCGAAGAGAAAGACGGCAAGCTGCTAAAACTGTTCGCCAAGCCGACTGATCCCGCTCCGACCGCAACGCCGACCTGTACCAGCGGCGAATGGCTCAAGGCCTGGAAGATCAACGACTGGAACACCGCCAAGGTGCGAGTCGTCGGCAATCCGCCGCAGATCACCACCTGGATCAACGGCCTGAAGGTCAACGAATTCGACGGCAAGAAATTCGACGGCAAAGGCTACGACGCGGCGAAGGTTGCAGAGACACTCGGCCCGGCCGGCTCGATCACCGTCCAAGTCCACGGCGGCAAAGGCTGGCCCAACGGAGCCAAATGCCGCTGGAAGAACATCAAAGTCAAACGGCTGTGAGTTCGACTTTTGCACTTTAGGTGGCCAAGGCCACCGCGTTTTCTAGGAGTTGTTGGATTTTCCGAGACCCTGGTCCTGCGAGGGCCAAGGTCAAAACCTGTTGTCGGACGCTGAGCCGACGGAGCGTGCCGAGCATGTCAGCGAAC
>CAMAWN010000096.1 GCA_945861865.1 Candidatus Kuenenia stuttgartensis | reverse complement strand
CTGACTCCCAGCTTGCAGATTCAATCGTTCTGCGCGCAAGTCGCGTTGTTCTTGTTGCCGTTGCCGGCGATCAAATACACGGAAACGAGCCTGACGCTGGCGGATCTGTTTCTGATTCCGGCCGTCCTGCTGAATTTCGGACACGCGATGAAACTGCACGCGTTCCAGATTCCGTTCTTGCTGGCACTGCCGATCAACCTGCTGTCGCACATGTTGGATCCCGATGGCACGCTGATTCCGATCCTGCAGATTGTCTATTTGTGGGGCTTTCTGGTTCCCTTCGGCTGGTGTGCCTTCGTGAATCTGCCACAAAAGCGGATCGCCTACTTGCTGCTGACCGCCAGCGGCCTGAGCTGTCTGGTGGCCATTGGTCAATTCACCGGCTATGTGCCGACACTGCCAACTCAAAGAATCATCGACCTCAAAGACAGCAGTCGCGCGGCCGGTTTGGTGTTGCAATGCAACTCACTGACGATGGCGTTGACACCGTGTTTCCTATTGCTGCCGCATGTCCGACAAGCCTCGTTGCGCATTCTGTTTCTGTTGCTGCTGCTGGGCGGCATCGCCAGCACGGTGTCGAAATCGGCAATCATGGCGGTGCCCGGATTGTTGTTCTACTTTTTTTGGCGTGAGCCGGAAAAAGGTCGAGTGCTCCGCTGGCTGACCGCGGCGAGCATCCTGGGCCTGCTCGTCTTCAATCGCGGAGCCAGCCTCAGCGAGTTGGTGGACAAGCTCGACGCAGTTGTTGAGTTCCGACTGTCGAATGCTGAAACATCCTTTGACGACCGAGCGCACCTCGCTCGAGTCGCCCTCGAGCATTCGGACGAATGTCAATTCCTGGGCTACGGCACCGAAGGAACATACATCGTGATGACCTGTCGCGGTGGCACGGGTCAGACCGTCCATGTTTTTTATCTCGGTCTGATGTTGATCGAGGGCTGGGCCGCTCTGGGACTGACGATGCTCGGTTTTCTCTTTCTGTTCGTGTCACTTTGGACGCTGAAAAAATACAACGATGCGATTTTCCTGGGAGCACACTTGTTGGCGATCTCAGTGACGACGGTCCTGTACCTGAGCTACCAGTACTACCCGTTCTTGATCGCCGCCGCCGCGATTGTGCGCGCTCGTGCCGAACTCGCGGCGATGCGGCAACCTGAAACGGCAGCAACTCCACGGTTGCGGATTTCCGGAGCCACCGCCCGTCGATTGACGTCGCGAGCGGCGTAGAATGGTCCGCCGAAGACGGACCATCCTCCGACTACGAGAGTTCGTCCGCGGCGCAAACCCACGGAGCGAGCGTCGGCTGATACTCCATCAGCTCTTCCGGCTTGAAGTAGATCGCCAGTTCCTTCTGCGCGGCTTCGACGCTGTCGCTGCCGTGAACGAGGTTCATTTGGCGGCTGACTCCGAAGTCGCCTCGAATCGTACCGGGAACCGCTTGCCGTCCGTTGGTCGGTCCCAGCATCGTCCGCATCACCGAGACCGCTTCCGGTCCTTCGACCGCCAGCGCGACCACCGGGCCGGCGGTGATGAACGATTCGAGCAGCGGGTAGAACGGCTTCGAAACGTGCTCGGCGTAATGCCTCTTCGAGAGTTCGGCGGTGACTTGCAGCATCTTCAGGCCGACGATCTTCAGCCCTTTATTTTCGATCCGGCTGAGCAACTCGCCACACAAGCGGCGTTGGACGGCGTCGGGCTTGAACAGAATCAGTGTGCGTTCGGAGGCCATGTCTTGAGAATCCTTTTTGAGGTGGAATTGTTTTTTGTTGGAATGATCAAGATCCAAATCTCAATGCCCAAAGAATTTCCAAATCTCAAATCCCAATATCATCGGCTGATGACGAACGGGGGCTCCGGGATTTTAGTTTTGGTCAGTCCTTAGACATTGAGATTTGGACCTTGGGATGTTTTCGATCAGGCCATCAGCTTGCGAAATTCGGCAAACAAATAATGGCTGTCGTGCGGGCCGGCCGAAGCTTCCGGATGATACTGCACTCCGAAAGCGGGCACGTCTTTGCAGCGAATGCCTTCGACTGTTTGGTCGTTCAAGTTGATGTGTGTGACTTCGACGCTCTTGGGCAGCGAATCGGCTTGCAGGGCGAAGCCGTGATTCTGCGAAGTGATTTCGACGCGGCCGGTGTCGTGATGCAGGACCGGCTGATTGGCTCCGCGATGTCCGAACTTCAGTTTGTAGATTTCACCGGCGAGCGCGAGTCCCAGCAGTTGATGGCCGAGACAAATCCCAAAAACCGGCTTCTTGCCGAGCAATCCTCGAATCGTGTTGATCGCGTAATCAAGCGGACGAGGATCGCCTGGTCCATTCGACAGGAACACGCCATCCGGATTGTGGCTGAGCACCTCCTCCGCCGTCGCTGAACCGGGCATGATGGTGACACGGCAACCAAGCTGCCGCAGGTGTCGTGGGATGTTCAACTTCATGCCGTAGTCGATCGCCACGACAAGCGGTCCACGCGTGTTGTCGGAGACGGGCCTGTGCAGCGATTCGTAGCCGGGAGTAATCCGCTCGCGAACGAGGCTGTTGAGCCCTTCGGTCCAGTCGCGGTCTTGCTTCGGCATGACCTCTTTGACCAGATCGCGGCCGACAATGTCCGGGCTGCGGCGAGCCTTCTCGACTAGCGAGGTGTCATTGAGATCCGTCGTCGAGAGGACTCCGGTCATCACGCCGTGAACTCTTAAGCGGCGGACGAGTGCCCGCGTGTCGATCCCTTCGAGTCCGATAACATTGTTCTTTTTGAGATAATCATCCAGCGACCAGGCCGACCGAAAACTGCTGGGGAAACGACACAGCTCGCGAACGATGAAACCGGAAAGCGACAGGCTGCCGCTCTCGACGTCTTCCGAATTGCAGCCGTAGTTGCCGATCTGCGGGTACGTCATCGTGACGATCTGACCGCAGTACGACGGATCGGTGAGGATTTCCTGATAGCCGGTCATGCTCGTGTTGAACACGACTTCGCCGAAAATCTCGCCGTCAGCTCCGAAGGCTCGGCCGGTGAACACGGTGCCGTCAGACAGGGCCAGTTTCGCGGGACGATTGGGACTGCTCATAGTGGGCGGCCTTTTAGCGAACCGCCGAGTGGAATTGTAGGGTGGGACCAGCGCAGCGCCGGCCCACCCTATGAAGCCTCCTGCTTCCACTTCGCGATCTGCTGTGCGCGATACTCAGCGGCGGTCCCACGCTCGATGGCCTCGCGAAGCCCACGCAGCAGTCGCTGATAAAACGCGATGTTGTGCCAAGAAACAAGCACCGGGCCGAGCATCTCGCCGGCCATAAAGAGATGCCGCAAATAAGCTCGACTGAACTGCGTGCAGCACGGGCAGTCGCACTCCGGATCGAGCGGCCCCGAATCGCGTTGATGTTTGAGGTTTCGCAATCGGATCGCCCCACTGCTGGTGAACGCCAGCGCGTTGCGTCCGTTGCGAGTCGGCATCACGCAGTCGAACAAGTCGATTCCGCGACAGACCGCCTCCAGCAAATCGGTTGGCGTGCCGACTCCCATCAGATAGCGTGGCTTGTCGGCCGGCAACAGCGGCGCGGTGAAATCGAGCGTCGAGTACATCTCGGTGGGAGCCTCTCCGACACTCAGCCCGCCGATCGCGTAGCCCGGAAAATCGAGCGGCAACAGTCCCGCTGCCGAGCGTTCGCGCAGCTCGCGATCGGTCGCCCCCTGGACGATGCCGAATAAGGCTTGATCGTCTCGCAGATGAGCCTCGCGGCAACGAACCGCCCAACGTGTCGTACGTTCGACCGCGTCGAGAATCTTCTCGCGCGGAGCATCCGCCGGCGGGCACTCGTCGAGGCACATGATGCAGTCCGCGCCGAGCAATTCCTGAATTCGCATCGCTCGTTCGGGAGACAGTTCCAACATGCTGCCGTCGAGATGCGATTTGAAAACGACCTTCTCGTCGTCGAGCTTTCGCAGCGCCGTCAGCGAGAAGACTTGAAATCCGCCACTGTCGGTCAGGATCGGCCCATCCCAACCCATGAAGCTGTGCAGTCCACCAAGTTCGGCCACAACCTCCGGCCCCGGCCGCAACGCCAAGTGATATGTGTTGGCCAAGACCTTCTGCACGCCGACGCGCCGCAGTTGCTCCGGCGTCAGTCCTTTGACGCTGGCCTGCGTCCCGACCGGCATGAACGCCGGAGTCTCGACCACTCCATGCGGCGTCACCCATCGCCCTCGCCGAGCGGCAGTCGTAGGATCAGTCGCCATCAATTCAAATCGAAATCGAGACAAGACGCCGCCTCGCTGTGAGACAAGTTGTGCAAACTGAAGAACCAAACTCAGTGGAGTTGGTAGCTCGTCCCGGACACCGCTGCAAGGCGTCACGCTGGACATCGCGTTCGCGGAATGTTCACCTGAGTCTAGGTGGGCGGGGGTTGACGCTCCGCTCGCCAGAACAAACGAGGGGATGCCGTGGTGACAGATTCCAACGTGACGAGTTGTGGTTTCGGTTCTTCGGACCTGCGACTGCCGGACGAATTGCGTGGCCCGTTGCTGTTGCATTTGCAGACTCTGCGCGGACGCTACCTGCAACGCGGTTGGGCTGGGCGTGTCGGCTTTGGTACTCGGCCGGCGGTGATCGTCATCGACTTGGCTCGGTACTGGTTGGACCCTGGACAGCAGATCGGCAGTTCGCTCGACGCGGTGGTGCTGGCGACTCGCCGAGTGCTCGATGCGGCGCGTGCGGCCTCACTACCGATCTTCTTCACGACGTTCGCGCACGATCCAGCCGAGCCGCCCAGTCCGCACGACCAAAAACTGAGATTCCAGTTCCCGGCAGAGGCAGCAGAACTCTTTGAACTTGATCCGCGACTGAATCGTCAGCCGACGGAAAAGGTGATCCGCAAACGCTACGCCTCGGCGTTCAAGGACACGAACTTGCACACGATGCTCACCGCGTTGGGCATCGACACGCTGATCGTCACGGGGGTCAGCACCAGCCACTGCGTCTACGCAACTTGCCGCGATGCGACCGACAGCTTCCGAGTCATCGTCCCGCGCGAGGCCGTCGGCGAACGCTGCGAACTGATGCACGAGGTCTTTCTGCTCGATATCGACATTGACCTCGCCGATGTGACGGACGTGGACGAAGTCGTACATCGACTCGTGACCGTTCAACAACCGACGGCGTGAGATGCAGCGACCGGTTCACCGATCTTCCAATCCGCTCCATCACGGATGACTCGGCGATACAGCGTGTCGCGTTCGACCGGCTCGCGGCCAGCTTCGCGGATGAGGTGGTGAAGTTGAGTGACGGTGAGACCCTCGGGGGTTTTGGCTCCGGCGTCGTGGTAGATCAATTCGTGGACCACGGTGCCGTCGAGGTCGTCGGCCCCGAAGTTGAGCGCGATTTGGGCGGTCTTCTCGCCGAGCATGATCCAGTAGGCTTTGATGTGGTCGAAGTTGTCGAGCATCAACCGCGAGATCGCCATGACCTTCAGGTCCATCATGCCGCTCGGCTTTTGAATGTGGTCGAGCTTCGTATTCTCCGGATGAAACGCCAGCGGGATGAAGGTTTGGAAGCCGTGCGTCTCATCTTGCAGTTCGCGCAGCTTGCAGAGGTGGTCGATGCGGTGCTCGGCTTGTTCGACGTGGCCGTAGAGCATCGTGGCGTTGGAACGCAGGCCCAACTCGTGAGCAGTGCGGTGAATTTCGAGCCAGTTGCTGCCGTCCGCCTTGTGCTCGCAGATTTGGGCGCGGACGTCGGGATGAAAAATCTCCGCTCCGCCGCCGGGCATGCTGCCCAAGCCCGCGTCGATCAACTGCTGCAAGACCCAGCGATACGGCTGCTTGGTGATGTGGCCGAACCAGTTGATTTCGACTCCGGTCCACGCCTTGATGTGGATCTCCGGGTACGTCTCGTGGATGACACGGACGACGTTGACGTACCAGTCAAAATCCTTCTGGTGATGCAGGCCGCCGACAACATGAATCTCGGTCGCACCAGCCGCCTTCGCTTCGAGAGCCCGTGCGCGAATCATGTCGTCCGTGAACGTGTAGCCGCGTTCGGCCTTCAGGTCTGATCGGAAGGCACAGAACACGCAGCGGTAAATGCAGACGTTCGTCGGGTTGAGATGGATGTTGGTGTTGTAGAACGCGAGGTTGCCGTTCTTCCGTTCGCGGACGATGTTCGCCAAGCGGCCGAGTGTCAGGACATCGACTTGCTCATCGAGGAACACGCCCTCGTCAAAGGTCAGACGTTCGCCAGCTTCGACTTTGTCGGCGATTTGGCGGAGTCGGGTACTGGAATGCGGTGCGATCATTTCATTGGTCATTGGTTTTTGGTCGTTGGCTATTGGTCATTTACCGAACAGAAGGCTTTGGGATTAACTGACCTTCCTCGGCGGATTTGCGAGATATCGTTTCTCGACCTTGGCCGCGATGGTCCCAATGCCGTAGTAGCCGATCGAAAGGCGAGCGACGTGAGTCAGCAGGTCGTAGGCTTGCCAGCGGTTCCAGCCGTAATCTTCTTCCATCCACAGGATCAAGCGGGCGAATGCCTCGGCAGCGGAGCGTTCCATCGGGTTGCCGCTGACGACGGCCATGATCTCGGTCGGAGATTCGATGCGCGGGCTGAGCAGTTTTTTGTTCTTGATCAGCTTGACGGTGATGGTCGATTCGGCGGGCATTTCGAGTCCCGTGGCGGACAACTCGCCGTGTCCCATCGCGGCGTGAGCGTCGCCGAGGTAGAGGTATCCGCCCGGCACAAAGACCGGCAAGTAGATCGTGTTGCCGGGGCAGACTTCGATGATGTCCATGTTGCCGCCGTGTGGTCCGGCTGGCAGAGTCGTCGGCGATCCCCAATCGGGAGCGGTCCCAATGCAGCCGAGCATCGGGGCATACGGAATTGTGATCTCGTCGCTGAAGTGAATCACGCCGTCGCGGATCGGCATGATGTGAGCCTGATGCGGGCAGTCGCTCCCCAGCCACTCGCAGAGTTGCTTGGGATTGCCGGTGTAGGTCGAGCACTGGCCGATGCTCGGCTTGATCTCGTGGATCGTCACGGCAAGCGAGTCGCCAGGTTCTGCTCCCTCGATACCGATTGGTCCTGACAGTGGGTTGCTGTACGGGACCGTTGTCCGATCGCGGCGATCGCCCGGTTTGCGGAGTTGGCCAGAGAGTGCGTCTTCGGATTCGACGGCGATGGTCTCGCCGGACTGGATGCGGAGTCGCGGCTCGCGATCGCGGCTGAATTCGTACGACAACTGTTGGGCGGTCAGGCGTTGCATGGGGAACCTCTGAGGCGGGGCTGAATGCCGGGGACGTTATGAGGTGGCTCGATGAACTTCAACTACTCAGTTCGCAGACCTTGCCGGGCTGTTGCCGAACGGCAACAGCGTTTTACATTTCGAGCCGGTCAATCGGATTGCGTCGGGAAAGAACGTGCGTAGACTGATCCGCCAACTGCGAACACTTTCACTTGGCCATGCCTCCGAAGCGATCGAAACACATGTCTCTTTCCCGCCGAGCCGTTGATCCGCGTCGCTTGATGGTGATGCAACAAGCCAATCGTCGCGAGCAGCTAAAGGCGGTGACGGCGGGTTTGGAGAAGGCTCGCACAATTCTCGAAGGGACGCGGCCAGCGACCTGGGTCTTCACAGGCGACACGGTCGTGCAGGGAGCCGGGCAGACTGGCGCGGGGCGGACGTTCTCAGAACACTTTGGCGATCACCTGCGGAACAAATTGCGGCGGTTGCTGGATGTCGTCATCAACACCGGCGTGCCGAAATCGCGCGCCGACAACTTTTTGAAAACGCTCGATTGGCGAGTGACTCGGTTCGCGCCGGAGGTCGTTTTCTTGATGATTGGTTCCGCTGATGCCGCAGCCGGGCCGACGGGACGAACTCACTTTCGCGAAGTGCTCAACGAGATCGTCGATGCGCTGGCGAAGACGAAGACGGCGTTGATTTTGCAGACGCCGCCGACTGCTCGGCCCGATCACTGGACCGACGCGACGGATCTACCGGCCTACGTCGAGATCGTTCGTGAGGTGGCCGACGCTCGTGACGTTGCGGGGATCGACCATTGGTCGTTATTCGAGGACCGATTGGCTCAAGCGGAAGCGGAGCCGGATTGGTGGTCTTCAGGCGGACAACTCCCGAACGTGCGCGGGCATGTGGAACTCGCGCGGCAAATCGTGGAAGCGTTGTCGAGATGATCGGCGAATTCGTCGGCGAGCGGCTACTGCTTTGCGGCCGGTTCGGCCAGCGTCAGTTCGTTGCGGACTTTCTTCACGCCCGGTTCCAGACGCACCATGTTGGCGGCGAGCTGTTTTTGCGAAGGGGTCGCGACTTCGCCGCGCAGGACGACGACTCCGTCGGCATCAAGATCGACCGTCACACTTCGCAGAGCGGGCTGACGAGTCACTCGATCGAAGCGCGAGTTCAGAGTTATGTTGAGTTCTTCGTACGGAATCTTCGGCACGTCAAACGAAACTTTTTGCTGCGGACGGATCGAGCGGCGCGAGTCGTTTTGTCCTTGTTGATTCATGCCGTTGGGATCGTTCGGGTCCATGCCTTGATTCTGTCGGCCACGATTGTTGCGGTTGCGGTTTTGGTTTTGTTGTTGATTCTGCTGAGCGGCTTGGTTGGCTCCCAGGAACTGCTGTGTGTTGCGTGCGCCGACCATGCCGTTCTGCTGACCCTGGCCTTGCAGTCCGAAAGAGGATTGCTGATTCAGTAACACGCTTTGGCCGGCTCCCGCCGAGTTCGCGTTCGTGGTACTGAAGCGGTTCGAGCCCCCGCCGAAAGCGTTTGACCCAGACAGGCCGCCGGAGCTGCCGCCTGTAGCACCGAAGCCCGATGTGCCTGTGCCACCGGTCGTGGTGCGCTGCTGAGTCTGTGCGGCGGCTGGTTGAATGGCGATCAAGCCGCTGATGGCGGCGATCAGCCACGCGGATCGTTGCAAAGATTTCACGATCAGTCTCCCCTGGTGACTCAGCGACTCACGAACGCCGAACATGATACTTACCGATCCGGGAATTGCACCACTCAATCTTCGGTTCTCGTGGTCCCACGGATCGTGGCGATGGTCCGTGAGTTCACGCGGTCGGCGGCCTTGGTACGAGCATCGACGACTGGCGTGTCGGTTCTAAAGTTGGAGGTATCGCCGCCATTCAATCGGTCGCGAAGGGCCGTTTCAACCTTCGCTGCGAGGTGAGATTCGTCGGCGTTCTCTGATTTCTCGGGCTTGTGGCCGGTCAGGTTGATGGTCGAGAGGTCCGAGAGCACAACCGGGCCGCTGTCCGGCGTCATCCGCAAACGCAGGGCGAGTTCGGCTTGATTCCGACCCGACCGCGTGTACGGCACGAACAGCCGATAGGCCGGGCCGAACTGTGTGCGGGTCACTTGTGTGTTCCATGTCTGACGGTCGATGTCGAATTGGTTCAGCGGCTTGGATTGATCGGCCTCGGAACCTTGGTCATCAAACACAAAGACATGCACATCGCCGTTGACCATCACCGGAATCGCACTGTCTTGATTGAAGAAGAAGACTTGCCCCGCGACTCCGCGACAGGATTTTCCTGCGGAGTCGAAGCCATCGGCCGTCTGCCAAACGCACAGACATTTCACGGCGGGATTTTGCGGAGTGGCTTTGACGAATTTCTTATGCCGAGTTGCATCCGAGACGAGTCCTGACGTCGCGCAGCCGGTCAGCAGGACGCACAAAACCATCGCTGTTCCAATCGTGTGCTTCATCGCTGGACCTCCTTGCGGCGGAAGGTGTCGAGGACCGTGGGCTTCTTCGTGGACTTGGAAGTTTTGGTCGCTCCGACCTGTTGAACTTGCAAGTTCGATGCTCCGCGACTGCCGGTCTGTTGGTAGACCACACCTTTCACAGCATCCGACGGATCGTCCGACATCGGCGGAACGGGCGAGATATTGGGGTTGGTGTTCGGCATCGGTGCTGGCGGCAGAGGAACGGATTTCTGAGTCGGATCCGACCACATGCCTCCGGGCGGATAGACCGGCGGAATGGAGCCTTCGGTCGGCGGCGCGGGAGCCGCGAACAGTGGGCCGTGCAGCGCTTCCGCTTCGCTTTCCGTGTAGTGCAGCCGCTCGGCTTCGACTTGCTTGAGCATTTCGTTGACGCTGTCGTTCTTGATGATTCGCGGCGTGAGGAAGATCAACAGCTCGGTCCGTTTGGAGACGTGCGAGTCAAATCGGAAAGCATGGCCGATGACCGGGACATCTCCCAACCACGGCACTTTCCGTTCGCTCGTCGTCTCGGTCTTTTGAATCAGTCCGCCGAGCACGATCGTTTGCTCGTCCGCAACGGCGATTGTCGATACGGCGCGCGAAATATTTTTGATCGGGGAGGTAATCACACCTCCAACGCCGCTTGTCAGAGTGACTCCGTTTTGCAAATCGTAGTCGCTACGTTCGGCTCCGATTTGCATCACGATCCGTCCATCAGGTGTGATCCGAGGCGTGACTTCGAGGATGATTCCCGAATCGTCGCGAATCACCGTCGGCGTGATTTGTCCTAAGGCCCCATTGGTCGTGAAGCCGTTGACGACGGGCACGTTGCGGCCAACATTGATGCGACCCAATTGGTTGTCGAGTGTCCGAATCTGCGGCCGGCTCAGAATCTCCAGCCGGCGATTTGCCGAGAGCGCTCGCAGCAGCACGTTGACGGACTCCGATCCCGCCGAAAGCACTAATCCGCCATAGCCCAAGTCACTGTTGGTTCGGCCCACCGAGAAATTGCTTAACCCCTGGCCGCCCACTTGCTCCGGTTTGAACGGCGTCGAATTGGCGACCTGTGAGTTGTTGAAGTTGAAACCGGGCACCAAGGTTGACAGTGTGCTTCCAGTCGTGGTTGAGACAGCACCACGGCCGAACAGCAGCGAGTCTTGAATTCCCAATTCCACGCCGAACTCGTCGTTGTTGGTCAGCTCGACTTCGACCAGCAGGGCTTGAATCACGACCTGTTGCTGGTCCATGTCGATCCGCTCGACGATTTTCAGAATGTCCTCGTAGTAGCGCGGTGTCGCACTGATCAGCAAGCTGTTCGAGTTCGCTTCGGCGACGACGATGACTTCGCGCTCGAACTGCTCGAAGTTGCCGACCAAGCCCTGATTGGCTTGCGTGGCCAGATCGCTCTGGCTTTGCAGAAATGCCGTGATCGATTGTGCGACGTTCGCCGCCGGGCTGTTCTTCAAGCGATAGACCGTCATCTTGCGTTGGCGGACATCGTCTTCGTCGAGCCGCAGGATGATTGCTTCGACAACACTCAGAGCCTCGCCGCCACCAACCGCGATGATGCTGTTGGTCCGCACGTCGGTCGAGAGTCGCAGCGGAATCAACTGACTGCTGGCGTCCTCAGCCCCGGCGAGCTGAATGCCAAGCTGCTGGTTCTGTTGGTTCGCACCGCCACCTTGTCGTCCACCTTGCCCCTGCTGCTGATTGTTGAAGAGCTGATTCAGCAACGTCGTCACCGATTGAGCGTCGGCGTTCTTCAGCGTGAAGTGCTTGATCTCAGCAACCAGCGACGCTGGCTGATCGAATCGCTTCACGAGAGCCTGAATCAGCGCGAGACTCTCCGTCGGAGCGGTCACAACCAAACTGTTGGTCCGTAGGTCGGCGTTGATTCGGATGTCCGACAAGACTCCCGACTCCAGCATTTGCTCGCCGTCTTCCGTGTCGAGCAGTTGCAGTACCGCGCTCTTCGCTTCGCGTAGTTTTTGATCGACTTGCCCTTGTCCTTGGCCTTGGCCACCGCCAACCCCTCCACCGAATCCGCCTCCGCCACCTTGCTGTGTCCGTACCTGCTGGGGTGGGCTGATGACGCTTTGGATCGCGAGGTTCAACAACTCCGCCATCTCATCCGCGACAGCGTTCTTCAACGGGATCAACTTGATTTGGTTGACGGATTGCGAGCCAACTTGATCCAGCTCGTCGATCAGCCGCCGTACCTCTTCGAGATCGCGCGGCCGGGCCTGTACGATCACCGAGTTCGTTCGTGAATCGGAGATCGCCCGTACGCGACCTCGCAAGCCGCCGGCCGCCGAGCGCGAACTGGTCGCCCCTTGGGTCGCCTGGGCTTGTCCGCCACCGGTGGTGCTGCCGCCTGTGAAGAAGCTGTCGATCGCGGTCAACATTTGGCTGGCGACCGCGTATCGCAACCGGAAGACCTCGAATTCTTTGGTCGCGTCGATCGGCTGGTCGAGATCGTCGATCAGCTTGTTCACGGTCGGCATGTCGCGCTCCGATGCGAGCACCATCACCGAGTTCGGCTTGCCGATCGCGATGACCACGATCTGCTGGGTTTGATCGCTCGAGGAACGGCCTCGCGACCGATTCAACCGCTCGTAAACGGTCGTCAGCAGGTCCGCCAGCGATTCGCTATCGACGTATTTCAACGACCGCACATTCACGTCGGGAACCGAGCCGGCCAGCATTTTTCCGATCTCGGCGATCAGCTTCTCGACCATTTCGACGTCTTGTGCGTTGCCGCGGATGATCAGCACGTCACCCAGTTCTTCGACACTGACATCTCCCTTGAGCGGGCCGCTGATCGACGATGTATTGGACTTGTCCGGCGCTTCCATTTCGGCGGCTTCGCTCGGCTGCTTGGGGTCGGCGGGATTCGTCGGAGCCGCTGGCTTGGAGTCGGCCGGCTGCTTCTTGGCATTCTTTTTCGCTTTAGGCTTGGCGGGCGTTTCCACTTGCGCGAGTTCCGAGTCATCCGGCTGCTCCGCCGCGCGAGCTTGAGCCAACTGTTTGATCGCCGAATTGAGCGTCTGCGCGACTTGCTTCGCATCACGCTTGGTCGACACCAACCGCACGCTGCGATCGGCCGCGTTCGAGAGGACATCCAGTTTCGCGATCAAAGTCTTGATGGACGCGACCTCTGCCGGGGAACCGTCAATCAGCAGGCGATTGGTCTTCGTGTCGACGCCGACCGCGAACCGCGCGATCCGTTTCGGAACCGCTGGTTGAGATTTCACCGCGCCACGCCCCGTCACGAGCAGGTCTTTCCAAACGACAAACCCAGGCAGTCCGTTCGGACCTTGGTCAATCAACTCGGCATCTTGCTCGAACGCTTGAAACAGCGCTCGCGAGACATTCTGAGCCGTCTGACGCTTCAGCGCGACTTCCGTCCAACGACGCGTGACTTCGGGATGTTCGAGTTCTTCCTCGTCGTCCTCGTCGTCCATTTCCTCGAAGGCCGCCTGCTGGATCATCCCCTCGCGTCGTGGACGGTTCGTGTCTGGTTTTGTGACGGCGGCTGATCTGGTCGGCTGGATCTTCTTAGGCGGGGGGCTGACTTCTGCAGCGGTGTTTTGTACGACGGGTTCTGAAGCACCGATGACCGGTCGCGCGAATTCACTGCGAGCGTCACGCAGCGAGATCAGGTCGAGATACTGACCTCGTGCCAGCAACCGGAAGCCCTTCGGCTCCACTTCCCGGTTGAGAATACGGATCGTTTCTTCGAACGAGTACTTGCTCCAATCGTTGCGTGAAAATCTGCCGGGCGGCACTTTGTCGATGATCAGTTGCCGACCGCTCTGCATGGCAATGTCGTTCAGCACTTCCCCCCACGTTCGGTTGAAGTAGTTCATCTTGATCGTCTTGTCGGTGGGAACCGCGACCTTTCCTACCGATGGCTTCGCGCTCTCCGCTTCCATTTGTTGAAGCGTTTGTTCGAGCGCCGCATTCGACGGCGCTGCGGCCACCGGCTTGCTCGCCTTCTTGCCGAAGAGCTTGACTTCGGCCGCGAGCTGCTCCGCGTGCCATAAGCCAAACACACATGCCGTCGCGGTCAGTCCCACTCCGAAGAGTCGTAGTCGTTGCGGATTCAAGGCAGCCTCCTTGCCGTAGCTAGTTTTACAGACGAATTGTCTGCAAAGTGGCGATCTCCGGCGGCACGCTCCGCGCTCGCTGGGATCGACACACCCCGTCATCTCTTCGTTATCGGCAAGGCTTGACCGACCGGTGAACTAAACCTGATCGGAAATGTCGGCGACAAATTTGCAACTTGCCAGCCCTGCCATCCGAGCGATCCCGCACGACGCGCCAGCGAGTGTTTGTTCGAGAAAAATCACTCGCTGGCGCGTCGTGCTGGAGTCTCAGCTCGGCTTCTTGGGAGTCTCCGGAGCGGTCGCCGGTTCCAGCTTGCGCAGCTTCTTCAGTGTGTCGCCCAAATCCAGCCGCCAGAGCGCATCGTCTTTCTTCAGCAGGACCGTTTTCTTGTCGATCCGAAAGACTGTTGCTTCGATGTCGGCATAGCGCAGGACTTCCCCCTCCTTCAGCACGATCCGCCGATTGGTGGACTTGTCGGAAAGCCAGAATTCTCGCGTGCCATTCTTGTCGAAGATGCCCGTCAGTTCGGTGAACTGAGCGAGGTCGTCGCCGACAGTGATGGTGACTTCCTGCTTGACCGTGTTGGGCGGGTTGCCGTTGTCGGCGACTTGCACGGTGAGCTTGACCGGGCCGGGAACCGTCGTGACCGGCGGAGTCCATTTGAACTCACCGGTCTCGGCGTTGATCGTTGACCCTTCCGGTGCGCCGGGGGCCAGAGAATACGACAGCTTCGTTTCGGGATCCTCGTCGGTCGCCTTGACTGGCATCGAGAATTCTTTGCCGAGCACCGCGTGCCTTTCGCCCAAGGTCTCGAACTTCGGCGGCTTGTTGGATTGCTTGAACGACACCACCAACTCCTGCTGAAGCTGCTCTTTCAAACCCGCCGCCTTGACGACCATGTTCAGTTTGAAGTCGCCAAGCGCTTGCTCCTCGTCCGGCTTCCAGGTCAGCTTGCCGGAGCGACCATCGAGTGACATTCCGCTGGGAGCTTCACCCTCCAAAGTGAAGATCGGTTCGCCTTGCGAGAGATCGAAGCCGATCGCACGACACGTCAAATCGAGCGTTCCGCCTCGTGAAAACGACTTTGAACCGACGAAGTCCAACTTCGGGGCATACGGCACCGGTTTGACAAACAGGTTCCGTTTGAGGATCGGATCGAATTGTGCAATCGCTCGTTTCGAGAATTCCGGATGAACCGGTGCGAACTCGACGGTCTCGTCGGCCAGCAGTGAGACCGGTCGCCCGGCGGCACCCTGCGGCGAGTTCGGATCGGTCGCGAGCGTCCAATTGTTTCCGCTGGCCTCGGTGACTTCAAAGTAGTGTTTGCCCACGCGAACCAGGAACGGAGCCTTTGTCGGAAAACCTTCGGCGTGGCGGACGACCAAGGGATGAGTCGGGTCTTGCCAGTCCTCGGCAACTTCCGTGCGTGGTAATAAAGTCGGCCCTCGTGGCTGAGCGTCCTTCAGCGACAATGCCTCGAACGACATGTTGACCGTCAGTCTTGGATTTCCTGTTGCGGCGGGGCTGACGAACTCCAATTGTGTGATGCTGTGCAGCAAGTCGGCCTGAAAAAAGCGAAACAAAAACTGACGCACTTGAGCCATTGTCGCGTCGGCCTTCAATTTGAATCGCACAGTCACGAACGGCTGATTCGCCGCCGCCGCGACTGGATCGGGAGTCACTTGCACATTCGAGAACTCGCCCACCACTTCCGCCAGGTCGGTCAGCCACTGCTGATAATTCCGTGCTGCGTCTTGCGGCTTGGGAGACAGGCTGCGGCCTTTCCAATCCTTGAGCTGCCTCTGATTGGCGAAGATGCGCAGTTGCTCGTCCTTGCGGTCATTATGGAATTTCTTCGCGGCCGCCAGCGTCCGCTCAGCATCGTCGACCGGAGTGACGAACCACTCCCAAACCATCGGGACGAAATAGAACGCGACCACCGCCGTCAAACCACCCGCCAGGACTTTTTCACGCAGTTGCATGGGAGAACCTTTTCGAGGCCGGGGGTCAGGATGCAGGGGTCAGCAAAACGGAACAGACTCTTGATACGGAAGGAAGCGTCATTTCTTTCCCTGTGCTTTCGGAGCTTTCTCCTCTGACCCCAGAACTCCGACCCCTGACCCCTTTTTCTTCACGGGTTTCCAAGAGACGTCTAGATCAAATTTCCACGGGTAATCGCCGTCCGTGCCGGGGCGAGCCACTTGGTGCGGGGTGACCGTGACCCCTTCGTGGCTGGCCAATTTGGCCGAGAGGTCGTCGATGTCGTCGCGATCTTTCGCGAAGCCGTCGCCGCGCACCACGCCAACGATCCCGGCGGCACCCGGTTGGCCGTTTAACTTCGTGAGATACCGCCGATCGGTTCCTTCCATGGCTTCGGACAACTCGAAGAGCCGATCCAACCACGCGACTCGCTGATCGGTCCACTTACCGATCGCGTTGACGTTTTTGACCATCGCCGCCGAACCCTCATTTTCCTTTTTGAGCAGGTCGGCTTCGGTTCTGTGCTCAGCCGTTTCTTTCTCCATCAAACGGACTGTGTTCCATCGCCAGCCGAAGGCTCCGAGGAGCAACAGCACCGCCGCCGCGCTGCTGACGGTCCCATACAACCGCTTCAAGTCGCGAGGCACAACCGGCTGACGCGGGTGCAAAAAATCGAGCGACTCGGTGCGCCGTCCGGTCTGCCCGAACAACAACCCGACCGGGCCAGTGAACAGCGCATGCGACGTCACGGAACCGTCCCCATCGAACGTCAGCCCTGGCAGCACGAGCGGGTCTTCCACATTCACGTCACAGGCAAATCGTTTGCGAAGCACACTGGCCAAGCCGTGCAAGCTGGTAGGATTGCCCCACAACCAAGTCCGTGACAACGCCAGTTCCGGATGTTGCCGCTTGAGCGCGACCAAACTGCGGTTCACCTCGGCGACGATCGCTTGTTGTTCGCGCTCCGGAGTTGTCGCATCGTCTGGCAATCTGGCCGCGTGTGTCAGCAGCAAGGCTCGGTCCCGCAACAGCGTGATCTCGACCAGGTGCTCATGAGAGACGATTGCCAACTCGACGGACTGCGGTGGTGGCGGATCAGACCTCTCCAGCCGAGCAATCAGCTCGGCCATCGCGGTAGCGGTCAGACTGACTCCGGCCAACTCGCAGCCGGTGCGCAACAGAACCAACTTCAGCGGGTCCAGCACTTCGCGACCAATCGTCGCCACCAACACTTCGCGGCCGGCAACTCCTTCCCGTCGCGGCAGCGGCAGGAAGTCCAGCAGAAGACTGTCGAGTGGTCGCGTCGATTTCGCCGCCGCTTGAAAACGGACGACGTTGGGTAAATCGGCATCCGGCACGTTCGGGACTTCGAGCACTCGCACGACGGCATCTTCGCGTGGAATCGTGGCCAGCACACTTTTGGCGGTCAGGCCCAGCGATTTGAATTGCTCGTTCAGCCAACCACCGGCTGCCGGGGCGTCTTCCCAGGGAGACTTTCCCTCCGGCCACTTGAGCGTGAACGCTTTGCGGACACGCACTCCGGACGGTGTGACCTCCGCATCCAGGCCGCAAACTTGTCCGTGTTCCCAATCGAGAGCGAGAAAATCAGGCATGGCAGTTCCGTCGAGACGAGGCGCAAGATCGTGTGTATCTCTAGTTGCGCAGTCTCGGCATCATCCGCCGGAGCGACCGAGAAAAACAAGCGGGGAACGGCCGGAACAGGGACGTTGCTGCCGACTTGTGCCGACAAAAACGATTCGACGGCGCTGTCGCCCGGACGCCGCATCGACCACACGATCACTCGACAGTGACGCTCTTGGCCAAATTTCGAGGCCGATCGACGTTGCAGCCGCGAAGCACAGCGATCTCATATGCCAGCAGTTGCAGCGGGATCGAGCAGACCAGCGGCTGCAAATACTCCTCGACGAACGGGAGAAAAATCACGTCGTCGGCCAATTGGTCGATCTTCGTATCTCCTTCGCCCGCCAGCGCGATGATGGGGCCGCGGCGAGCTTTGATCTCCTCCAGATTGCTCATCACCTTCGGATAGATGTGCCCGCGTGGGGCGATAAACAGGCTCGGCGTCCGCTCATCGACCAGTGCGATCGGGCCGTGCTTCATCTCGGCGGCGGGATAGCCTTCGGCGTGGATGTAGCTAATCTCTTTGAGCTTCAACGCCCCTTCCAACGCGACCGGAAAGTTGTACAGCCGGCCCAGATACAGAAAGTTTTCGTAGTCACAGTATTTCTGCGCGATGTCTTTGATTTGGTCGTGGCATTCGAGCGTCTTGCGAATGACCTCGGGCATCGTTTGCAAGTGCGAGATGATTCGCTGGCCAACGGGATACGACATGTTTCGCAACCGGCCGAGATACAACGCCAGCAGCGTCAGCACGGTGACTTGCGACGTGAACGCCTTGGTCGAGGCGACGCCGACTTCCGGCCCGGCGTGCAAGAAGATGCCGCCGTCCGCCTCGCGCGCGATCGTCGAACCGACGACGTTACAGATCGCGAGTGTCGGATGTCCCTTGCGTTTGCACTCGCGCATTGCGGCCAGCGTGTCGGCGGTCTCGCCGCTTTGCGTGATCGCAAAGACCATCGTGCTGTTCGAGAGCGGCGGATTGCGATACCGCAATTCGCTGGCGTATTCGACTTCGGTCGGGATGCGAGCAAACTCTTCGATCAAGAATTCGCCAACGAGTCCAGCATGCCAGCTCGTGCCGCAACCAGTCAGCACGATGCGGTCGATGCGCCGCAGTTGCTGCGGAGTCAGATTCAATCCGCCGAACTTCGCAGTCGCTTCGTCTTCGTCCAGCCGGCCGCGCATCGCATTCTCGATCGTTTCCGGCTGCTCGAAAATCTCCTTGAGCATGTAGTGCTCGAAGCCGTTGAGGTCAGATTCTCCGGCCAGTTGTTCCAGCACTTGCACGTTCGGTGCTTGCTGCCCGGAATCGCGGTGATGCAATTGCATCCCCTGCGGCGTGAGCACGACCAGTTCGCGATCCGAGAGGTACACGACCTCTTGAGTGTGTCCGGCCAACGGCCCGGCGTCGCTGGCGAGAAAATACTCGCCCTGCCCCATGCCGATGACCAACGGGCTTCCCAGCCGCGCGGCGATCAGGAAATCGGGAATGTCTCGAAACAGGACGGCGAGTCCGTATGTCCCTTTGAATTGTTTGATCGCCGCCTCGACCGCTTGGATCGCGGTGTTCGAGGATTCCGGGTCTTCGCCCAGCTTGATGAGTTCGCCGAATTCGTGAGCGATCAGATGCGCGGCCACCTCGGTGTCGGTACTGCTGCGGAAGACGTAGCCGAGCGTCTGCAAATGCGACTTGAGTGTCGCATAATTCTCGATGACTCCGTTGTGGACGACGACGACCTCGCCATTGCCTCCGACATGCGGGTGCGAGTTGACGTCGGTCGGCTGACCATGCGTTGCCCAGCGCGTGTGTCCGATGCCAAGCGAACCGTTGACCGGGTGACGTTCGACCAACCGAGCCAATTCCTGCACGCGACCGGCTTTCTTGCGAATCGCAATCTCACCGCCGTCGATGACCGCGATGCCCGCACTGTCATAGCCTCGATATTCGAGCCGTCGCAGGCCCTCCAGCAGGATCTCGGAAGCGGGACGAAATCCGACGTAACCAACAATGCCGCACATGCTGAGCGTGCTCCGTCACGAAACGAGAACGATCGCGGACGAAAACAAGCACGATCGTCCGACGTGAAAAGATGAGATGGTCGAGGAGACTTGAGGAAGGGGCGAGACCGTACAGAAGCTCGGCCAAATGGGTCAACACGTCTCGAAACGTGGGCAGGTTTTCAACCTGCTCCACGGCTACTTCGGTAGCTTCCATTTCGAATCAAACGAAGTGGCCCATTCGGTCTTCTCGGTGAAGCCGCTCTTGGCGGGCTCAAAGCTCTGCACGGCGATGTCTCCCAAACGCGGGAAGAGCAGCGCGTTCGTCCCAATGAACTCGGCATCGTGCAGCGTGTGGCCCGAGTTGATGACGACGTACCGAGTCGGATTCAATGGGTTCGGGAAGATCAGCGAGACGGCTTGCGTCTTGGGATCGTACTTCTTACCGCCGACTTCGAGCGTCCCCTTCGTCCAAGTCACCGGCAAGTCCTTGACCACTTTGGCCAGCACCGCGTTTGACGACGGATCGCCGAACAGGATCAGATTCTTGTCCTCAATTTGCTCGTCGGTCAGCTCGCTGTCTTTGATCGTCGGGACTCGGCCGCGGAACCATTTGTCAAACTCATGGTCGAATCGGTCGTAGGTCCACTTGGCCCAGGCCGCGTGGCTCTCGTGCCACGGCTTGCCGGTCGGCAGCACGCACAGGAACGGCTCCATGAAGGCATCGTCGATCGGGCCTTGCAGGTTGTGACGTTTGTGGAGTTGCGGATTCCCGGCGAAAGCTCGCGACTGGTCGTAGTCGAGCAAATCCCAATGCTGCCCGTTCCAGGCGTAGAAAACTCCGGGCAACAGCCCACCGCCGGCATTCGACAGCGGATGCTCATCGCCATCGATTTCGATTTTCTCCGCGACATCGCGAGCGATTTGCAGCGCGGTGATATTCTCCGTCTTGATGTGCAGCACTCCGTCCTTCGCGACCGTCGCATGCACCGTCGCGGCGTCGAGATGATCGTCCAGTTCTTCAATCGTCAGCCAGTCGCATTGGTTGTACTTGAGCGTGTAGGTGACGAAGCGGATCTCCTTCCGCTGCTGCGAAGTCAGCCGGCCGCGCTCGACGTTGGCTCGATGAAATGCCATGAACTCCTTGAACGAGTCGGGATGAAACTTGTGCTCGACTCCCGGCCCGATCAGGAATTTGATGGCGACATCCCGTTGCTTCGCGGCATCAACCATTAACTGGCTGGCAGCAAGTTGCTTGTCGAGTTCTCCGCCGTAGGTGCAGATCGGTACATTGAAGGCATTGAGCGCGCAATCGAGCGCGTCGTAGATGTGCAGCCCGTCGTGCTGATGCGGCGGCAACGGGTCTTTGCGGTTCTGGTAGTTGTAGTAATCGACGAACCCCGCCCCCGGCCCAACCGAGCACCACTGATCCGGATGATGCACTCCCAAATGCCAACTGCCGCCTCCACCCATCGAGAAGCCCCACAACACGACTCGACGGTCGTCGATGCGGTAGCGGCGTTTCACATCGGTGATCGCCTCGAAGACATCGGTCTCACCCGCCCAGCGATACGAGTTGTCGATCCGCCCAAAGACATCGAGCTGCACGAAGTCCGCCGTACTCTGCGGTCCCTCCTTCGGCCACGGCTTGTCGTGATGATCGTCCAAAAAACGAATCTCGTTGCGATCGCCACCGCGGCCATGCAGCACGACGTACAGCGGCCAACGCTTCGAGGTTCTGGCCCCCGCCCCTTCTGGCAACGTCACGGCATACGGCTGCACCGAACCATCAACGCGAGAGACATAGCCGCGAATGCTCTTGCCAGTCTGCGTCGTCCAGTTCGACTTCTCCGCCGCGAGTTCCTCGGCCCGCTTGAGTCCGGTTTTGATCGCGTTCAAAGCGTACTGCGGGTATTTCGACTTCGGCTCGACCTTCGGTTTCGATCCATCGGCCGGCGGCTTCGGCAAGTAGAACTCGTCGTGCCGCAGTGCCCACTCGACGGCCTTCGCGTAGATTTCGACATCCGCAACAAGTCTCTCCTCCCGCTTGTTCTGTTTCAAATCGCTGACGGTTTTTTGCAAGTCTGCCAAACCTGAGCGGATGGCTGTCGCATCGGATTCGGCCGGAGGCTGCGCGAACGAAAAACTGGTGACACCCATCAGCAGGCTGATCGAAGCGAGCAAGCACCGCATCGCGATTCCCCTCGTGGAAGTTTTGGGAGTGTTCAGGCCGATGGCGGAACCGTCTCGGCGGATTGAAAGCCGGAGTTCTTGTGCGAGCCGTCACAGAACGGCCGCTTCTGACTGGCTCCGCAGCGGCAAAGCGCGACGTTCTCTTTGCCAGTCAGGTCGAACTTGTTGCCGAGATGATCGCAGAGCGAGATCGGGCCACTGACGAGCAGCGGGCCATTCTCGCGAGTCTTGATGACGACGTCAGACATGATTTGATCTCCAGATTCAAAGGGACAAACTCGCGCGGCACGTTAGCCCGCGAGCGCAAGCGAAGCAATCACGCCAACCGCGACAATGCTCTCGAC
>CAMAWN010000095.1 GCA_945861865.1 Candidatus Kuenenia stuttgartensis | reverse complement strand
AGCCACACGAACTCTGCTCCGCTGGCTGGGAATCGAACCGCACATTCGACAGCGCCACGCAGATCACGGCAGTCACCTCGGTCGAGTCCGTTGGGTCGTGGAACGCACCATCCGTTGGATCAAAGGTCTGCGACGGATGCGCATCCGCTGCGATCGGTCGAAGACTTCGATCGAGGCTTGGACCACCATCGCCGCTGCCGTCGTCTGTTTACAAATCCTCTCGACAGGCAGCGCATCGCCTCACGTAACTCAATAAACACGTTCTTTGTCAGCCTCTAATGAATAACGCAACTTCACACGCGGACTCATCACTCACGGATGAACCAGCGGATAGACCACCGAGCCCACGATCGCGGCTCCAAGGATGATCAATGGCTCCGGTAGCTTTTTGAATTTCAGCAGCAGGCCCAGCGTCACCAGCAGCAACGCGATCTTCGGCCATTCCGGCGACCAGCCGTTGGGAAAGATCGTGCGACGGCCAAGCACCAGCACCGCGCCGGCGATGGCTCCGATGGCGGCCGCGGTGACACCATCAACGAACGACACGATGTCCGGTCGTTTGCCATGCTTCTTGAAGTACGGAGCTGGGATGATCGTCAGCAGATAGCACGGCAGAAATGTCGCCAGCGCGGCCACCGTCGCCGCCTCGAACCCGCCGATCGTTCCTCCGGCCTTATCACCCACGAGGTAGCCGATGAAGCCGACGGTGATGACCACCGGTCCGGGTGTGATCATCGCCACCGCGACCGCATCGAGAAATTCTTGCTCGTTGATCCAGCCGTATTCCTTCACGACCCCGCTGTAGAGAAATGGCACGATGGCCAAGCCACTGCCGAACACGAACGCTCCTGCCTTGGTGAAGAACAACGCGATTTGCAGCAGCAGCGTATTGCTCGTTGCGATCGGTAGCGCAGCCATTGGTGGAAGCAGCAGCGTCGCGGTTGTTGCACACGGCGAATTCGGGGATGGCCCCGAATCAGACTCCGGCTTCACGGGCGACTTCGGCGTCTTGATCAGCCAGGTCAACAGCCCCGCTCCGAGAAACAGCGCGATCCATTCCGACTCCGTTTTGAGCGTGACCGCGCCGCTCACCAAATAGATCGCCCACAGCAGTCGGTCCTTGCCGATCGTCTTGAGCGTCAGCTTGTAGGCACTGATGAGGATGATCGCGATGACGCTCGCGCCAACGCCGTAGAAAACGGACTGCATCCACGTCAGCCCGCCGTAAGCCTGATACGCCCAGCCCAGCGCCACGACCATCAAGAACGACGGCAGCACGAATCCGAAGCCAACCAGCGTCGCGCCGAGCACTCCGTAATGCACATACCCCAGATAGATCGCAAGCTGCGCCGCCAACGGCCCCGGCATCAATTGGGCGAGCGTCAGTCCTTCTTTGTAGTCCGCCTCAGTAATCCATTTTCGCTGCTCGACCAGATCGCGGTGCATGTACCCGACCAGCGCGACGGGACCGCCGAATCCCAGCGTTCCTAGACGCAACGCATACGCCGTGATCTGCCACAGCGAGTACGTCGGACCAACTGCGGGTTGTTCGGCGGGTGCCGATCCTTCAGACAAGTTTGACATTCGTGTTCTTTCGCCAGTTGATCCTTAGCTTAGCTTACTCCCGTTCGCTTGTGGCTCGACGCCGTGGTTTCACGCGGACCGAACTGTTGGTAGTCATCGCCGTCATCGCGGTGCTGGTGGGCCTGCTGTTGCAACGTCTTCGGGTCCAGGGAGTCCCCGCTGTTGACCAAGGCCGGTAGGTTCCGGTTCACCCTGAGTCAGATTGACTTTTGTTGCCGAGGGAGGATCATTGTCCGTGACCTTGTGGAAGGCGTCGCGAGCCGTTTCGGACGTTAGGCCAGCCGGGATTCCTTCGGAAGCCATGGTGGCACTCGATGGCCTCTTCCACAGGGTTTTCAAGGCCAACTGCTGGCGTCCCGTGCGAATCACTTGCACGCTCGGCGGCGTCGGTTCGGCGGCAGGAGCAATGAAAAGTTGTGACGCCAGCAACAGCGAACAGAGCGGCCGCCTGTCGCAATACGCGCCAGGAAATTTGGATCGTCACGCGATGATCTCGTCGATGGGTTTGCCGTGGTCGATGTCGAGTCGCTTGCGGCCGGGGACTTCCAGCTTGCGGGAATCAAGGCCGAGTTGCTTGAGGATCGTGGCGTGAATGTCGGTGACATAATGCCGCTGCTCGACCGCGTGGAAACCGATTTCGTCCGTCGCGCCGTGAGCGATCCCCCCTTTGATGCCGCCGCCGGCCAACCAAACCGAGAAGCCGTAGGGATGATGATCGCGACCGTCCGACCCTTGTGAAGCGGGCGTGCGTCCGAACTCGGACGCAAAGATCACGAGTGTCGAATCGAGCAGGCCGCGCTGCTTGAGATCCTTCAGCAAACCGGCGACAGGCTTGTCGACGGCTTTGAAATTGGTTTCGTGATTGTGCTTCAAGCTGCTGTGAGCGTCCCAGGCTCCGGCACCGCCAGCTCCGTGTTGAACCTGGATGAAACGCACGCCGCGTTCGATCAGTCGTCGAGTCGCTAACATCTGCGAACCAAAGTCGCGCGTCGCGGGTTCGTTCAGACCGTACAACTCTTGAGTTGCCTGCGTCTCCGTATTGAAGCCGAGGGCTTCAGGGACCGACGTCTGCATCCGAAAGGCGAGTTCATACGCCTTGATGCGCGCCAGCAGAGCGGGGTCATTCGGATATTCGATCGCCTTCAGCCGATTCAGCCGGCCGGCTAATTCAAAACTGAGTTCCTGCTCATCAACACCCAGGCCACTGGCCGGTTTGCCATAATCGAGCGGGTTGTTGGGATCGATCCGAATCGGCACGGCATCGTGAGCGGGGCCGAGGTAATGGCCATCTTTGGCGTTCCAGTATTCGCGGTTGCCCATCGAGATGAACTGCGGCAGGTTGTCGTTGATCGAACCCAATCCGTAATGCACCCACGCGCCGAGCGTCGGGAATTCGCCATCGAGCATGTGCCGTCCCGAATGGAACTGCGTCTGAGCGCCGTGATTGTCGTCCGTCGTCCACATCGAGCGAACGACCGCGATGTCGTCGATGCAGCTTCCGACATGCGGCACCCAGTCGCTCAGTTCGATGCCGCTCTCGCCGTACTTCCGGAAGCCGACTTGCAGGGGATACAGCTTCTGACGCAGTTCGACGTTGAAGGCGACTTCGCGCCGGTTCAGCCGTTCGGGTTTCTGCGTGTCGGCATACGGCGTCTCGCTGATCGACTTGCCGGCGTACTTGGTCATTTCTGGTTTTGGATCGAATGACTCCGCATGCGAAACGCCACCATTCATGAAGAGCCACACGACGCTCTTGGCCTTCGGAGCGAAATGCGGCTGACCAGTCGGCGGCTGCCACGCTTCCGGTTCGGTGGCTTTGAGGATGCCGTCTTTCGCGAGCATCGCGCCCAGCGCGAGGCCGGTAAAGCCGAGGCCGAAGTCCGCGAGAAACGTGCGGCGGGAGGGTGTGTTGGTCATTTGAGGAGTCCGATTGTTTGGGACGTGCTCGCGCTGTCATCGAATCGTGATGAAATCGTTGTGATTCAGCAGCGTCTGAACAAGATTGGTCCGTGCGAGAGTTTCCGGGTTCGCACGTTTCTTGGATCGAGCGAGTTCGGTCATGCGGTTGAGGATCTCGGTCATCGTACTGAGTTCATCGGCGGTCGGTTCGACCGACAAGATGGTCACGAACGCGGCGCGGATGAAGTCGGAGTCGGCCGCATTGGGGCGAGCTGCCGCCAGACGCTGGCTGATCTTGCTGGCCATCGTGGTGACGAGCGGGCTGTTTTCCAGTGCGAGGGCTTGTTGCGGAACGATGCTTTCGGATCGGCGATAGCAGTCGAGCACGTTTGCATCATCGAAGGTCGAGAGAAACTTCTGGTGGTCGTTGTGCGAATGGACGAAGTAGAGACTACGGCGTCGCGAGGCTTCGTCGTTGACCGCGATCGATGGGCCGCCCAATGTCACATCCAGTTCTCCAGCCAGCGACAGCAGACTGTCACGCACGATCTGAGCTTCCATGCGCACCGGGTTCATCCGCCAGTAGAAGCGATTGTCGGGATCTTTGAGGAACGAGGGGGAGACAACGAGACGAGGAGAATCTGACCGATCTGACTTTTTCTCCCCCTCTGCTTTCTCCGAGGACGACAGACGATAAACGTGCGACGTCACGATCAACCGATGGATGTGCTTCATGCTCCAGTTGTGTTCGATGAGTTCGACGGCCAGCCAATCGAGCAGTTCGGGATGTGTCGGCGGCGTTCCCTTGCGGCCAAAGTCGAACACGGTCGGCACCAGCGGGCGGCCCATGTGCCGCATCCAAATGTGATTGACCGCGACACGCGCGGGCAACGGATGGCGTGGGTCGGTGAGCCACTTGGCAAACGCAGCGCGTCGTCCAGTGCTGGTGGTCAGAAACGGTTTTCCGGCGTTGCGATTTTGATAGTCCTCTTGAGTCTTCTTCGCGCCGGGGAGCGGCGTGTATGTCTCGCTGGGCATGTCGATCGCTTTGCTCGCCGCTTCCAGTGCGGTCTTCGCGGCGGCGAGTTTCTTTTCGGGGTCGGCCTTCTTGTCGGTCGCCGCTTGCAACAGTGCGAGTTCCGCGCGGCTGAGTTCTTCATCCGCGCGGCACACGGAAAGAACGCGTTCGGACTTTGATGCCGCGAGCGCGAGTTCTTTGGCAACGCGGGACAGGTTTTCAATCTGTCCGTCAGTGGGTTTGGCGGGCAGATTGGAAACCTGCCCCACGAGCGCCGCCGCACGCGCCTCAATCGACGCGAGTTGAGCGTCCGTCGTCTTCAACACCTTCTCCGCGATCGCCACCGCGAGTCGTGCTTGATCGACCGGCAGCGGTCCCGCCGGAGCAGCCGTCACGGCGGGCTTTGCATTCCGAGCGTCTGCGTCCACGAGTTTGAGTTCCGCCGGCAATGCTCGGAGTTCAAACGAGACGAACTCGACCTTGGCATCGTAGGTGATCAACTCCAGAAACCCGCGCTGCCGTTCCAGCGTCGCCGGCAAGCGGAACGCGATCGAGTGTTCGCCATCAACGGACATGTTGAGCAATGTCCCGCGGACTCGCAGCACAATCTCGTGCGGCTGATTGAGTTCGACCTTGCGCGGTTGCGAAGCGGCCGGCGGATAGACGTAGTTGTCCCCTTGCTTGTAGGCGAACTGAGATTTCGGACCACTGGCAACGGCGCTGACGTACGCCAACAACTCATTTCCCGACGCCGTGACGTCGCACGAGATGCCGACCGACTTCCACATATCGCCGCCGGTCGGAACGTATTTCAACCTTGCCTCAAAGTCGGCGGGCGGCATTTGCTTCAATCGCGCGGCACCGCGAACCGCGCCGGTTTGTGATTGGACAAGCCGACCATTTTCGTAGCTCCACTTGCCGGTGAGTTGTTCCCACATGTCCGGCTTCTCGGCCGAGAAGTCGTCGCGTACGAGAACATCGACCGGTGAGTCGGCTGGCTTCGCCTCGTCCTTGGCCGGAGTTTCTGGCTTCGGAGCGGCAGCTTTTGCGGCCAACTCTTTCGCCATCGTCTCGGACTCAGCGAGCTTCTTCTTCGCGGCATCCACCGCCGAACGAGCGGCCGCGATCTGTTGCTCGGCCGATTGACGGTGCGTGTTGATGACGAACTCGCGCAGGCCGGGATGCGTTGCTTCGGGTGGCAGCGCGACCGGTTCGATCGCCAGTTTCAGCACGTCGGAGGACAAGAACGCGGGGGCGGCCGGTTCCATGACGCGGCTCTTGTCCGGATTGCGATCGTCGCCGCGCACATGCAGATGAGTCAGCACGTCGAGGTGCGCGTCGAACGCGCGCGGGATGCCGTCCTTTTCGAAGTCGAGCTGGCCGGGGACCATCTCCGTGCGAATCTGATACGGCTCGAAGATCGCGCGGAGTTGGTAATACTCGGCCTGCGCGAACGGGTCATACTTGTGGTCGTGGCACTTCGCACAATTGAATGTCAGTCCGAGCATTCCCTTCGCGGTGTGCTCGATGGTCTCGTCCAGCCATGCGGTTCGATTGAAGATGAAATACTGCCGAGCCAGATACCCGGTCGCGCGCAGCCGGTCGAGGTCGTTGGGATACATCTCATCCGCCGCGAGCATCTCGCGCAGCATCTGGTCGTAGCCTTTGTCCGAGTTCAGTGACTCGATGATCCAGTCGCGCCAGTGCCAGATGTGCTTCTGCGAATTGCGGACCTCGGCTCCCAGTCCCCACCAATCGCTGTAGCGCCAGATATCCATCCAATGCCGTCCCCAGCGCTGCCCGTACTGCGGGCTGTCGAGCAACCGCGTCACGACCTTGTCATGCGCCTCGGGCGATTGATCGGCCACGAACGCATCGAGCTCCTCGGTTGTCGGCGGCAAGCCAATCAAGTCGAGCGACACGCGCCGCAACCAGACTCGCCGATCGGCTTCGGGCTGGGGGGTCAGGCCGCGCTGGAGATGTTCGCGAGCGATGAAGGCATCGATGGGATTTGAGATTTGAGATTTGAGATCGGGGACCGCCGGCCGCACGGGAGTCTTGAAGGCCCAATGATCACGCGGGTGTCGTTCCGGCTGCTCATCCGCCGGAGCTTCCGCTTTTTGAACAATCCAGCTGCGCAGTGTTTCAATCTGTTCGGGCTTGAGCGGCTCCCCTTCGGGCGGCATGCGTTCGGACAGATCGGTCGCCGTGACGCGTTTCAGGATCAGACTTGCGGCGGCATCACCGGGCTTGATGACTGCTCCCGACTCGCCCCCTTTGATCGCCAGCGCTGCTGTGTCGAGCCGCAGGCCAGCCTCTTGCTTGAGAGCACCGTGACACGCGAAGCAGCGTTCTCGCAACACTGGCTTGACCTGCTTCAAATAGTCAACGCGATCTTCTGCCAAGAGCGACGACGAATTTGCGAACAGCAGGATGCCAAGCCATGCCGAGAGTTGATGTCGTGCGATCATCAGCGATGCCTTTTGCGCCAAATTAGCTGCCGGGCGATAGCCCTCGGTTCGTCAAAACTAACCGTGGACTAGCGCCCTGCGGTTCATGGAATACGTTCAACCCATCAACTCCGGGATCGGTTTCCCATGATCGACGATGGGGGTCGGACGTCCGTTGAAGTCCTTGATCAACGTGTTGGCAGAGTCAATTCCCAGGTGATGATAGATCGTCGCGAGGAAGTCACCGGGACCGCAGATGCGTTCGATCGAATCTTCACCACGCTTGTCGGTGCCGCCGATGAATTGTCCGTGGTCGATCCCGCCACCCGCCCAGATGTTAGAGAAGGCTCGCGGCCAGTGATCACGGCCGGGTTGGATCGTCCCGGCCGGAGCACTCGCATCGCCCGCCCCGGTGCTGGCGGCGTAGCTGATCTTCGGAGTGCGGCCGAATTCCCCAGTGACGACAACGAGCACGCGCTGGTCGAGACCTCGATCGTAGATGTCTTCGATCAATGCCGAGACCGCTTGATCGTAAGCGTCCGCGCGGAATTTCATGCCGTCGAAGACGTGCATGTTGACCGCGTGATCGTCCCAGTTATGGACTCGCCCGCAAAGCGCGCCGGCGAGGCTGGTCGTGAGAACTTCGACACCCGCTTCGACTAATCGTCGAGCCAGCAGCAGTTGCTGGCCCCACTGGTTGCGGCCGTAGCGATCACGAGTGCGCGGGTCTTCGCGACTGAGATCGAACGCTTCCTTGGTCTTGGGATTGGTCAGCAACGTCATCGCCCGTGATTCAAATTCATCGAGCGCGGCCAATTCCTTTTGTTGGTCAAATGTTCGTTCGAGTGTATCGAGGTTTTGCCGCAGTGAAGAACGGCGACCGAGCCGCTTGACTTCATTCGTGTCGGTGAGGCCGATGTTCGGCACCGAGAACGTCGGTTGATTCGGATCACCGGAGACGACGAACGGCGAGTAGGCATCGCCGAGGTACGCGGGACCATTGTATTCCAGCGGCGGATTGATGCCGACATAGGCGGGCAACGAATTCTGACGCGGTCCGCGTTGCGAGCGGACGTAGTTGGTCACCGACATCCAGTCGGGCAGACGTGGCTTCGGTTTGTCGCGTGTGTCGGGATCGCCGGAGAGCAACTGCATCGAACCGGCCGGATGCCCGCCCGCGTTCTGTCGCATCGACCGCAGCACTGTGAACTTGTCAGCGATGGCGGCTTGCCGCGGCATGAGTTCGCAAAAGTTGAGGCCCGGCACCTTCGTCGGAATGGTCGCGAACGGACCACTGTATTCGCTGCCCGAATTCGGTTTTGGATCATACGTTTCCAAGTGCGAACAACCACCAGGTTGCCAGACCATGATCACGGAATTCTTGTCGCGACCGGCTGACGTGCCCTCGCTGGCGTGCAGCGCGTTCTGAGCCTGCAAACGGAGGATGCCCGGCAAACTGAGCGTGGCGAATCCAGCCAAGCCGGTTTGCAGAAATCCGCGGCGGCCCGAGCAGATGCTGTCGGGACCAGGACAGAAAACGGGGGAGTTCGCGCTGCGGTGGTGGGTCATGGTTTGACACCTCCAGTTTGACGTAGCCACGCTCGCCAAGAGCGTGGGGCATTTGGTGGGATAGCCCACTACTTCTTCTCGGCAGGGTTCACACGAATCTTAATCGGCTCGGACACAACAATATCAACAATGTCTCGTGGTTGGGCGGCTGCCGTCGCCTGTTTGATCTTTTCGGCAGCCGCAGCAACGGCGGCAGCGGCGGCTTTCTGTTTGGCGGTCACGGCCTCCACGGCCTTGTCCGCTTCGGGCTTGGCCTCGGACGCTGCGGCCTTCGCGGCTTCGGTCAATTTCTTCACCTCGGCTTCGATCGCCATCAATTCCTGAACGGCTTTCTTGTGAGTCTCTTCGGCGGCAACGATTGCTTCCGGTTGATGCCGGTACTTCGCGACGGCTCCGCCGTAGAAGGCGATCAAATAATCTCCCGGTGCCGTCTTCAACGCGGCCGTGTCGAGGACCGCTTGCGACTGGTCAGCGGTCAGCGACACATCGAACTGCGGAGCACGATCGAAGCCGGCTCCCATTGCGCGCAGTTGCAGGACGGCTCCGGAGAACTCGCTGCGGCGCGTGTGCAGCAGCGGGATCGTCAGCTTCTCACCGGCAGTTACCGTTTGAACTTCTTTCGGGGGCGTGAGCGTGAGCGGAGCGAACTCAAGACCACTCACCGAGACCGGTACGTCGGCCATCAGACGCGGGCTGGGGATCTCGCCCCACGAATCCGGGATCGGCCAAGCGTGCGAAGCCAATCGACACGTCCGAGTGACAACCTCGCCGTTGATGGTCGCTCGGCCGAAGAACGTGCCGCTGCCGACCGCTCGCGGCGCGTTCTGATTCGCCGTCACGAGCATCAAGCCTCGCGACTGACCGGCCGGGATTTTCAAACCGCTCGCAGTGACTCCTTCGGGCAGACCTTCCATCACGAGGTCGATGTCGCCGTCGAATCCGTCGCGACGAATGGCGAGGACTTCGAGCGCCATCGTTGCTCCGCCGCGCAGAGCCAGCGGCTTCGAGACGGCGTTGCGATCGCCGTTTCGCAGTTCCATGTGCAGCGCCCACGCGACGACGGCGAAGTCGGGAGCCGCTTTGCGGATGACGAGCCGATAGACGTTCTTCAGATCGTTGCGCGTTCCGCCGAACAGGTCAGTGATTTGCAATCGGTGCAGACCTTCTTCCTTGATCTCCAGCTTGCCGAGGATGTCCGCGGAACCAGCGTTGTACGGCGGGCCGTCATACGCATAGCCGTTGCTCGACACTTTCACGGGACTGGGGATGTCGCTGAACTCGGCAACATCGGTCAGCTTCTCGACGTCTCCGCTACGAGCGACATGTTGCACGAGGATCGACGGATCGGTCGGCAAACCGAATCGCTCGGAGGCGACCTCGACCCACCAGACGTCTCCCTTTTTAGCCTCGAACTCAAAGACATCGACGTCGGCCGCCGGGAAGAAGCTCCCCGCGATGTCGCACGGCAGCGAAATCTTTTGAGCCTTCGTGCGATCGCTGTTCGGTTCGACCTCAGCTAGCTCGGCCTGTTCTTTGAGACCTTGCGGCGGCCACGAGAACGAGTTCACCGGCTTCGTCGACGGCAACCGCACGATCGGTGCTCCGACCGGCAACTCCCACAGACCGAGCCGGTAGTAATACGCTTGGCCCCCTTTGAAGGTCAGTTCGTGGACCTTGATCACATACTTGCCGTCAGCCGGCACGATGAAGTCGAGCACGCCCCCTCGGCGTTCCACCAGCAGATCGCGACCCGCCGCATCGGCCACAATCACGGTCGCGTCGAGCTTCGAATCAATCCCGCGCGTCGCACAATCGACGATGACTCGCTGCCCCTTCTTCGCTTCAAAGACGTAATGATCGACCGCCCGCTGAGTCATCGTGGCGTTGCAGATGGAGTTGACCTTCAACTCCATCGCCGTCGCCAGCGTCGTGTTGGGTTTCGTCTGAACGGCTTCGTCGAGCGTTCCGACACAGAACGCTCGCGACGACGAAATCCCCAACCGCGTCATCACACGAGCCTCATGAATCCCGATCGGGCAATCAGCGGCAATCGAGACGACATACTTTTTCGGCTCCGCCTGTCCCGCGGCGTTCAACTTGCGAGCCGCCGTGATACGCCGATCGAAGAACATCAACTCGTCCGCGTCTTCGATGCTCTCGCCACTGATCGTGACTTCAACCTGAGACCCAATCTTGGCCCCCATCGGAGTCGTCGTCAGCAACCTCGGAGCCGGCAAACCGACGGATTGCGCAAACGATACGGAGGCAAATGCTCCGCAGACCAATGCCGCGAGCAGCATCGACCGGCAACGCGAGTAACAGACGAAGTCAGTCATCATGCGCCTAGTGGTTGAAAAGGAATTCTTTGGTATTGATCAACGCCCAAATGAGGTCTTGGTAATTCGCATTCGCGACCGTGCCGGGTTCATTCAAATAGTCGAGCGCGGTCTTCAGTTCCTGCGGGCGTGGTTCGCGCGAGAAAGCGGCGAGGTACAGCTCGCGAATTTTGGATTCGACCGGTTTGTCTTCCTTTGCGAGGCGTTCGGCTCGGCCGGTGGCGGCGGCGAGTTTGGCTTTCAGTTCGGCCGCGTTGAGCAAGTGCAGGCTCTGAGCGAGGCTCGAGGATTGGACGCGTTCGCATTCGCAGACACTCTCGGCTTCGGGGCGGCCGAAAACTCGCAGGAATTGCGACGAGCGGTTGTAGCTGTTGTCGGGCAGAGCGACCGCTCGCGTCCCCGGAGGGAGATTCGCGAAATCGGTCTGAGTCCCCGCCAGCCGGTCAATCGCGTCGAGCAGCACCTCCGCCTGCAACCGCCTGGGGTAGTAACGCGAGTAGTTCTGGCGATCGACGATGTTGTGCTGGTTCGGGACTTCGCTGAGTTGATAGGCCTGCGATTGTGTGATGACGCGCACGAGATCCTTCAGATCAAACCCACTGGCCACAAAATGTTTTTCGAGAGCTTCCAGCAGAGCGGGATTCGTCGGCGGGTTCGTGTCGCGGATGTCGTCTTCCGGTTCGATCAAGCCGCGCACAAAGAAGTGTTTCCAATACCGATTGACCAGCGACTTCGCGAAGAACGGGTTGGTCTTCGAGCCCATCCAATCGGCGAGCTTCAGTCGCGGGTCTTCATCGGCGGCGATCTCAGGAATCGCATCGCCCAGCGCGCCTGGCTTGAGCGGCACTCCCGTCTTCATGTTCGGGGCGACCGCGATGCCGCGTTTGTGGAAGATCAAATCCTCGCCGCGTGTCCCCGACGGCTTGCGGCCGACTTGGCTGAAGAATGCGACCAACGAGTAATAATCGTCCTGGCTCCAACGCTCGAACGGATGATGATGGCACTGAGCACACTGCATCCGCACACCGAGAAAGAGTTGCGCGACATCCTCGATCTGTTGCTTCGGCTCTTTGACTCGCTTGTACCACGCGACCGGCGGATTGCCGATCACGGTCCCGGTGGCAGCGAGCAATTCGCGGACGAACTGGTCATAAGGTTTGTTGGCGAGAAAGCTGTCGCGGACCCAGGCATGAAACGCGAAATTGGAAACCGTGTCGCTCTCGTCATCGCGACGATTCTTCAGCAGCGCCGTCCACTTGTTGGCAAAGAAGTCGGCGTAGTCGGGGCTTCGCAGCAGCTCGTCGATGACCTTGTCTCGTTTGCCCGCGTCCTTGCCGGCGAGGAACGCGGCCGATTCTTCTTCAGTCGGCATTCGCCCACCGATGTCGAGCGTCACTCGCCGCAGAAACGTCGCGTCATCACAGAGGACTGACGGCGGAATGCCGAGTGCCTTGAGGTTCGCGAAGACCAGTTCGTCGACGAAGTTCTTCGACGACGGCAGATTCTCAACCGGCGCACCGAGCGGCACCGACGCGCTGTAAACCGAAACCTTCGCTTGGTAGCGGACCATCACGGCGACGTTGCCGACGATCTCGGAAATCTTCACCAGCCCGCGTTCGCTCACGTCGGCCATCGCCTTGTCGTTGGACTCATAGAGCGCCATGTTCGTGACATCACGAACGCTGCCGTCCGAATACTTCGCAATCGCTTGGAGTTGTTGTTCGCCACCACGCTTGATCGAACCACGAGCCGGCTGAACCTCGAACGACACGAGCTTCGGGGCCGCAGCGCTATCCAGCGCAGCACCCTCGCGAATCCACTGGCGAAGAAGAGCGTAGCCTTCCGAGGTCGCGGCCAGACGAACTCCACCGCCGTGCGGCATCTGGCCGGAGGCTTTGAGCAGCAACAGGCTCTGATCCGGAGACCCGAAGAACAACCGCCGATTGCGGCTCTCTTTCGTCAGCGACTCGAAATCTTCCTGCGGCTCGAAGCCGAGTAGCGACAACTGAAATCCCTTCTGCCCGCCACCGGCCTTCGCATGGCAGACACCGACATTGCAACCAGCTTTCGTCAACAGCGGCACGACATCATTCACGAAACTTACCGGTTGCTCGGCGGCGTCGGTACGAAGCAGTCCCACCGCCAGGAAGAAAACTCCGATCAGCAAACGGAGCAACCCTCGGCACCGCAACCGTCGTCGAAATTCTTCTTCGGAACAGGACATGTCAATCACTCTCAAGTCCGCGATCCAGTTGAAAGGTTGCCGAGAAGTTTAACACGCGTCGGGCCGCAATCCGACCGAATTTGTGATCGACACCGACCGATCTTCCTCCGATGACCGAACCGGAAGCCGATTCAGGCTCACAAAAGTCACATCTGTCACAACTTGCCCACCGCGAATGCGTCGGTCATTCGGTGAGTGCCACCGGCTGCCAGTGAGCGTGCATCGCCGCGTGGCCGAGAGAGAGGTCCGTGAGGCGATGCTCGTCTCGATCCTTCAGCCGCATCAGAAAGAGATTCCGTACGCCGTTCCGTTTTGAGCCGTACAAGATCCATTTTCCATCGGGTGATGGCTTCAAATGGTAGTGCAGTGTTCCTTCAGCGGACTTGGTGAGTTGTTCGCTCGAACCTGCGAGTGTGACTTGAAACATTTCGACGTTGTTGCCGACCTTGGCCGTGTAGAAAACCGACTGGCCATCCACAGACCACACCGGAGTATCGCTGCTGCCACCGTGAAAGTCGGGGACATCCAGGAACTCCGTCACCCCTCGGTAGCCGGCTCGGTCCGCGAGCTTCCTCAGCCCGGTCCCGTCCGCGCGAACGATGTGTGGATGACAGTTGTAGTGCTCGCCGGAAACGAACAGCACCCACTGCCCATCGGGGGACCACGCCGGAGCGAAGTTGAACGGCATCCCGGTCTGCACATGCACGCGTTGTGAGCCATCGGCGTCAGCCAGATAGACTTGATAATTTTCGTGGTACGCAATCCGCGAACCGTCGCGCGAGCTGCTGAAGCCATACGCAAAGCCGTTGGAATTCTTCGTCAGATCGAGCTTGTTGCGGCCATCGCGATCCATGCTGAAGGGTTGTGAATTGCCGCCGATGAGCGCCGTGAATCCGAGCTTCTTGGGATCGTTCGGCCAGAAAAACACCCCCGTGTTGTAGAAGCTGATCCGCTCGACTGCCGTGACGTTTTCCGCTCTGCCGGTCGCGACATCGACCAGATACGAGTCGTACAGCCAACCTTCTGGAGTGAATCGGAACGTCTTGTGTTCCTCTTCCCACTTCGCGTTCTCAAGGCTCTCCCAGCCGCGACCGATAACCGCCGTCTTGCCATCTGGAGACCAACCGGCGAATTGTGTTGAGACGCCGGGTTCATTGGCGAGTTCTGCGGCCAGCAAGCGACGATCCGATCCATCCACCTTCACCAGCATCGCTCGGTTCGTGCTGACATTCGGCTGCCGCCCACCGGGCAAGTTCGTACGGTGCTCGTTGTAGCCGATGAGCAGACTCGGCCGTTTCGGTTCTGCCGATTCAGCCAAAGTGAAATAACTCACAATCGAAAAGCCCAAAAGGACACCGACACGAACTCGCATGAATCATCTCCTGATCGATCTACGACTTCGGTTTCTCGGACGAGAGCGTTTTCAAACGAGCAATCGCCCCCTGCATTTCCCCTTTGGCTCCGGCATCGGTTTCCTTTTCCAACGCCGCCTCGAGCGCTGGCAGCGAGGCGGGATCAGCCGTGTTTCCCAGTGCGCGAGCGACGTAGCCACGGCGATGGTGATCCGTTTCCAGTTTCAACACGTTGACGATTTCCGGAGCCGCCACTTTCGCCGCTTTGCCCAGCATTCCAAGCGCATGAGACGATTTCATCCGGACCAATCCGTCGTCATGGTGCAGATATTTGCGAAGCGATGTGATTTGCTCAGCCACATCGACATCGATCATCGCCAATGCCCCCAGCGCCACAACACGAGTGACCGGATCGGCATCATCTTGACTTGCGGTACGCAATGGGGTGATGAGCGATTTCTCGTCGGGAGCCGACTTGCCGATTCGGCCCAGCGCCCGAGCAGCGGTCTCGCGGGCTTCTTTGGCGGAGTCATTCTTGAGCCGCGAAATCAATTGTGGAACCGCCGGAACCGCCGCAGCCCCCAGATTGCCAATCGCGGTGGCGGCTGTCGACCGGACCACTCCGTCACGGTCATCGAGCGCCGACCGCATTTCGGCAAGCATCTTCGGCGAGATGTCCGAATGCACGAGCGAACCAATCGCCGAACGCCTCACGGCGACATCGTCCCTCTTGAGATCGGCTTGGACTTTGGCAATGCGTTCCTCAGCAGTCCCCGTTGGCTCGGCCGAATTTGTGCTGGCAACGGCCAGTGAGACCAACGCGAAGAGAACGGCATTCCGCGATGACGTCCATCGCGATCGGTTCCGTGTAATAGTCATCAGGCATCCTTTCGATTCGCAGGGAGATCGCGGGGTTGTTACGAGATTCGTCCGAATTGGAGCAACCATCCAAGGCAAGTCGGGCGGTCACGAACGGCATCCTGTCCACAGGACATGGAGTTTGCAGACTCACTTGCAGGTCTGACTGAGACGGTTGCTTTCCTTGATTCGTCGGATCATTCTCGCGATACGTCGTTTTCTATCCGCGGAACTCAACGACCAACAAGCCCCGTCCGTTTTCGGAGTTCGTCATGAGCCAATTGTCTCGTCGCAGTTTCCTCCTCACGTCGTTGTCGGGCAGCGTGGTTGTACTGTCCTCCTTCTCGCGCGGGGCGGAGGACGCGGTCGCTGAACCGATCATCGACATCCATCAACACACCAACTATCGCGAGCGAACGGCCCAGCAGTTGATTGCTCACCAGCGGACGATGGGAGTCACGCAGACGATCCTGCTGCCAGCCGGGAGTGATGTCAAGCGGCCTTCCACCGCCGATGGCAAACACAATGGCCTCGGCGGAGTGGGTGCCGGCGGTAACGAGACCGCGCTGACAATGTCGCGGCAGCATCCGAAAGAATTCTTCTTCGGAGCCAACGAAGTGACCGATCTGCCCGAAGCCCGCGCGGAGATCGCCAAGTACCTCGACAACGGCGCGATCGTCATCGGCGAGCAAAAGTTCGGAGTCGAATGCGACTCGGCCGAAAGCCAAGTCCTCTACAAGCTAGCGGGTGAGTACCGAGTACCGATTCTCATGCACTTCCAGCACGGCACCTACAATCTCGGCTTTGAGCGATTGCACAAGATGCTCGAAAAGTATCCGGCGACGATCTTCATCGGTCACGCTCAGACTTGGTGGGCCAACATCGACAAGAATCACACCGATCAGAAGGTGCTTTATCCCAAGGGCAAAGTGACCCCCGGCGGACTGACCGATCGCTATCTGGCCGACTACCCGAACATGTTCGCCGACATGTCGGCCGGCTCTGGCCTGAATGCGTTGACTCGCGACGAAGACCACACGCGCGGCTTCCTCGACCGCCATCAAAACAAAATCCTCTACGGCAGCGACTGCGACGATCGAGTCGGCAAGGGACCGGGATGCTCCGGCTCGCAAACCATCGCCGCGATTCGGAAGCTCTCCCCGAACAAAGCCGCCGAGCGAAAAATCCTCTTCGAGAACGCGAAGAACGTGTTTCGAATTGGCTGATCGGGTCGCCGAACTTGTGAGAGCCTGTTGAAAACGTCGTGTAGGGTGGGACAAGCTCGCATCGAGTGCCGCTGGTCCCACCCGATGTCTCCAGTGAAAGACTGAATGATGAAAGACACAAAGCGCATTCTTGTCTTGTTGATCATTTGCTTGGTGGCAACAGCGTCTGAGGCTCAGAACCCAGAGGCCGCACCGCTCGACAAAAAACTGCCGATTCCGGGCGAGGTGTTTCGCGTCGAGGGACGCACCGCGTTTGTGATCCCACCCGACAAGAAGTCCGACCGTGCGACTCCGTGGGTTTGGTACGCGCCGACACTTCCCAACCTGCCGGGCACCGAAGAGCGTTGGATGTTTGAACGCTTCACGAAGGCCGGTATCGCGATCGCGGGGATCGATGTCGGCGAATCGTATGGCAGCCCTGATGGCCGCAAGCTGTTCTCGGTATTCCATCGCGAGCTGACTGAGAAACGCGGCTTCGCGCCGAAGCCGGTACTGTTGGGCCGCAGTCGTGGCGGTCTGATGACTCTGGGCTGGGCCGTCGAGAACGCCGACAAAGTCGGCGGCTTCGCGGGCATCTATCCGGTCTGCAACATCGCGAGCTATCCGGGGGTTCCCAAAGCCAGCGGTGCTTACCACCTGAAGCCGGACGAACTCACAGCACAGCTCGCCGAGCACAATCCCATCGACCGACTCGCCGCGCTGGCCAAAGCGAAGGTGCCACTGTTCGCGATCCACGGCGACATCGACAAAGTTGTCCCACTCGAAGCCAATTCCGGCGAGGTGCGGAAGCGCTACGAATCTCTCGGCGGCGAGATGCGGCTCCTCATTCCCGCCGGACAAGGCCACAACATGTGGCCCGGTTTCTTTCAATGCCAAGAGCTGGTCGACTTCGTCATCACGAATGCCAAGTCGAAATGAACGCTGCGCTCTCCCTCCACTGGGCAACGCTCGATCCTGAGATTTTACAGGCTTGTCTCAAAGATTTACGGAGTCCCGATGACTCGATTTTACTTCGCTGCTGTGGGGATCGTTTGCTTCGTGACGACCGCGTTCGCCAATGAGCCGAGCCGAGACTGGCCTCGGTGGCGAGGGCCGAATGCGAACGGCGTTGCGGACAACAGGAAGCTGCCGACTCAGTGGAGCCAGTCCGAGAACATTCGTTGGTCGGTGAAGTTGCCGGGGTGGGGGACGAGTTCGCCGGTCGTTTACGGAAGCCGAGTGTTCGTCACTTCGGAACTCAACCAGGAGGGCAAGAAGTCGCTGCTCACTCTGTGCTTTGATCGAACGGATGGCCGTGAGCTGTGGCGTCATGACTTTGGGTTCGGTGTGAATCAGCGCGTTCACGAGAAGTCGAACTTGGCGGTCAACACTCCGGCTGTCACGGCGGATGCGTTGTACGTGGCGTTTGGGAATGCGGACATCGCTCGGTACACGCACGATGGGAAGTTGCAGTGGGTCAATCGCTACCTCTCGCGGTTTGGCGATCCGAAGATGGCTTGGGGATATGCACTCAGCCCGCTCGTGCTGGAGGATTCGATCCTGTTTCCGTGGGATCATCACACCGGTCCCTGTTTTCTGATCGGCTTGAATCCACAAACCGGTGAGATCGCTTGGAAGAACGAGCGGCCGATCGGAACCGCTCATGCGACTCCGCTGTTGGTGGAGCATCACGGTCAGCAAGACATCCTCGTTCCGGGCAAGCATCGGCTGACAGCTTTCGATGCCAAGACGCACGCCGAGCTGTGGAAGTACGGCGAGGGCGAAGGACCATACAACGGCGAGATCATCGTCAGTCCGGTCTTCGGCGACGGCATCGTGTTCGCGCAACTGTGGAGGCAAAGCCGCATTCACGCCATTCGCTTGAGTCCCGACGGAAAACCTCCCGAACTCGTTTGGGTCAGCGACAAGCCCGGCGGCGTGGAACCCTCGCTGCTGTATTATCGAGGGCTGCTCTACGTGCTGATGGATAACGGAGTGCTGGTGTGCTTCGATGGGCAGACGGGAAAGGAGCGTTACCGACAGCGGCTCGGCGGCGATTGCAATTCGTCACCCGTGGCGAGCGATGGTTGCATCTATCTCAGCAACAACGACGGCCAAACCTTCGTAGTCAAAGCCGGAACCAAGTTTGAGCTGCTCGCCACGAACGATCTCGGCGAACGCATCACGGCCTCACCAGCGATCTCAGGCAACGAGTTGATCTACCGGACGGACTCGAATCTGTATTGCCTCGGAGCATCTGTGGGACGGTGACCGGTCCCCTTTGATTCGGAGACGATTCGAGTGACTCAGTGTCGAAATCCAACGATCGGAGATAAACAAGTCTGTGCCGACGGTCGCTGATGGCTCACGATCGGACAAAACGACGGCAGGCATGACGAGGACTCCGTTCCATGTGTACTTCGAAAGGCCAACTCTTCGCGATGCTGTGTTTCCGCGTGCGATGTGGAATTCGGCTCGCCGGCCTATGTGTCGTGGGGATTGCCTCGACCTGGGTTGTGGCGGAACCGACTCACGCCCAAAAACCAGCAGCGCCAGTCCCCAAAGGTTATGAGGAGATTGCGAAGCCGTTCATTCAGCAGAACTGCATCGGCTGTCACGGGGCGGCGAAAGCGAAGGCCGGGTATCGCATTGATCGGATCGGCACTGATTTTTCGGCGGCGACGGTGGCCGATCATTGGAAGGAAGTCATCGACCGGATCAACGCGGGTGAGATGCCTCCCAAGGAAAGCCCACGACCGGATGCCCGCCAGAGCGCGGCCTTTGTGACGTGGGTCAACGAACAATTGCAGCAGGTCGATCTCGCCGCCAAGAAAGCCGGCGGCCGTATTCCGATGCGGCGGCTCAACCGCGACGAATACGCCAACACCGTGCGTGATCTGCTCAAGCTCGATGAACTGATCGTGCGGCCGTTGATCGAGGACTTGCCGAGCGACGGACAGGCCGAAGGGTTCGATCGGCTCGGCGTCGCGTTGTTCTTCGATCAGACACAGATTGAACGGAGCCTCGGCGTGGCGGAGAAGATCGTCTCGCGGGCGATCGTGACGACGGCTCCGAAAGAGAACTCGTTCACGAATCGATTCGAGATCCTGCGGAAGAAACCGCCGCCGGAGATGGTCGAAGTCTTTCCGGGGTTTGCTCACACCATTCCGCGTGGCGCTCGAGACTTCTTCGTCCATCCCGACCATGTCGAGCACATCCAGGGAGGGCCGACGTATCGTCGCGATTACGACGGCTGGGGCGCGATCTCGCATTTCGCCATCGGCCAAGTAGTGACGCAGGACGGTTACTATCGCGTGCGAGTCAAAGCCAAGGTCGATGATCGCGGACGGACTGAGCCAAACAAATTCCGCCTGCAATACGCGGTTGATTCGCCGATCTTTGTCGAGCAGGAAGTGGCCGTCGATTCGTCGGGGACGACCGAGAGCCTGTTGTTTCTGCGTGGCCCGGTCAACGGCGAAGTCAAAGGTCCGCAAGTCTTTCGACTGCTCTGGAATCACACGGAGAAAGCGGTCATCAACGAGCCGAACTACAAGAAGCTCTTCTCAAAATGGACGGCGTTGCGAGGGCGCACCGAGGAAGCGGTCACACGCCGCGCACCGCAGACGGAACTCGATGAACTGAAGAAGCAGCGCGACGATCTGGAGAAGCAGCTCAACGCCTGGGAAGGCCCGGCCTACATCGACAACCCGGAAATGGATCTCGAAAAACTGCCGCGACTGCTGATCGAGTCGATCGAAATTACGGGGCCGATTCAGAAAGAGTGGCCGCCGGCCAGTCACAAGTCGCTCCTCTTCGCCGGCAACGAACGCCACGACGATGAATACGTCCGCGAGATCTTCGCTCGGTTTCTCCCGCGCGCCTATCGCCGGCCGGTCACCGACCAGGAAATCAACTCCATCGTTGCGGTGGTCAAGGATGCGCAAGCCACGAGCAAGCTCTCGTTTCACGAAGCGATGCGGACCGGTTTGCAGCGTGTGCTGTGCGCGCCGGGTTTTTGGTTCCTCGAAGAGCCCGTAGCCCCGCTCGCCAGAGCGGGGGCGAATTCGGACAACGCCCACGCTCTGGCGAGCGGGACTACGCAGTTCCGGCCGTTGAACGACTACGAGTTAGCGTCGCGGTTGTCCTATTTCTTGTGGAGCACGATGCCGGATGACGAATTGTTGACGCTGGCCGCCGCCGGAAAATTGCGCGAGCCGGAGATCACCAAAAAGCAGGTCCAGCGCATGCTCGCCGATCCGAAGGTGCAGCAGTTCGTGCAAAACTTCGCCGGACAATGGCTGTCGGTGCGAGGCTACGGCTCAGTGCAGCCGGCAGCCGAGTATCGCGACTACGACAAACCACTGGAGAACGCCTCGAAGCAAGAGCCGCTGGAGTTCTTCGCCGAAGTGCTCAACCAAAATCTGCCGATCACGACGTTCATCGACAGCGATTTCATCGTCGTCAACGAGCGGCTCGCTCGGCATTACAGCATCGCGGGAGTGACCGGGGCGGAGTTCCGTCGCGTGGCAATCAAGCCGGAGAATCATCGTGGCGGTGTGCTGGGGATGGCTGGGTTGATGACTTTTCTGGCCGACGGCACACGGACGCTGCCGATGCGCCGCGGGTCATGGGTGCTGCGCGAGTTGTTCAACGATCCGCCAAACAATCCACCGCCGAACGCCGGCGAGATTCAACCCAACACATCGGGCAAGAATCTCACCGTCCGCGAGCGGCTGGAACTACACCGTCGCGACGAAGTGTGCGCGTCGTGTCATGCCAAGCTCGATCCGATTGGCCTGGCGCTAGAGAACTACGACGCTATCGGCGCTTGGCGCGAGCGTTTCAACGGCGAAGGGTTCCGCGGCTCAAATGGCCCGGTGCTCGATGTCCACGGTGCGTTTCCCGACGGCCGCAAGTTTGCGACGCTCGACGAGTACAAAGCTGGGCTGCTGACGTACAAAGACAAGTTCGCCCGCGCGCTCAGCGTGAAGCTGCTGACCTACGCCCTCGGCCGCCCGGTCGGATACACGGATCGTGAGTTGCTTGATTCGCTGGTCGATACGCTGAAGAAACAGGACTACCGCATTCAATCGCTGATCCACGCCATCGTGGCCAGCGATCCGTTTCGTACCAAGTAGAGCGACATTGATTGGATCACGAAGTCACAGAGAAGACGACCGAATGGACAAATGAAAAGTCGCTGTCCAATTTCCAGCCTGGTGTTTTCGAGAATTGTCGGATGGCTTACTGACGGGAATAGAACTTTCTAATGCTTCGCACACAGCTTGAAGCAAGCGGTGCCACCCGCGTCGAACAGGTTCAGCAGGCAGCTTTCGGTGAGATCGAGAGAATGGCTTCTCCGCTTCTCGTCCATTCGATTTCATTCCGGTAATTGCTCAGTCGGAGAGTGCTCAATGGCAATTGCTGGTGGGTGGTCCCTTTGCGCGGTCTGGCCATTGGATTCCGCGGGCGGGGCTTGGGCAATCCACTGCCTCCAGATGTTGCGTAGAATGGCCGTCAGGTTCGCGGCAAAGCGTTTCCCATCGCACAGCGGCGAGGCGGCCATCCGCTCGCGCAAGCCAGTTCGCAGGGTGGCCAGACGTGGCAAGTCACTGGCCAAGGCCACAGCCAATTCGACGTACTCGTCCAAATCCCGCGCGATGGTTTCCGTCAGGCCGACGTTGCTGAGATGACTCAGCGAATGCCGGCTGGCGAACGTCTCGCCGGGAGTGGTGATCACGGGAACTCCCATCCACAA
>CAMAWN010000094.1 GCA_945861865.1 Candidatus Kuenenia stuttgartensis | reverse complement strand
GACCAACAGTTGGCTGCATCAATTCCGCCGCCTTCGCGTCCGCTACGAACGACGCGCCGACATTCACCAAGCCTTCCTGACGCTCGGCTGCATCGTGATTTGTTTTCGATCCCTCGTGACCTGAGTTCATTTTGATAGACGCTCTTAGTCATCGAATAGATCCGCACGATCGCATCGTCGCGCATCGGCTTGTTGGCTTCGATGTCCATCAGCCCGTGCGACTGCAAATGCACGACCTTGCCTCGCCGAGCAATCATCACGAGGCCGCCTGCGAGTTTCTTCTCCTTCACCAAGCCGTCCATCACCGCGCTGACCTTGGTCAACTTGTCGGAGGACATCCCCACGTCTTCCGACTTGGCAACCGGCAGTTCACCCGCGCTCGCGATGCACGAAACCAGACAGAGTTGAAACGCGATCCAGCACCGCAGCCGTTTGGTCATGGAACGATCCTTTGAAAATCCACTTGCCGAAGGCGTTTTGTCAGCCTAAACCGCTACTTGAGTAACAGTTCAGTTTTGAAGAGGCAAGCAATTAGTCATCGCCTCGCAACGATGATTCGCTTTGAAATATGAGTGATTGCAAGAGCGCAATCCAACCCATAACCTCGTCCGCGACCAGTCATTTTGGATTTCTCAGCGAGCCGCCCATCTTCACAAATGGCGAGAGGTTTTTTCAGCCGATGTCAAAATCCGTGGAAATCGGTGGCGTGCGATTGTTCTTGTCCGAGCCTGATCCGACCGTCGGACAATGGATCGGACAAGGCGAAGTGCTCAAACAACTGCTGGCCTGCTGGCTGGTGGTCGATGACGCGGACTTGCCGTTGACGCCCCGATTGGTCGGTGCTCCCGGAATCGGCAAGACGACGCTGGGCATCGCCGGAGCACACACGCGGAAGCAGTCGCTCTACATCTATCAATGCACGTCAGACACACGGCCGGAAGATTTGCTGGTCACGCCCGTGCTGGCCGAGAGCGGAAAGATCGTCTACCACGCTTCGCCACTCGTCACGGCGATGCTCACCGGAGGCATCTGTATTCTCGACGAAGGCAACCGCATGAACGAGAAGTCGTGGGCGAGCCTCGCGGCGCTGCTCGATCATCGTCGGTACGTCGAGTCGATCGTCGCCGGCATCACGATTCCGGCCCACCGCGACTTCCGCTGCGCGGTCACGATGAACGACGACGAATCGACATTCGAGATCCCCGACTACATCCTCAGCCGCTTGCAGCCGACGCTGGAACTGAGTCATCCGGCTCGTGAAGACGAACTGGCGATTCTGAAATATCACCTGCCGTTCGCCGATGACGAGATGCTCAACCTAACCGTCGAGTTCTTGCAACAGGCTCACAAGTTGAAGCTGGATTTCTCGACTCGCGACGGTATCAACGTGCTGCGCTACGCGATCAAGCGAGCGGCTCAAGACCCGACGCACCCGCTCAGCAAAGACGCCGCTTGGCGCGAGAGTTTACATCGCTGCCTGGGCGAAGAGGCTCTCGATTTGAAAGACCTGGCCGATCGCAAGCAGTCGACTTTGGGAGGCAACGTCGTCCCTATGGGGCTGGGCGATTTCTTCTTCTCGCCCGACGACCCGCTGCACCCGGACTACGAAGACGATGAGGACGACGACGAGTAGTGGGAACTGGTGATGTCATCGAAATCGACGTGCTGGTCTGGATCGACGGTTGCGCCGGATTAGGTGCTGCATTGGAGGCGGCGAGTTCGACACGCGTGACGGCGATGGCACTTGGACAAGCCGCCGGAACGGCTGCTGTCATGACTGTTGAGCGTGGCATGAGTCCGAATGAGTTGACTGGCCGCGAAGTGCGCGAAACATTGCATCAACAACATGCTGGTCCGATTCTGCCGGATTGATCGGGACCGAAGTCGGCCTACGACCGCTGCGAGATTTGTGATCCGCACGCCTTGCCTGACCGTTTTCTGAGGCTTGCTGAGAGAAAACATTGAGGCTGTTTTCCGGTTTCGATTTGCCTCGGACAATGTGCGAAATTGCCGAAAACTTCACATTGCCACCGGTCGATTGCTGACTAGGCTCCTTCCACCGACCCGCGGCGCGACTGACAAAACGTGGGCGGAGTTCGCATTCAAAGCCCCAGCTTCTCCTCGGAGGATGAACATGTCGTTCCACAACTGGTCTCGATTGATGCAGTCCGATCGCATTCGCCGATCGCGCCGTCCGCTGGGCGTCACTGCGGCAGAAGTTTTGGAACGCCGAATCGTTCCGACGGTCAGCACCCCAGCCGGAACCTCGTATTTGACGATTCTGATCACTGGCGGTGAAAGCGTCGCGGTCAAAGACGACGGTGACGGACACTTGGTACTCACGGTGGATAGCGTGGACCGAGTTTATGACGGAGTTGCAGACAACGACGAAAATGGAAAAGCCGACACGAAAATCAACTTAAACGCTGTGCAGTCGCTGACGATCAAGGCCACCAGCAGCAGCAGTACGGCGAACAACGAAATCGACTTGCGTGGCATCCTGCCTGAGGTTGATGGTAGTCCCACTCCCTGGCTGCTGTTGTCAGGTGTGACGGTCCAGGCGGGTGGCGGCGACGACATTGTCTACGGTTCCGACCTGGCGACGTTCAGCCAAATTCTCTATGGCGGACGGGGCAATGATGTCCTCATCGGCGGTGCCGGCAACGACGTCCTCAATGGCGAGGACGGCAACGACTCGATCGTTGGCCAAGCCGGCGACGACGCACTGCTGGGGGGTGCCGGGAACGATGTCCTCGGCGCACAAACCATCGAAGACGGATCGGCCGCAGGGAGTTACACCGAGGAAGGTAACGACAACATCCGAGGCCAGATTGGCAACGACAGCGTCGATGCCGGTGCGGGCAACGACCGACTGGATGGCAACGACGGAAACGACACTCTGACTGGCGGCGACGGCAACGATTTTGTCACTGCGGGCAAGGGAAACGATGTCGTGCAAGGAGATAACGAGACACCGGGTAGCGATGACGGTAACGACACTCTGAATGGCGACATCGGTAACGACACCATCTCTGGCTCATATGGAGATGATTCGATCAACGGGGGAGATGGAGACGACATCATCGGTGGCGGGCCAGAAGAGGACGATTCGACGAATTTTCTTTCCGATAATGACACCGTCAACGGCGGTAATGGCCACGATAAGCTGTTCGGCGGCGCTGGTGACGACCTCATCAACGGAAACGCGGGCAACGACACTGTCCTGGGCGGCAATGGCGAAGACTATCTGTTGGGTGGAGCCGGCAATGACATCGTTGCTGGCCAAGCCGGCATTGATGTGGTGAATGGCCAAGGTGGCTCGGACATCGTGCTTGGCGGCGACGGCACCGGCGAAAATCCCGGCGACTTGGTCATCGGTGCCACAAGCGAAATCAACGAAGAGTTCTCGGTGTTTGACGGCTGGAAGGCTCTGGTCAGCTAGTTTCGCACGCGACAATTCAAAACGACTCAGGGACAGGCGGCTTCGCCTGTCCCTTTTTTCGTTTTTGCGGGGGACCAGCGATCCGCAGAACTGGCACGATTGACAGAATCCAAACCGCAAAGTCCATTCGTTCGCACCGGCCAGCCGGATGGATGACGTCAGTTGACTTCACCTCGAATCAGCATAGTCTCAACTGCTTGTTCAAGGTCGTCGCCTTCAAAGTCTTGGCGACCTCCGCCTACCGCAGTGCGAGGGAGAATCATGCTGATTTCGAATTGGCTTCGTGGTTGGTCGTCGTCCGCGCGTCGAGTTCGCCCGTTGGCAAGCTCGTCTGAAATCCTTGAACAGCGCATCGTTCCCGCCATCGACGTGACCGACGCGCCGGAATTCGTCGTCTCCTTGTCCGCGGCCGATAACGTGACGATCGGCGTTGATGACGACGGCCTCGTGACGATCAACGGCGTCTCCCAGGAGACGCTCGCTGAGGAAGTCACCACGCTGGAAGTCAACGCCACTGGCCTCTTCAAAAACAAGATCAACCTCAGCGGCGTGGGCAGCAGGTTTTCGCAGTTGTCGGGAGTGTCGGTTTCGGCGGGCAGCGGCAACGACTCCGTATTGGGAAGCCAACTGAATGACACGCTGATCGGCGACGACGGCAACGACACGCTTGATGGCGGACTTGGGAATGACGAAGTCGACGGCTCAGCGGGCAACGATCTCGTGAATGGCAGTGCTGGCAACGATTCTCTCGAAGGCGGAACCGGAGTTGACAACATCAATGGCATGGTCGGCAACGATGTCCTCGGCGGCGGAGACGGCAACGATGTCCTGTACGGCGGCGGCGGCCACGACTCTTTGGACGGCGGCGCAGGAAATGATCGATTACGAGGACAAGATGGCAATGACTCGATGACTGGTGGCGCTGACAACGACACACTCGACGGCTCCACCGGAAACGACACCTTGGCTGGCGGAACCGGCAACGACAGCATCATGGCTGGCGACGGCAAGGATTCCATCGACGGCGAAGATGGCAATGACTTGATCTATGGCGATGCGGGTGACGACGTGGTGAGTGGCGGCAAGGGAGACGACTACGTCAACGCCGGAGCCGGCAATGACATCGTCGGCGGCAGCGACGGCAACGACTCGCTCTACGGAATGGCCGGAAAGGATTCGATCACCGGGCAGTCTGGCGATGACTGGATCTACGGCGGTAATGACAACGATTACCTCCTCGGTGATCTCGGGAACGACAACATTCAAGGCGGCCTCGGCAACGACACCTTGGTCGGCCAAGCCGGAGTCGATTCGCTGGATGGTCAGACCGGCACCGACACCGTGGTGCTCGGCGATGGTGATGGCACCGACGAAGGGGAAACCCTCGTCGGAGCCTCCAGTGAGATCGAGGACTACTTCGGCGTCGACGACAGTTGGACCCGCGACATCAGCTAGGCCCGCAGAAAATGGGCCTGTTTTGACTGATCAAATCCCCCTCGCCTCGTTGGTCACATTTTGGCTAACGTCCCGCACCTAGAGGTCGGGGAGATTGTGCGCCTCGACCGAATTCATTGAATCCGTCCCATTGCGAGCGGCCAAGGATGGCCTCCGTTCCGGCTCTCAAGCCAACCGACACGCTGGTGCATCAGCTCGGCCGAGCGATCGTAGAGACGATCAGCGACATCGGCGACATCGTGCTGTTTGGCGGGCAGGTCGTGCGTCAGATTTTGGCGGGGTTGCCCCGGCGTGGCGTCGTCACACAGTCGTTCTACGAAGTCGGCGTCCGCAGCATTCCGGTCGTGGCCGTGACGGGACTCTTCATTGGCATGGTCTTGGCCGTGCAGGCGTATGACCAGTTTCACTTCTTGCACATGGAGTCGAAACTGGGAGCGGCAATCAACGCATCGCTGGTGCGCGAACTGGGACCAACTCTGGCAGCGACGATGCTGGCGGGACGAGTCGGCTCGGCGATGGCCGCCGAACTCGGCACGATGCGCGTCACCGAACAAATCGACGCGCTCAAAGCACTTGGCGCGAATCCGATTCAATATCTCGTCGTCCCTCGTTTTCTCGCCTGCTTCTTGCTGATCCCGCTGCTGACGGCGATCGCCGACGCGGTCGGAATCTTCGGCGGTTGGGTCATCGGCACGCAGGTCTTGAAGATCGACAGCTTCTATTGGTGGCTGCACTCGAAGCAATTCATCGCGATCTACGACGTGGAGTGCGGATTAATGAAGAGCTTCTTCTACGGCGGAGCGATCGCTCTGGTCTCGTGCTATCAGGGCTTTCATTGCGGGGCCGGTGCCGAAGGTGTCGGCCAAGCCTCGACCCGCTCGTTCGTCTGGTCGTTCGTGGCGATTCTCGTTCTCGATTTCTTCCTGGGCGTCTTTCAGTCCTGGCTGTACTACTTCTTGTGGCCCAATCCCATCTCGTTGTTTTGATCACAATGGCCAATGACTTCGCACAACTTGACTTCGCTTCGCTCGCGCTCGACGAGCCTGTGATCGAACTGCGCCGATTGTCGCGCTCGTTTGGATCGCATCCGGTCTTGCGAGACATTTCACTGGCAGTGCATCCGGGAGAAACGGTGGCCGTGATCGGCGAGTCCGGTTGCGGCAAGAGCGTGCTGTTGAAGCTGATCATCGGCATGCTCGACCCGACCGGCGGTGACGTGAACTGGTTTGGCAAATCGCTCAAGCAACGCCGCGAGTCGGAGATTCACCGAGATCGGCTGCGTTTCGGATATCTGTTTCAAAGTGCAGCCTTGTTCGACAGCCTGACCGTGTTTGAAAACATCGCATTCGGCCTGCGACAGAACACCAGCATGACCGAATCGCAGATCACGCAAGTCGTCCACGATCGGCTCAAGGATGTGGGGCTGACGCTGGCCGCAGCCAGTAAGAAACCGGCGGAGCTATCCGGCGGCATGAAGAAGCGCGTCGGTCTGGCTCGCGCGCTGGCGCTCAATCCAGAGATCGTCCTCTACGACGAGCCGACCACCGGACTCGACCCAATCATGACCGACGTCATCAACGAACTGATCTTGCGAACTCGCGAGCGTCAGCCCGTCACCAGCATCGTTGTCACGCACGAGATGTCCACGGTTCGCAAAGTGGCCAATCGCGTCGTGATGTTGTACCCGCTCAATCGGCTTCGGCCGGAGGAACCTCAAATCATCTTCGCCGGCACCGCCGACGAAGCATTCTCGACCCCTGATCCGCGAGTTTCCCAATTCGTCCACGGCCAGGCCCGCGAACGACTGATGGAACTCGCAGCCGCCTGATCCGTAGTTCGGACGCCTACGTCCGAACTACCCATCGACCGGGCGTAGGTGTCCGGTCTACAGACCCCCAACCATGTCCGACCGCCAACTTCAATTTCGAGTGGGACTCTTTGTGATGGTCGCCTTTGGGCTGATCGCGCTGATGGTGTTCCAATTTGGCGAGCTGACATCGCTGTGGCGGGAATCGTATCAACTGGCCGTGCACTTCGAGTCGGCATCCGGCGTTCACGCCGGCTCGCCAGTCAAAATGAGCGGCCTGACGATTGGCGAAGTTCGCGAAGTCGCGTTGGACGAATCTCGCGGCGGAGTCGGCGTGATCCTCGACATTCAAGATCGCTATCTCCTCCGAGCCGACGCAAAAGCGATCCTCGCAACCTCGCTGCTCGGCGATTCGGTAATCGAGTTCACTCCGGGCACGAAGTCTCAGCGGCTGGAACCGGGCACGCTGCTCGAAGGCCAAATGCCGCTCGATCCGCTGTCGATGGTGAGTCGGTTGGATTCCAAGTTCTCGATCTCGATGGCGTCGTTCGAGCAAACCAGCGCCGAATGGCGCAAGGTCGCCGAGAACATCAACGGACTCGTGGACACGAATCGTGGCTCGCTCAACGAGGTCGTTGAACGAGCCGCGACTGCGCTGCACGAGTTCACGATCACGATGCAGGAAGCGAAGCAGACGTTACAAGCGACGAACAAAGTCTTCGCCGATCCACAGACGCAAGAAAGCTTGCGGCAGACGCTCGCGGCGTTGCCGAAGTTGGCCAACGAAACACAACTGACCATCGCGCTGGCTCGCAGAACGCTCGAGTCCGCTCAGAAGAATTTCGACAACTTGCAAGACGTCACCGATCCATTGGCCAAGTCCGCCGGGCCAATCATGGCCAAGCTCGATCGCTCACTGACGAACCTCGACACGCTGTCCACGGAACTGGCCAAGCTGTCGAAGCTGGCCGCGAGCGAAGACGGCTCGCTGCGAAAGCTCGCGACCGATCCGGAGTTGTATCGCAACCTCAACCGCTCTGCCGAGTCGTTGTCGATCTTGCTCAACAACTTGGAGCCCGTCATCCGCGACGTGCACATCTTCACGGACAAAGTCGCGCGGCATCCCGAACTGCTGGGAGTCAGTGGTGCGATCCGAGGCAGCAGCGGCATCAAGGAACCGAATGACTCCGAACCGCGACGACTGCCCGGCAGCGAAACGACAACCGCCACTCCGGCAACGAAACAGGCATCCGAAAAGAAGAACGTCGCAACACCGAAGACGCTGAGATGACACATGCGATTTCAAATCTCAAATCTCAAATCTCAAATCTCCGTTGGGAGCCGTCGTTTTTCGATGCTCGCGATCATCGCGCTTGCACTGCTGCCAGGCTGCGTCCATCGGCGGTTGACGGTGAACTCGAATCCGCCCGGAGCGCGAGTGCTGCTGGATGGTGAGGAAGTGGGCGAGACGCCGACGTCCGTGGATTTCACGCATTACGGCACTCGCGAAATCGTGCTGCAAAAGGATGGCTACGACACGCTGAAGACCATGCAAACCGTCCCGCCGCCTTGGTATCAAATCCCGCCGCTCGACTTCTTCGCCGACAATCTGTTGCCCTACCAACTAACGAATCGGCACGAGTTTAGTTACCAACTGCAACCCAGCCCGACGGTCCCCTCGACGCAGGGCTTGAGCGAACGAGCCAACAGCATGCGTTCGGATGCCAACGCCGGGCCATAACTCCTCAATGTGGGGGGCTTGCTTTACTTGACTTTGGGCACGGATAAGATGACTCCCGCTTCTCGAAGAGTCCTTTCGGCGATGATCAGCAATCGCGGGGACTCAAGCGTCAGAGGAATCCCCCATGCGTTGGGAGCAGAAAGTCCAATGTGCGTCGCTCAGCGATGTGGGCTTTCGGCGGCGCAACAATCAAGACTCGCACGCGACGATGCTCAGCCCCGACGCCGAGACGTTTCAGGCGCGAGGGCATCTTTTCATCGTGGCCGATGGCATGGGCGGACACGCGGTCGGCGAGTTGGCCAGCCAGATCGCCGTCGAGACCATCCCGCATGTCTATTTCAAGAATCGCACAGACGACATCGTCGTGGCACTCAACGCCGCGATTCTGGCGGCCAACACCGCAGTCAATGAGAAAGGTTCGCAGAACCCCGACTTCAACCGCATGGGCACGACGTGCGTCGCCCTGACGCTGGGGCCGAAGGGGGCCGTCGTCGGGCACGTCGGAGACAGCCGGCTGTATCGCATTCGCCGCGAGCAAATCGACCAACTGACCTTTGACCACAGTTTGGAATGGGAGCTGATCCGGCACGGCCGTTTGGCCCCCAACGACGCATTACTGTCCAACATCAAGCACGTCATCACACGCTCGATTGGTCCGGAACCGGAAGTCGAACCGGAAGTCGAAGGCCCGTTCCCGATCTGGGCGGGTGACGTATTTTTGCTGTGCTCGGACGGTTTGTCGGGTCTGGTTAAAGACGCCGAGATCGGCGCGATCGCCAAACATCTGCCCCCCTCCGACGCCTGTCGGCTGCTCGTGAACCTCTCGAATCAACGCGGCGGTCCCGACAACATCACGGTTATCATCGCGGATGTCGGCCTGCTCCCCGAAGGAATCGCACCACTGCCAGATGAGATTTCCCAGCAAGCCCCCGAAGCAGAACCGTTCGGCTGGCTTTGGATGGGAGGACTCTTGACCTCGGCGCTGACATTTGGTCTCGGTGTCCTGTACTCGGTGCGGCAAGAGGCGGCACGCAGTCGCGGCATCGTTCTGTCCGCGATCTCGTTGATCGCGTTCACGCTCATCTTGGTGTTCTGGAGACGGCACACCCGATCGCGAATCGCCGACGACACTCCGACACCTTCGGTCTCGACCGTGCTGTCGAAAGCCTATCGCACTGCCTCGGCCAAGCTGACGGTTGACCTCCTGGCCACTCTGGAGAAGAGCGAATCCGACATGAAACAGACGGCAAGCACCGAACAATGGCCGTTGGACACGACCGCTCAAGAAACCGCCAGCGCCGCGGCCAAAGAAGCCCTCGACAAGAAACAATGGCCGGCCGCTCTGAAGGAATTCGCCAAGTCGATCGACCTGCTGATGACCGCCTGGAAACAGCACCGCAAAGTCGTCGCCGTGCGCGAAGCCGAGGCCAAGGAAAAATCCGCGAACGAAAAAACGGCGCAATCGTAGTTCGGATGCTTCCGTCCAAACTGACGACTGACCGGACACTGCCCACGTTGTTTCAGACTCGTTTCGTGATGCTCACGCAATCGCCTTCGTCACGACGTTGCCGCGCGTGCCGGTGATGCGTTCTTCCAGCCCCTTGTAGAAGAACGTCAGGCGTTCGTGATCGAGGCCCATGAGGTGCAGGATCGTGGCGTGCAGGTCGGAGACGTGGCACGGTTCATCCACGGCGGCGAAGCCGAGTTCATCCGTCGCGCCGATGGCTTGGCCGCCGCGCGTGCCGGCTCCGGCCAGCCACATCGAGAAGCCGTGCCAGTCGTGATCACGGCCGGGGTTGTTGATCCCCTCGCAGGTCGGAGTGCGGCCGGGGGCACCCTCTGGGTCCGCCGCCCCAGGCCGGCAGCGTTTCGAAGCAGGGGGCTGGGTTGTTTCAGGCAGGTTGCAAGCACTTGATGACCACGCCGGTCATGTCGTCGTACTGGGAAGCGCCGTCGGCGAAGTCGCGGGCGAGTTGATGGAGGGCCTTCAGGATTTGCTCGGCGGATCGTTCGCGGACCCGTTGAGCCGTCTCTAGCACGCAAGCCATCCCCAGCAATTCTCCCCGCCCCAATGTTTCGTTGAATCCATCCGTGAGGACCAGCAGGACGTCGCCCGGTTCCAGAGGGATGATTTCAACGGCTGCGTGGTCCGGCGTCTCAAACAGGCCCAGCGGCTGGGTAGTGCCGGGCAATTCGACGATCTCCCCTGCGGCCTTCAACAGAAAGCCGTTGTGGCCCGCTCCCACATAGCTGATGCAGTTCCGGCTGGAATCAAGCCAGCCGAAGAACAGCGTGACAAAGTCCGTCGCCTTGAAATCCTGGAGCAGAAACCGACTCGCCCGTCGCAGGAGTTCCGGGATGTCCATGATGTTCTCCACCTGCGATCGCAAGTAGGCCCGCAGCTCGACCATGATCAGCGCCGCCCCCAACCCCTTGCCGCTCACGTCGCCGACCACGACGCCCAGGATGTCTTCGGCCATAGGAATGAAGTCAAAGTAGTCGCCCGCGGTGTGGTAAGCCGGGAACATCGCCCCCGCGATGTCGAATCCGGCCAACTGCGGAGCCGTTTGCGGCAGCAGCTTTCGCTGAATCTGTCGCGCTGCATCCATTTGCCGTTCCATTCGCATCTGCGCGGTCACGTCCAGCCCGATGCCGAGGGTTCCCACAATGGCCGATCGGGAATCCCGGAACGGTTGCGTGCGCAGATGCAGATCTCGACCTTGCCAGTGGAAGTCCATGGAGGTCGTGTCACCGTGAAGCGCCCGCTGATAACCGGCGATGGTTGGAAACGTGGCGTCGTGGGTCTTGAAGTAGTCGAACAGCGTCGTGCCGAGGAGTTCGTGCGCTTGAGCCGGATCGCGGAGCAGTCCAAACGGTGGGGGTGCCGTAAATCGGCCGTCGAGGTCGGTCGTCCAGAGCAACGACGACGACTGCTCGGTGATCAACTGCAGCCGCTCTTGAGCCTCCCGGCGTTGGTCCCGCGATTCCTTCTGCTCGAGGGCATAGCGTACTGCGCGCAACAGCGATTCGCGATCGATCCGCGACTTGACCAGATAATCGAGCGCGCCGAGTTTCATCGCTTCGACCGCGACGTCTTCGTCTCCTTCGCCGGTGACCATCAACACCGCGCCGCACTCGTGATCGTGGTTCAATCGCCGCAAGAATTCCAGGCCGTCGAGGTCGGGCATGCGGTAATCGACCAGCACGCAGTCAGGCTGCCACTCCGCACACACCGCGAGCCCATCCTGCCCCAACTCGGCCTCGCGGATTTCATCGCCGCGACGCAGGGCCTGAGTTAGATACCGCCGAAACGTGGCCCGGTCTTCCGGACTGTCGTCCACGATTAAAATCCGCTGCTCGGTGGTGCTCATGTTTCGTCACTGACTTTGGGGTACACGACGATTTCGATCCAAAAATCCGTCAGCCGCTGGATCGCCTGGACGAGGCCGTCGAAAGTCACCGGCTTGGTGACGAAACTGTTCGCTCCTTTTTGGTAGCACGCCTGAATATCACGCTCGTCGTCCGAGGTCGTCAGCACGATCACGGGAATGGATTTCAGGTGCTCGTCGGCTTTGACCTGCCTCAAGACTTCGTGGCCATCGGTGCCCGGCATGTTCAAATCGAGCAAGATGATGGCCGGCCGAGGCGCGACGGCGGGGTCAGAAAACGCGCCGCGCTGAAACAGAAAGTCGAGCGCCTGCCGCCCGTCCTCACAACGGAACAAGGGATTGCGCAACCCCGCCCGTCGCAACGCCCGCACGGTGGCTTCGTAATCTTCCGGACTGTCTTCGACCAGCAGGATCGTGCAATGGTTGCCGAGGCTCATAGTGTTCGACCCTGGAGTGCGGCGGCTCAACGCAGCCTTCTATTCAGTTGGAATTTGGACGTCGAGATTGGATTTGAAGGAGGGCTGCGTCGAGCCGCAGCACTCCAGGTTGAAGTCATTCGGGTTGCAAGGTGAAAGAAAACGTCGCGCCTTCTCCCACGGTCGATTCGAGCCAAATTCGTCCGCCATGGCGTTCCACGATTTTCTTGACGATGGTCAGTCCCGCTCCCGTTCCGCCGCCAAATTTGTCTCGGCCGTGCAGTCGCTTGAAAATGCGGAAGATCGCTTCGCGGTGTTCCGGTGCGATCCCGATTCCATTGTCTTGAACAAAAAAGATTCCACAAGCCTGTTCGGCTGCGGCCCGCGACGCCCCGCTCAGGGTGACCGTCGCCGGCTCGGTCGTGTCGCCAGGCTCGCGGCCCGGCGGACTCAGAGGCGCGGGTCCGGCGGGCCGAATCGTCTCGCACCGCCAGCCGATCTCGATCCATTTCCGCGGCTTGTCGTTGTACTTCATCGCGTTGGTGATCAGGTTGCGAAAGACCTCTCCCACACGCACGCGGTCGCAACGTAGCGTCGGCAGTGGCTGCGGAACGCGGACCTCCACGTTCAGTTCCCGCAGCCGCACCTGCAACGATTCCAGCACGTCGGTCAACACCGCCTGCAGGTCCGTGTCCTGGATCGCCAACTCGGTGCGGCCCAGGCGCGAGTAGTGCAACAACGAACTGATGAGGGTGTCCATCTTCTGCGCGAGCTGCCGCACCGTCTGCAGCTTCGATTGACCATCCTCGCCGAGTTTGTCGCCGTAATCCTCGATCACGAAGTTGGAATAGTTGGCGATGCCGCGCAGCGGCTCCTTCAAATCGTGCGAGGCGATGTAAGCGAAATCATCCAATTCTTGGTTGCTGCGCGCCAGCTCGGCGGTCCGCTCGGCCACTCGTTGTTCGAGCGTCAGGTTCAGCGCCCGCAGTCCGTCCTCCGAGCGGTTGCGTTCGGCGACGGCGGCGGCCAACGTCACGGCGGTCACGGCAACCGTGCAGACGAAAACTTGCAACGGCAACAGCGATTCATTGAGCAGCAAAAGTTGTGTCATGGGATCCCTCAGCGCGAACGGCCCCGTTTCGTGAATGGTCTGCCAGATCGCGATCCCCGACACCAGCGCCGCCGCCGTGGACGATTCCCGCTGCCCGAACCGAAACGCGATCCACAACAATCCGGGCAGGATCAAAAACGTCACCGGAGCCGCCAACGAGAAAAATCCGCCGAAGAGAACGTACGCAAAGGTCACCAGCCCGCTGAGCACGGCGACGGCTTCGAGCCCCTGCGATCGCCACCAACCTCGCCATTCCGAGCGAACCCAACTGTGGATCACGGGAGCCAAAATCAAGATGCCCGCCGTGTCCCCCAACCACCAGGTCAGCCACACGTTGGACAGTTTGACCCCTTCCGGCGGCGTCTGATTCCACAGCCACAACCACAGGTTGGCCGTCCCATTCGTACTGGCGATCGCGCAACAGACGGCGGCGACTCCGGCGAAACGGAAGACATCGCCGGCACGCTCAAACGGATTCTTCGCCGCAATCATCCCACGCAACAGCCACACTCCGATGACGTGCTCCAACGTGTTCCCAACGCAAATGCCGACGGAGGTGGCCAGCCCCGCAGTCGTCGGGGGCAGCGTGTGCAGATTGGCCAAGAAAGCTCCCAACGCGATCCCCGGCCAGACGCGATAGCCCCACAACATCACCGCCGCAAACCCGATCCCCGACGGCGGCCACACCGGCGAGGAATTCGTCCCTGGAATCTGCAGCTTCAAGCCCAAGAGTGCCGCCAGGTAGTACACCACCGCGACGATCACCGCCGGCAAACACCAGTCGCGAAATTCACGGGCTGACAGCCGGAAAGACATCAGTTCAACCTTCGTTTCAGATTTCAGATATTTCTGATTTCAAATTTCAAATCAGCCAGGCTCTTCGACGCGGACACGCGAACGACGGGCAGGAGTGCCACTCCTACAACCGGTAAAACTCGAATCGTCGTCAAGTTCGTCCGCGACTCCGCCGATGAAAGACGAATGGTCTGGAAATCCTGTTTCGCGCTGGCGATTGCTTGGGGAGTCGTGGGAACTCTGTACGCTCAGTCTATCCCCGATCCGGCGGAAAATCTTCTCGGTCCGGCTGACGTCTGGCCTGGCGACTGGCAGTGTCTCGGCCCGGAGACACCCGCAGCCGATGGCCCGCTCGGCCCGACGCCGTTGAATCAAGTCGGAATTCTGCAAGAACTGATTTACGGCGATTCGGCCGATCAGGCACCGCTCAAATTTTCCGGCTGGCTCGACATGGACTACACTTATCGGTCCACCGGTTCGGGACGGAACAACATCACCCCCGTGATGAATCGCTTCGGCAATGAGTTTTTGCTGCGGCAGTTGGGCCTGCTGGTCTCGAAGCCGCTGGACCCGACCGATTGGTCCTGGGGCTTCAACTCACTGTTCATCGCCGGAGCCGATGCCTCGTTCCTGGGGCCGACGGCCGGCGGCTGGAAGAACACCAACCCGCGCTTCGGCGGCCAATGGACCGACCTCAATCTGACTGCCCACTTGCCGATCTGGACGGACGGAGGCGTGGATGTGAAAGCCGGTCGCCAGACCACCATGCTCGGACCCGTCGGGGCCATGCCCTGGCAGCGCTATTTCAACTCCAGCGATTACGCCTGGTACAACCTGGAAGAGGGCCGCTACACCGGCGTCTCAGCCACCTGGCATATCAATAAGCAATTGGACTGGTACAACGGTCTGGAGTACGGCGGCTGGGGCGTCTTCTTCGCCAACAAGACCGACTCGGTCAACTACATCACTCACCTTTCCTATTGGCTCGATGAGGAGGCGCAGCAGACGAAAGTCTGGGGCACGGTTCTGACCGGGCCGACCGGATTCTTCCAAGGTGGCAATACCACCACCGTGGAATTAGGACTGCTCCACAATTGGAATCGCACCTTCTTTCAGATCATCGATACGCAAATGACGTACTCGAAAGCGCCGATCTTCTTTCAGCCGCCCCCTGGTTATCAGCAGCGATCCTATGACGTTTACACCATCCTCGGCCTGCACCTGAGGCGCACGCTGGACTTCAACTCGCGCTATGAGTGGTTCAAAGACGTGGACGGCGGCGGCTACCCCGGCGGCTTCGGCATCCCCCGTACCGACTACTTCGCGGTGACTTACGGCCTCGACTACCACCCCACGAAATGGCTGCAATTCCGCCCCGAGATCCGCTTCGACCACGCCACAAATCGCGCCTTCGGAGCCGCTCAGGATCACCGCGACCAACTCTCCGTGGCCACGGAATTGCTCTTGAAGTTCTGAGCCAACAGACCGTTTGAGTCGGGCTCTCACGAAACGACAACGTGGAAGCCTGACGTCTCACGCAATCGCCTTCGTCACGACGTTGCCGCGAGTTCCGGTGATGCGTTCTTCCAGTCCCTTGTAGAAGAACGTCAGGCGTTCGTGATCGAGGCCCATGAGGTGCAGGATCGTGGCGTGCAGGTCGGAGACGTGGCACGGTTCGTCCACGGCGGCGAAGCCCAACTCGTCGGTCGCGCCGATGGCTTGGCCGCCGCGCGTGCCGGCTCCGGCGAGCCACATCGAGAAGCCGTGCCAGTCGTGATCACGGCCCGGTTTGTTGAGCCCTTCGCTGGTGGGAGTGCGGCCGAACTCACCGCCCCAGACCAGCAGCGTTTCATCCCACAGGCCGCGCTGCTTGAGGTCGGTCATCAACGCGCCGATCGCTTGATCGGTCTCGCCCGCGTGGATCGTGTGGTTGCTGATGCAGTTGTTGTGGCCGTCCCAAGTGTCCTCGATGTGCCCGCCGCCGGAGTACAACTGAATGAACCGCACGCCCCGCTCGATCAGCCGCCGAGCGATCAGGCACTTGCGTCCGAAGTCCGCCGTGCGAGCGTCGTCCAGGCCGTACAACTCCTGCGTCTGCCGCGTCTCTTGCGAGAGATCGACGACGTCCGCCGCCGTCGTCTGCATCTGATACGCCAGCTCGTAGGAGAGAATTCTCGCGACCAATTCCGATTCGCGCGGCCGCAACGCGAGGTGCTCGCGATTCAACTCGCCGAGCAGATCGAGCGACTTGCGTTGCGTCCGATCGGAGACTCCCGCCGGCGTCGCGAGATCCAACAGCGGCGAGCCCTGACTGCGGAACAGCGTTCCCTGATACGCCGCCGGCATGAACCCGCCGGTCCAATTCGACGCACTGCCGATCGGCCCGCCGCGCGGATCGGTCATCACCACGAAGCTCGGCAGGTTCGCGTTCTCGGTCCCCAGGCCGTAGCTCAGCCACGCTCCGAGGCTGGGCTTGCCGATCAACACGCTGCCGGTGTTCATCTGCAAGCACCCCGACGCATGCGCCGCCGTGTCCGCGTGCATCGACCGGATCACGCAAATGTCATCCGCGTGCTTCGCCGTGTGCGGGAAGAGACTGCTGATCGGTAACCCGCTCTCGCCATGCGGCCGAAACGGAAACGGCGACTTCATCAAATACCCAATCGGCCGCCCGTTCGACCCGACCTTCGCCTTTCCGGAATACGCCGTCCCATGAAACTTGTCGAGCATCGGCTTCGGATCGAACGTGTCGACCTGACTCGGCGCGCCGTTCATAAAAAGAAAGATGCAATGCTTCGCCCCACCAAAATGCGGAGCCTTCGGAGCCAGCGGATGCATCCCCGCCTCGCCGCCGGCCAGCTCGTTCGCGCGAGCGTCGTTCGCAAAGAACCCATCCCGCGACAAAAGATCAATCAATCCGAGGCCCGCGAACCCACCGCCAACTTCCCACAGGAACTCGCGCCGAGTCCGCCCGCACGGAGTCACGTTGGCGATGAAGCGATCAAGCATGGCAACGTTCCAATCACGCAGGAATCAAGACGGTTCAACCATTGGATGGTATTGTGATACAAGGTCGGCACGGCTGCACTCAAGTTTCAGGAATTTCGTCTCATGCTTCAATCTCCTTTGTGGCCATTGATTCCGGTCGTCGTGGCACTGGTCAGCGTTGTCGCCGTGTTTTCTTCGGTGTCCAAATCACATCGGCAGGTGACGGCCGCGACCGTCGAGTGGGACGAGGATTTGGACGCCGCGCACCAAATCGCCGAACGTACCGGCAAGGCTGTGTTGGTAAATTTCACCGCGCGGCAAAACTGCCACGCCTGCGGATTGCTGAAGCGACAAGTGTTGATTCAGCCGGACTTCTTGGATTACGTTCGGTCGCGATTTGTCCTTGTCGAGATCGACAAGAGCATGTTAGAGGATGACGGAACGAAGACCGAGAAACTGCGGCGGATGGAGGCTTGGCAGTATCAGTATCGGGCGGGCAGCGTGCCCACGGTGTTCTTGCTGGACGCCAACGGACGGCCGTTTGGAATCACACACCATCGAGACGGCGGGCAGGGGCCGTTCGTCAATTTCTTGGCGCAATGTCAAGTCGCTCGCGAGCACCGCGACAAGCTGTTGAAGCAAGCAAACTCGCTCACCGGCCAGGCACGAGCGGCAATGCTCGACGAAGCCCTGTCGGTCATTGACGGAGTTCTGTCGCAAGACGTGACGCTCGATGAACCGCCATTGACGGTGTTCCACGCCTCCGATATTGACGACATCCTGCAACTTGTGCCCAACGCGGAATCGCCGCTTCATCAAAAGTACGCACAGTTGCGGAGAGACGCGGTCGAGGCACAGACGCAACACGCTTTGTATCTGAAGTTCCATGAGATCGCGGATGCGGACGGCTTCGACGCGGCGGTCAAGTACGCCGATGAACTTCTCGCGCACACGACGGACAAGACACTCATCAAGAAGCTCAGAAGTTATCGCTGTTTCTATCTCGAACACGGCGATCGTTTTCAAGAAGAACTGAATCAAGTGCTCGAAGACCTGCGTGACCCGGAGTTGACGTCGGACGAACGGCATTGGCTGGAAGATCGCGAAGCGTTCAGCCTTGGTCGTCTGGGACGACATGACGAAGCGTTGGCCATCTTCAACCGCTGGATTGTTGAGGCGGGTGATGACCGTGACAAAAAGCGGAAGGCGTACCAAGACAAAGGACAATTCCAGTGGGGAACGGAACGTCTTAAGGCTGCCGTGGCCTTCGACACTGCTGCTGCTTTTTCCGAAGAAGGTTCGGAAGAGTGGTGGGAAAATAAGCACATGGCCGCCTGGGGATTCTTGCTCGGCAAAGATTATGGAACGGCAAAACAAAAACATTTCGCATTGCTCAACCGCGTGGACCTGCCTGTCGTGCGCAAGCCGTCACTGCTGTTGGATGCCATCAAATGTTTGCTGGCGTTGAATGAACGCGATCGAGCAGAGGAATTGCGACCACAACTCCGACAGTCACTCGATGCCTGTTCGAAAGATTTGTTGGACCCAGACACTCCCAAACGATTTCTCCAGGAATGTGATCAGCTTTTCTCAGAGATGCGCAAATCTGCCGAGCGGCCGTCTTCGGAACAATGACCGTTCGCACGGCTGATCCCGTAGATGCGTGATGCGTTAATTGGCGACATCATCAGGCGGAAAGAGGTCGAACATTCGCTCGGCCTGTCGGATTTTTGGCTCGGCGAGGATCGTTCAGACTCACAGCAGAGATGGTCGCTCGGCTGACAGCAATCAGAAACGTGATCACGACAACTCGAACAAGCATCTCGCGATTCCTCGAAACAGTTTCAAAACCGAATCACGGCATTGGGAGGATACGAAACTCGAAACGGTCGCTACACCAACCCGGCGATCGGCTGGCCGTGATAGATGTGGTGCGGGCGATTGAGTTCGTCATGCCACGCCGCGGTGTCCGGGATGCCGAGCGCGTGATAAATCGTGGCGGCCATGTTCTCCGGCCGCTGCGGATTGCTGGCGGGGTACGCCGCAATCTTGTCGGACGAACCGATGACCGTGCCACCGGGGACTCCGCCCCCGGCGAAGAAGACGCTTTGCACGGCTCCCCAATGATCGCGCCCAGGTTGCGGGTACGACTCGTTCAGCAGCGACAGCTTCGGAGTCCGGCCGAACTCACCAGCCATGACGACCAATGTGTTGTCGAGTAAACCGCTCGAATGCAGGTCGTCCAGCAACGCACACAGAGCACGATCGGTCGGCGGAAAGAGTTTGTTCTTCAGTCGATGGAAGATGTCTCCGTGAGTATCCCAAGTCTCGTTGCTGCCGAGGTTCACTTGGACGAGATTGACGCCCGATTCGACCAGCCGAAACGCCATCAGCAGCGACCAGCCGTAGCTGTTGCGACCGTACCGAATTTGAGTCGCCTCGTCCGCGTTCGTGACGTCGAAGGCTCGTCGCACATCGCGCGACGCCAGCAGCGAGATCGCCGATTGACGATGATCGTCGTAGCTCTGCCCGGCGGCGGATCGCTCCAACTCGCTGCGCTGCAAATCGAGTTCACGCAGCAGATCGACGCGGCTGTTGACTCGGTTCAGGTTGAGATCCGGCGACAGTGAGATGTTCGGAGCCTGATAGATTCTCGCGTCGGGTTCCTTCGGGGCCTTCTTGGTTTCGTTGGCGAACGTGAATTCGGGATACGCTCCGCGCCAGAATGGGTTGCCGTAGGGTGACGCCTCGATGAAGAACGGATCGCGATGCCGACCCATCAGCCCACCGTAGGCTCCGGCCATCACGCCTCCCGACCAATGCACGAGCCGCTCCGGCAACACAATCGCTGGAGGCAGATTGTTGCTGCGCCGCGGCACGGCATCGCCGACGATCGACGCGATGCTCGGCCAATCGCTGGGCCGCGGCTGGCGGTCGCCGACGAAACCCGGCGATGTGACGCTGCGCCCCGTCAGCATGAAGTAATGCCCCAGCGTGTGATCGTTGCTCGGATGCGTCAGAGATCGCACGACGGCCCAGCGGTCGCTCTGATTCGCTAGCCCAGGCAGATGCTCGCAGATGTCGAGGCCTGGCGTCTTCGTCGCGATCGGATTGAACTCGCCACGTACCTCGGCCGGCGCGTCTGGCTTCAAATCGAAACTGTCATGCTGCGACAGCCCGCCGGAGAGAAAGATGTAGATGCAGGACTTCGCCTTGCCGGTACCCGTTGTCCCGCTTCGTGGCAGCGTCTCTTTGCTGTGAACTTCACGCAGTGCCGAGAGATGATTCGTTCCCAATCCCAACAACCCCACGGCACCGGCTTGCACAGCCGTGCGACGAGTCATCCGCGGATGCTGCGGACCTTGCGAGATCGCCATCGGTGGTCTCCGGGTTGCCTGCCACGGCTGAGCCGTGCGAATCAATATCGGCTCGTTTCGCCCGCCAAACACAACCGCAGCACACGAACTTGAGCCTTCTAAAAACTGCGGATAACAGTGTCATCAACAAAAAAGCATTCGACAAGGCGAAACCGATGGACTTGCCGGAACAACCCGAGAACTCGGCTTCTCAATCCCATGAATCAAATCGCCGCAACAGCAATCAGCGTTTGCTCGGCTCGCTGCTGGTTTCGAGAGATCGACCCTAGTCCGCGCGGACAACCTACGTCACCGAATGCAACCAACTCCAAAACCCCAGCAGATCGACGGCCAAAATGAGCGAGCAAAAAACGATTCCTCGTACGCTCACGATGATTCGATCAGTGAGTCAAGGATCCGATGAAGGCTGCGTTTGAACCGCTTCGATTGATAAACAAGCATTTGCGGCTCGACGCCACATCTGGGCAAGATCCTGTTTTCCTAATTTCTCACAGACGTCCGCCAACTCAAGACGGACATGCCGGTCACGAGGATTCTGGATCGCTTTGATGTTCAATTCTGTGAGAGTCTCCTTGAGTGACACAAGCCGGGCGTGTTCCGTATGGGCAATTCGAGACTCTTCGTTTTGACCAAGTTTGGCAAGAACCAACCCTAGGTAATAGTAGGCATCAATATTGGCTGAGTCGGACTTCAAGATTTTCCGGAGGATCGATTCCGCCCGCTCTGGCTCACCGGACTCCAGTGCAAAACGGGCTCGAGTCAATGCCACTGAGTCATTCATCGGCACGCCTTCTTCGGCGAGCGCCAGATGCTTAACCGCAAGCTCTTGGTTCCCAAGAGCCCAATTTGACCTTGCGAGCGAATGATTTGTCACAGGAGTCTGCACGAGCGACTTTTCGATCAGCGCGACCGCTTCGTCATACTCATGCTCGTCAACCAGCGTAGCGGCAAGTTCTTCGATAATTTCGACTCGCACGTCTTGCGGAGGGCCAAGCTCCAACGCCCTGCGAAAATGTGAAATCGCCTGTTGGTTGCGTTCAAAATCCCGGGCCATCACTCCCAACATCCGATGCGGAGTGAAGTCTTGAGATCGAAGTGCGGTCAGCCGATTTGAAATGTCAGTCGCATCGTCATAAGCCCCGAGGTCATAATAGACCGCCACCAGCCACTTCAGACCGAGTTCCGAATCTGGATTGAGTTCGGTCAACTGCCTAAACGCGACTTCCGCCTCAAGGTATCGGTGCAGGCGGTAGTAGCTCTCCCCCGCAACCATCAACGATTGCTCGCGGTATTTGTCGCCAGGTATGTGCTGCAGGTGCCTCAACGCTAAGTCTGGCATCCCCAACCGCACATCAATTGCCGCTCGTAACAACCGGGCTTCCGAGGAATCCGGCGAACGTCGCTGAAGAATTCGTAATTGCGTGATCGCTTCGGTGGTCGAACCACGCTGCAACAATTGCCAAGCGTTTTGAAACAATTCTGGCGTGCTGCCTCGCGAGCAGTACCAGACCACGAAAAGAAACGTCGCAAACACAGACGACGCGAAACACAACCGACGCATTAGAACCCCTGATCATCAATCCCGCGGAAGCAGTCCCCGATCTTCGGGCATGCAAATGCAGAGTTCCGTCGCGGTACTCTACGAACTGGGAATCGGCCGGATCATCTGAATTCAACGAGGATCGTACCATTTGGCTAAAGCCAACAAACAATCGAAACTCGCTGCGACGGCAATTATGCGCTGCGACAAAGTCCAGGGGACTCCTTGTGTCGCCATCGGTCCCATGTCCGCAGACGCAACATCGCGAACACAGATTAACCAAGCTTGGCGGCCACGTCGCACGCCTTACGACTTCACGTCCTTGTTCACGTGATTTTCAGGCACGCCGGGAATCTCGCAGGGCACGTAGAAAGAGATGGGCTTCCCCGCGTTCGGTGGGCGCTGGGTTAGGGATGTAACAGACAGGGTGACATGATCAGGAACTCCGCAGGAGTTCTTATTGCCGTGGGGAGTCTTTTTCGCCGTGAGTGGACGTGGAATTCAAAAACAGACACTCACGGCGA
>CAMAWN010000093.1 GCA_945861865.1 Candidatus Kuenenia stuttgartensis | reverse complement strand
ACTCGGACACGAGCCGCGGTTGGGTGCCGAGGCGCGTCGGTGTGGGAGGGCTGCTGTTCATGACAAGGACGCCACCTGGAAATGACGCACGTTGATCTCGGTGCCGGCGCGGGCTTCGGCGGCGGCTTCTTCGAGAAGCTGCGCGGCGGCTTGTTCCTCCACATAGGCTTCGCCGCAGTTGTCGCAGACCTGCGCGGGGACGTCCTTCACCACCAGCGTCAGGCCGCCGCGTTGCAGAGTCACACTCGCCGTGCCGTCCGTTGTCTCACCGTGTTTGCAGATGGGGCACTTCATGGTTTTCTCCTCTTCAAGTCCGCATCCCAGCGGGTCGGGTCGGGTTCATAGACCGTAATCACAATTCGCTCGGCAGGCGTGGTCGCGGCGACGACGTGCAGCGACCGGTCGCCAATCTGACCAAGAAACAGGGCGCTGGGATAGGGGAAGTCATCCGGATAATCCTCGATCACTTCGCCCGTTTCCAGAATCTGCCGGACGTCTTCGACGCGGATGCTCCGCTGGGCCATGCGTTGGAGCGCATGGACGCGAAAGATGAGCCGCTCACCCGCCATAACCCACTCCTTTCAGATTGGACCGGATGGCCGCTTCCAGCTTGGCGGATTCCGCGAACTGCGAGTTCAACTCGGACACGAGCCGCTGCATCTTCTCCGCGAACGGCTCGGCGTCGTCCTCGACCTCTTCCGCGCCGACGTAGCGGCCCGGAGTCAGCACATAGCCGTGCTCGGCAATCTCGGCGGTCTTGGCCGATTTGCAGAAGCCAGCGATGTCGGCGTACTGGCCCGCCCCCTGATCACCGCGCCAAGCGTGGTACGTGTCGGCGATGCGGGCGATGTCGGAGTCGGTGAGTTCGCGATGCACTCGGTCGATCAGTGTGCCGAGCTTGCGGGCGTCGATGAACAGCGTCTCGCCCTGGCGGTGCCGCCGCTTGCCGTCGGTCTTGCTCCGCGTCAGGAACCACAGGCAGACGGGAATCTGCGTGCTGTAAAAGAGCTGGCCCGGCAGCGCGACCATGCAGTCCACCAGATCGGCGTCGATGATCGCTTTGCGGATTTCGCCTTCGCCCGATTGATTGCTGCTCATGCTGCCGTTGGCCAGCACGAAGCCGGCGAAGCCGCTCGGCGACAAGTGGTGGATGAAGTGCTGCACCCAGGCGAAGTTCGCGTTCCCCTTGGGGGGCAGGCCGTACTTCCACCGCACGTCCTCGTCGCTGCGGTGCCAGTCCGAATCGTTGAACGGCGGATTGGCCAGCACGTAATCGGCCTTCAGGTCTTTGTGCAGGTCGCGGCGGAACGTGTCGGCGTGCTCGGGGCCGAGGTCCCCTTCGATGCCGCGAATGGCCAGGTTCATCATCGCCAGCCGCCGCGTCGTCGAGTTGGACTCCTGCCCGTAGACCGCGATGTCGCCGATCCGCCCGCCATGCTCTTCGACAAACTTTTCGCTCTGCACGAACATGCCCGCCGAACCGCAGCACGGATCGTAGACGCGCCCCTTGTACGGCGCGAGCATCTCGACCAGCACGCGGACCACGCAGCGCGGCGTGTAAAATTGCCCGCCGTTCTTCCCCTCGGCACTGGCGAACTGCGTTAGAAAATATTCGTAGACGCGGCCCAGGATGTCCTTCGAGCGGTTCTCGGCATCGCCCAGCCCGATCGTGCCGATCACGTCGATCAGCTCGCCGAGCCGATGCTTGTCGAGCGCCGGCCGCGCGTAGTCCTTCGGCAAGATGCCCTTCAGCCGCAGGTTGTCTCGCTCGATGGCGACCATCGCATCGTCCACCAGCTTGCCGATCGTCGGCTGCTTGGCATTGTCTTGCAGGTGTTTCCATCGCGCCTCGGCAGGCACCCAGAAGACGTTGTCCGCGCGGTACTCGTCCGGGTCTTCGGGATCGGCCCCCTCGCCCACTTCGGCGAGCAACTTCTGATGCCGCTCCTCAAAGGCGTCGGAGATGTACTTGAGGAAGATCAGCCCCAGCACGACATGCTTGTACTCGGCGGCATCCATGTTGTTGCGGAGCTTGTCCGCCGTCAGCCAGAGCTTGGCCTCAAAACCAAGATTGGCAGCGGTATCCGCCGAAGTTTTCGCCTTCGCTTTGGCCATTGGTGTCAGTCTGAAGAAGTGAGATCAAAGCTGTCCGCACAAGATTTGGCGGCGTCGAGCATAAGCGTCGCCCGTCGGCTCAGCCACTAACGAAGGAGCGTCAAAGTCCTAGGCCCCGACACGGCGCTTTCCGCTCGCAACGGCCCCTGAGTCCTGCGGAATGTCCGGGATGTTCAGAAGCCCGCCAGAATGTCCGGGAGCGGCGGGCGAGTGCTTGAAACTTGCTTCACTTCAAATTCCAGATTCGGACGGAACCGTTCTCGTAACAACTCGCGATTCGCTCACCGTCCGATGAAATCGCAATGGTCCTTACCGCCGATTTATCAGCAACGAGCGTTTCGATGAGTTGTGCAGTTTCCAAATCCCAAACCTTGATTCGGAAGTCTTCGCTTGCAGTGACTGCGATTCGCTTGGTCGCCGATGCGTCAATGTCGGTGATGGTTGCTTCGTGTTTGTCGCCAAACTCAGTGAGTTTGAGAGTGCTGATGTTGAGCATTCCTACCAAGCCATCACGACTTCCAATGACGAGAATATCTGAGTGACGATCATCACCCGAAACGAATTTCGCGGGCGTGTACGCGGGCGTGTATTTGTCGGGAAGCGTAAACAGCCTCTTGCGACCATCGACTTCCCAGACGTTCACGAAAGCTCTGGTAACATGAACGAACCGCCTTGCATCATGGGAGAGGTGCAAGCCCCCGCTTGAGAACTCAGTCTCCCGTGAGACTCGTCCCTCAAACGCAGCTTGAACTTTGCCCGTCTGAAAATCTACCAATTTCCACACACCGCTTTGCGCCACGAGCAATTCGCCGCTCTTCGATGTTGCCAACTGCGCAGTTCCGCGGTCGCTATCTGTCTTCGCCAGCGGCATCACCCAGCGTTCCTTGCCGCTGGGAAGATCAACGGCCTTCAGTGCCAACGGTGCTCCGAAATCATCAATGTGTCCTACGACCGCCAGGAACTTTCCGTCAGGCGAGAATGCAACATCCGAGGGCGACTTAAGAACATCTAATTCCTTCCGCGGTTTCACCGTTGATGTTTGCCAAAGTTCGATCTTGTCACTCTTTTCACTCAGCGTCATGAAAGACGCGCCATCGGGCGACACTTGAGGGTTCTTCCGGAGGTCTCTCTGGATGACTCCAATGACTTTTCCATCACCAGCGTTGACGACCGCGAATCCGTAGATACCGCGTTCTGGCCGCATCGTTCGACCACCTTGCATTAAGAACTTGCTCTGCCCCGGTACGAACATCAATATCATTCCGCCCTGAATCGGCAGTTCCTTGCCATCCTTAGCTGGAGTCGGCGTGTTGATCGCAACGACTAAGAATGCCGCGATCAACCGGCGAGCGGAGCAACATTTTGACATTGAGCGACTCTCCTGAATTGCTGACTTGCGGAGATTGCCGACGGTGAGCGAGAGCTTGGCCTCGAAGCCGGAATTGGCGGCGTCGAGCATAAACGCCGCCCGATTGCTCAGCCACCAACGGGGGAGCGCCAGAGTCTTCAAGCCGCCCAACAAGACTCGTTTCATCGACGTGAGTCAAACCAAAGCCGAGGATCTCTCGGCGGCAATGTCGAATCCTCACACCGGTGCTCAAAGCGGCTCAACCTGTCTTGATCGTGAACTGTGTGTTCTGAATCACGCCGTCGCGGATCATCTCCTTGAGCCACGTCAAAACGTCGTCCATCTGCTCTGGCGTCAGCCGATACGGGTTCTCATCCGAGGTCGAATTGCTTGCGGACGGCTCCGAGGGCGTCGTCGCCGTCTCGTTGATCGGATGATTCACAATCTTGTGGTCTTCGATCATTGCCGACCCCTTCGAGCTTCGAGACCAGGAAAGAAATGTCGGCGCGATTTGATCGAAGACCGCGTATCGAAACAAGCGAAGGGAACACATAGAATCCCGCGGTGGGTGCGAGTCGCTGTTGCAACGGCGGCAAGCTGAAATACAGGCCGGGTGTGTGGTCGCTTCTACCTTCGCGACCCCGCCAGGCCGGCCCGCTCGCGCCCCAAACTCGCGAGGTTGTCGATGTGGCATCATCCGCGGCTCACTGAAGAGGAACTCGACGAGATGTGCCTTTGGCTTCGGCAACTCGTCACCTTTGAACGGATGCGAAATCCGAACGCCTATCCTTGCGTGGAAATCACCCCGTTGACTCCAGAGGAAAGGCAGAAGTGTCCTTGGCTTGCCCCGCCAGCGAACAACGCAGACGCCGCTGCCGCTGAACCGACACCTGAATCGTGATTAGCAGTGCCCCAGTGCGGCACTTACTCAGAGCTCCTTCGATTCCTACGCGAGTGGCGGGAGGGCATCGTCCGCACGTTGGAAGCGATCCCGTAATTATTTTTGAACACTATTGCATTTTGCTGCCCGTTTACACCATCGTCCACCGGTTGATGCTCACGTTGGCCGTGCTGAGCGTCTCGCTCCGATTAGGGGAGAGACTGTATGTTCTCAGCCGCAACAAAGTCCGACCGGCTGTCGGTCGCGCAACTCGCCAAACAACAGTGTGTAGACATAACCACGGTGCGTCGCTGGGCACGCCGTGGGACGAGAGGCGTGCGACTCCGCATCACGCACATAGGCGGACGCTGCTTCGTGACTGAGGCCGATTGGGTCGCCTTTCTCGACGGACTAAATCGTGAGAAGGGAGCAGCGAGCCATGCGTGATGCCTTCTCACAGTCCACCACGTCCGTCTCTCCGGCCGCTCCACTGCTGCTCACGGCCAGAGACGCGGCCAAGGCGCTAGCGATATCCGAGCGGACCTTGTGGGCCTCCTCCGTGCCGCGCGGCCCGATCCCCGTGACGCGACTGCCGGGAGTTCGCTCAATTCGGTATTCGGTTGATGCGTTGCGTGAGTGGGTTGCGAGCCAGCAACAGCAGTCGCAGGCGTGACGCCATCGCCATCTCTCGTGCCGGCGATGCGTTGTCGCCAGCCACTCCAATGAAAAGGCGACTCGGACGCTTCAACATCCGAGCCGCCAAAGAAAGGAACTTGAGCGATGCCGACGATACCAAAATCTCCCTCGCGTGTCAGTTGGTCAACTCGCGAATTCATCCAGTCCGTCGCGAATTCGCAACCGGCCGAACGAATGATCGTCCTGGCCGTCGATGTCTGGAAAAACGACGCAGGCGAAATTGAGCATGTCGTCCATCGCCTGCCCGTCGTTGGCCTCGAAACGAGCCTCGTCCATCGGTGGTCACGTCGCGATTGCAGCGGTGAACCAGACGGACGCGAATACTCATCGGAACGAGAGCTCCAGGACGCCGACGCGGGTTATCGGTTCCAGCACGAAGAGGTTCGTCGTGATGTTGTTGTCCTGAATCACGACTCTGACGACGGCGAGCTCGCAACCCTAACGGATCTGCGTGAGAGCCAGTCCGACACCTATCTGCTCCGATTGATCGTCTGCGACTGGCCGAAGCCCGAAGACGAATCGCGGCTCGCGCCGATCGTTAGTGAGGCGGTGGCCGAGATGACCGCTCACATTCGTCAAGAATCACAACAGCCGATCGGTGGAAGGACGGCATCGTGACGCAGCGCATTTCAGAAACGGATCGCGACGAAGCTCGCCGACTCGAAATCGAAAAGTCGCTCAGACTGTTGATTGAGCCAGGGCAAGTCGCCGAACTGCGGGCACTCAACGTGCCGCGAACAAAGAATTGGAAGTGCCCGATGATGGGGTACTTTGATTCCGAACATTTGGACGTGATGGCTCGTGAGGCCACACGATTGACGATGGGCGGGGCCACCGGGGTCTACTTCACTCTCAACCCGGTCCAGCCCGACCTGCTGGCTCGTGCCACGAACCGCATTAGAGAGGCGAAGGCCGGCGAAGCAGCGACGGATGCTGACATTGTGCGGCGGAAATGGCTCTTGATCGACGTTGACCCGCTTCGGGTCAAGGGCGTGTCTGCCACAGACAAGGAAAAGACACACGCTCGCGAAGTGCTCGATTCCGTTTGGGCACATCTCTTCGAATGTCGTTGGCCAGAGGGGATCATCGGCGATTCGGGTAACGGATGGCATGGGCTGTTTCGGATCGACTTGCCGGCTGATGACGGCGGGTTGGTCAAACGAGTGCTCCAGTCGTTGGCGTCTCAGTTCAACAATGAGCACGCGACGATTGACGTTTCTGTGTTCAACCCATCGCGAATCTGCAAAGTGCCAGGGACGATGGCTCGCAAGGGTGACCATGTTCAGGGAACGCGCCCCTGGCGTTGGTCAGGACTGGAATACATTCCTGACTTGCCGTTGGAAATCGTATCGGCGGAGTCATTGGAAGCCGTCGCCTCGCAAGCGACACCCGGCAAGTCGAGCGCCACAGCCACGAATGCCGTAGTCTCATTGCTGAGTTCTCCGGCTGATCGGCACATCATCATTAAGCGTGCTCGAAGCTATCTGGCAAAGCTGCCGCCAGCCATTCAAAGCCAAGACGGTAGCGGCGCGGCAATTCATGCCGCTTGTGAGCTCTTTCGCTTCGGGCTGACCGACAGTGAAGCCCGAAGCGTGTTCGACGAATTCAATGGCCGATGTGTCCCACCGTGGAACGATCACGAGATTGTCCACAAGCTCGAATCCGCCCGCGACAAGGTCGTCAAGGCCGGTGAATTTGGTTGCCGTCTGAACGAAGAACGATCGCAGAGTCGTTCCATGTCACCGGCTGGAGGATCCAACGCCGTGCCGACGCGGACCGAACAGCGTTCCGCGACGATCATCCTGTCCGCCGGCACTCGCGTTCGAGCAAAGGATCGTGACAACTTCGGCGAAGTCGTCCGCGATGATGGCGGCGATACTGTTGCGGTTCACTTCGTCTCGCCGAGCGGCGATGAAGCGACAGTCAGTCTGCCACGCGAACAACTCTTGCTCTCTAATGGCTCACCGGTGGTGCCGAGCGGCTTTGAACTGCGGGTCATCACGTCGGCAGAGTTTTCGGCGACATCTTACCGCCGTCACTTTCTGGTTCGTCGCGTGCTCGCCGAAGGGCAATGTTGCATGATTGGCGGACCAAAGAAGGCTCTCAAGACTTCGATCGTTTGCGACTTGGCGTTGTCCCTCGGAACCGGGACGCCATTTCTCAGTCAGCCGGATTTCTCTGTCCCGGATATTGTCCCGACGGCGGTGTTGTCCGGTGAGTCCGGCGGCTTCACGTTGCAAGAAACGGCCCGTCGCATCGCTTTGGCTCGCGGCCGGCTGCTCACGTCGGCTCAAGTGTTTTGGGGATTCGAGCTGCCGAAGCTCGCCCGACAGGATCATCTCGACGCGCTGGCCAAGATGATTCGCGACAACGGCGTCAAAGTGTGCTTCGTTGATCCGGCCTATCTGTGCTTGATGGGCGGTCCAAGCGAAGCGAACTTGGCTTCCAACGTCTTCGCGATGGGGTCGTTGCTGTCGGGCCTGTCCGACGTGGGCCGTGACACCGAATCGACGATCGTGCTCGTCCACCACACTCGCAAACAAGACCGCACAAAACCGTTTGAAGTTCCCGAACTGGACGACCTGGCGTTCGCCGGCTTTGGCGAGTGGGCAAGGCAATGGCTGCTGTTGAACCGGCGTGAACGATACGACGGCGAAAGCGGTGAGCATCGCCTTTGGCTCAACGTCGGCGGGTCAGCCGGACATTCGGGGACGTGGGCGTTGGACATCCGCGAGGGAACCGTCACCGACGATCGCTCGGAGCGGACGTGGGCGGTGTCCGTCATCAAGGCGGCCGACGTTATCGAACGCAACCAACAGGAACGCGAGCAACGGCGGGAACAAAAGAAGGCTGACGAACTCCAACGAGACGCCGAAAAAGTTCTGAGCGTGATGGGCAACACGCCGCAGGCTCAGTCGGTCATTCGCGACAAGGCAAAACTCTCGACCGGCCGAACCAAGACGGCAATCGACTGGCTCATGGAATCAGGCAAAGCACGTCACGAGGAATACGTCGCCGGGAATCGGACCTTTCTCGGTGTGTGTCTTTCTGAGTCATCCGGGAGTCCGGGATTATCCGGGATACCGGATGGAATCCCGGATGAGAGCAGCATCCGGGATGCGTCTCTCTCTTTAGAGAGACGCTCCATCCCGGATGGCTCTGGGGTGTCCCCGATTGAATCTGAGACAGAACAGCATCCCGGATGGTCGGACTCATCCAACGACAACGAAGGAGAACTCGAATGGGTGGCCTGATGACGTTGCTGGACTCCGCGCGAGTGGCCGGAGTCACGATGCGAGTGGATGGCGAACGGCTGATCGTTCGCGGGCCGAGGTCCGCCGAGACGCTCGCCAAGTCGGTTCTCGCTCAGAAAGCCGACGTCGTCGCTTGGCTGCTCACGGCACCAGAGACGAGAGTTGAGCCATCCAACGTCGCCGTGACGCCTCGAAGCGTTTCCGGCGAATCGGAGCGAGCGGCACCAGCGATGACCGTGGAGCAATGTTTCTGCTGTGGCCAACGTCGCTGGTGGCGCTCGGTCTTCGGGAGCCACTTGATTTGTGCAACGTGCCATCCACCAAGTTTTCGGTCAGTCATCGCGGCGAGGTTCCCAAATGAGGAAACTTGATCGACATTTTTTCCGTGGAGAGTTCGCGAGCAGAATTATTTTAGTGAGAGTTTTTGGGAGTGGCCTGATATGACGTTTGAACCGCGACAAAAGCGAAATGATTTGCTCGTCATAGCACTGGCTCGTGGCGAGCAGCTCGCGACGGCGGCGCAGCTTGCTGGCGTCTCCGTCCGAACCGTCAACCGCCGGCTGACGCTCTCGGACTTCCGGGCCGAGGTTCAGCGAACAAGGTCGCAGCTCGTGGACGCGGCGGCCGGCAAGATCAGCAACACCTTGGACGCTGCGGCCGATTGCCTCAAGAGTCTGTTGGGGAGCGAATCCGACGCCATCCGGTTGTCGGCGGCTCGCGCCATGTTTGAAATCGCGGTTCGACTGAAAGAAGTCGTCGAACTGGAAGGCCGGCTGCAAGCCGTGGAGGACCGACTCAATGCCGAACCTGCATAACCGACTGAAAAAAATGGAAGTGATCTCGATGCGCAGGCGTCGGGCGAACGATGACGCGGTATTTCGCGTCGCGGGTCTCACCCGTGGGGAATCGCTGCGACGGATACTCTCCTATGGCCTGGACGTACTGGATCGGGTCCAAGAACTCAACGACATACCGGCGGACGTCAGAACGAAGTTTTTCGACTCGATCGCCAGAGTCCTTCCACGGATTGAATCGCCGGACTTGGCCGAACGGTGCCGGGCTGCGATTGCGAGGAGCTACGGCGAAGGGACAGAACCATGACGCTAAGACGTTTCCAACAGAACAAGTTCTCGCTTCGTCGAACACTTGAATCCGGCATCCTCACGCCAATCGCGCCAAGGTCTGCTACTTGCTCGGATGCCATCCCGGAAGACCTCCGACAGAAAATTGTCGCTTCGCTCCGCCAGACCATTGAATCCGGCACTCTTTCCCCAAGGTGGGCGAAGCGATTCGAAAAAGAACTGCGAATTTTTGAATCCATGAGGTCGTCGAAATGAAGCGAAAACCGCCTACGGAAATTGTTGAGTCGCCCGATTTGGACGTCTGGGCCGACGCTCTGCAAGAGGGACCATAATCCATGACGAAAAACTCGCCCTCGAAAGATCGGTTCGCCGATGTTACATTTGCATTGACGAACAACAAGGCTAGTGTAACACTGATCGCACGTCACTTGAATCGGCTCGTGAACGACTACTTCGGAGAATCCGCCGTGCAAAAAATCATCGCGTACTATCGAGTCTCGACTGCCAAGCAGGGGCGGAGTGGACTCGGCTTGGAAGGTCAGGAAGCGGCCGTGGCGGCATTCGTTCAAACGCGAGGTTGCCACGTGCTGGCGAGGTATCAAGAAATCGAATCGGGCAAGCGTGCGGATCGTCCCCAACTGGCCAAGGCTCTCGCTCATGCCAAACGATCCAAGGCAACGCTCGTTGTCGCGAAGCTCGACCGCTTGGCGCGCAACGTGGCGTTCTTGTCCCGGCTGATGGAATCAGGTGCGGACTTCATCGCAATTGATCTGGAGCACGCGAACCGGGTGACGATTCACATTCTTTCGGCAGTGGCGGAAGGCGAAGCGAAGGCTACCAGCGATCGAACGAAGGTCGCATTGCGGGCGGCAAAGGCTCGTGGGATGAAGCTGGGATCGGCCCGCCCTGGACACTGGGACGGGCGCGAACAAGCTCGCCTTCGGGGAGCGGCCAAGGGAGCGAAAGTTTCGGCGGCTGTTCGAGCGAAGGCGGCGACCGAAGCTTACGTTGACCTCATTCCGCAGATGAGGCAACTACAGAGCGAAGGCCACAGTCTGCGAGCGATTGCGGAGACGCTGAACGCTGCTGGCCACACGACCCGTCGCGGCAAGTCGTGGAACCAAGTTCAAGTTAGCCGCGTGCTCCAACGACTCGCGATCGTGTGAATCCGTCAGCAATACAAGTTCTTTCGACGCTCTGATCAAGGAAAGCCCAATGGCCAGCATCTCCACCGACTCCAACGGCAATCGCACGATTCAATTCGTCGGTGCGGATTGTAAACGGCGCAGTGTTCGACTCGGCAAAGTGCCGATGCGAGTTGCGGAGTCGATCAAGGTCAGGGTCGAAGCTCTGAACATCGCGAGCATCAGCGGTCTTCCGGTTGACAGCGAAACCGCTCGCTGGGTTTCGGAACGCGAAGTGATGCTGTTGGCGAAGCTCGCAGCCGTGAAGCTGATCCAACCGCGTGAGCCGGCCAAACGAATCACCTTGGGCGAGTTTCTGGCCGACTACCAGAAACGCCGCGATGACGTGAAGGACGCGACGCAGATCACCTACCGGAACACCGCCAAGAATTTGTTGAACGAGTTCGGGGCTGACCGACCGCTCGACAGCATCACGCCGGCCGATGCTGATGACTTTCGACGAGCGCTGAATCGTCGCGGTGACGATCAAGACACGGCGAAGCCGGAGTCTGAGACGTTGGGCGTGAAGCTGTTCGATGTCGCCGCCGTGCTGCTCAACGTCAACGGGCGAGCGGCGCGCGAATTGAACGCCCGCTGGCTCAAGTCCCCGAAACTGCCGAACCCGATCGGGCAGATTTACCAGTCGCGGCGAGAAGACCTCTACCCGCTCGACAAGGTCATCGCGTTCGTCCGGCAATCAGAAGTCGAGCCGGCTGACGGGTGGGACGCTGTAGCTCAACGCCTACGATCCCGCCAACTGAAGCCGGCAGGGAATGGGAAACGTGGATTGGCCGCCGCCACGGCTGCTCGCCGTTGTGGTCAGGCCAAGCAGTTCTTTCGGGACGCCGTCCGCCGAAAACTGATCGCGGAAAATCCGTTTGACGATGTCCGTGGCGGGCCTAAGTCGAACGCCGAGAACGCCCATTTCATCGAACAAGCCACGATCGCCAAAGTGATCGACGCTTGCCCCAACGCGGAATGGCGGCTGCTGGTCGCGTTGTCACGGTTCGGAGGGCTGCGGGTTCCGTCTGAAGCCTTGACGCTGCGTTGGTCTGACGTGAATTGGGCGGAGAGCCGGATGACGGTTCACGCCCCGAAGACGGAGCATCACATCGGTAAAGAGAGTCGAGTTGTGCCCATCTTCACCGAATTGCGGCCGTACCTCGAAGATGTGTTCGATCCCGCAGCCGAATACGTCCTGCCCGGCCTACAGCACGAAGCCGGTCAACGCGGAGACTGGCGAGCGGTCAACCTGCGGACGCGATTCGAGAAGATCCTCAAGCGTGCTGGCGAGACGCAATGGCCGCGACTGTGGCACAACTTGCGAGCCTCACGTCAGACCGAGTTGGAAGAGCGGTTCCCGTCTCACGTCGTTTGTGCGTGGCTGGGGAACTCCGAAAAGATCGCTCGTGAGCACTACCTGCAAGTCCGCGAAGTGGACTTCGCCAAGGCGGTGCGGAATCCGGTGCAGTTCACTGCCGCACTCGCTCGCACTGCACCGCATGACTGCACCGCAAATGCAAAAACCCTCGAATTTCCGAGGGTTCTTGCGAAAAAGGTGGGCGATGAGGGACTCGAACCCGCGACATCCACGGTGTAAACATGGCGCTCTACCAACTGAGCTAATCGCCCAAGCTGGAGTCCCCCTATCTGGATTCCCACTGTCCGGAATCGCACAGTGTCACTCGGTTGGAAATCGGGACTCCGACCTTACGCTTTGGCAGCGTCGGCCGCTCGTTGAAACTCGATTGCTTGGCGGCGGAGTTGGTTCGAGCGGCGGATGAACTTTCCGCGAGCCGGCTTGCTGCCGGAGATGCGGCACAGATTTGCGTATTTCTTGGACAGCGTGAGCTTCACGCGAGCCTTGTTTTCCAGTTCTTCAGACTTCGTCGCCATGCCTCAATATCCTTCGACCCAAATTTCGATAGTGGATGTCAAAAACGGGGAGAGATAAATACCGCGAAACGCCGCCAGATGCCAGTCATCCCGGTCCCCAGAGTGTGGACAGCGTTGCAAAACCACACCACACAGTGACGGGAACGAGGTCTGCCGCGGCGGATTTACGCGATCTTCCCAATGATTGACTGTTCCCTAATCTCGTAGACAGTTAATGGCAGTCGGAGTTGGCGGTCGCGATGATTCGACTGGCTCAGGATGGAAAAACAATGCGGGCAATTGATCGCAAACTGGTGCGAGATGTGTTCCTGATGAAGGGGCAGGTGCTGGCGATCTGCGCGGTGATGGCCTGTGGAGTCGCGACGTTCGTAATGTCCAGCAGCGCGATGGTCTCGTTGCAGGGGACGATGGACGGGTTCTACGCCGACAATCGGTTCCCGCAGGTGTTCGCCAGTATGAAGCGTGCTCCGCTGACGTTGGCTGAGCGGATCGAGGAGATTCCCGGAGTCGCGCGGATTCAGACGCGCGTGGTCGAAGACGTGACGCTCGACGTGCCGTCGTTCGCGGAGCCAGTGGCGGGACGGTTGGTGTCGATCCCGGAACATCCGCAGCCGACCGATTTGTGCTCGCTGTTTCTGCGCAAGGGACGCTTTATCGAATCGCGGCGCGACGACGAGGTGCTCGCCAGCGAGGGGTTCGTCAAGGCTCACAAGCTGAAGCTCAACGATCAAATCTCGGCGGTCATCAACGGCAAGAAGAAGAAGTTACGGATCGTCGGCATCGCGCTGTCGCCGGAGTACGTCTATCAAATCAAGTACGGGCAGCTCGTGCCGGACGACAAGCGGTTCGGGATTTTGTGGATGAGCCGCGAGGCGCTTGAAGCGGCGTTCGACATGAAGGGAGCGTTCAACGATGTGCTCATCGAGCTGCTTCCAGGAACGACCGAAGGAGCAGTCACGAGGCCGTTGGATCGGCTGATCGAGAAACATGGCGGCTTTGGCTCGTACGCGCGCGCGGATCAAATCTCGCATCGCTTTCTGTCTGACGAGATCAGCAATCTCAAGCGGATGGGGATGATCGTGCCGTCGATCTTTCTCGGCGTGGCGGCGTTTCTGTTGAACGTGGTGCTCAGCCGGATCATCGCGTTGCAGCGGGATCAGATCGCGGCGCTCAAGGCGTTCGGATATTCGCATTGGGCGGTTGGGCGGCACTATCTGAAACTCGTACTGCTGATCTGCGTGATCGGTGGCATCGTGGGGACGATCGCCGGAGCATTCATCGGCCGCAAGATGATGGGCATCTACGCCGAGTTCTATCGCTATCCGGAACTGCATTATCAACTGCCGCCGGAGGTCATCGCGGGAGCGTTCGGCGTTTGTTTCGGGTTCACAATGCTTGGCACTCTGAACGTCGTCCGCCGCGCGGTCACGCTGCCGCCGGCCGAGGCGATGCGTCCGGAAGCTCCGGGTGAGTTTCGGCCGACGATTTTCGAGCGGCTTGGATTCGGACACTGGATGTCGCAAATCGGCCGCATCGTGATTCGCAACATCGAACGGCGGCCGGTCAAGGCGCTGCTGTCGGTCTGCGGGATTGCGATGGCAGCGGCGATTCTGGTGCTCGGCCGGTTCTCGGCCGACTCGTTGGAGTTTCTGGTGCGGATGCAGTTCGAGTACATGAATCGGCATGACATCGACGTCTCGCTGAATGAGCCGACGTCGCGCCGAGCACTCCATGAAATCCAGCAGCTTCCCGGTGTCATCCACGCCGAACCACGGCGCGGCGTCGGCGTCAAACTGTTCAAGGATCAAGTCGAGAAGCGGACGTTTCTGCTGGGCATCGACCTCGACGCGAAACTGAATCACCTGATCGACGACGACGACAATCCCGTCGCCGTGCCTCCGGACGGGATCGTGCTCAACCAAAAATTGGCGCAAGTGCTGGGGGTTCGCATCGGCGATACACTCCGGCTGGAGATCATGTCTGGCAATCGCCGCGTTCGCCCGGTGCGCGTCGCGGCGTTCAGCCAAGAGTACCTAGGCACAGTCTGCTACATGGAAGCACGAGCGCTCAATCGGTTGATCGGCGAAGGCCCGACCGTGACCAGCGTCGCGATCACCGCCGATCCAAACGCCGTTGAGGATTTGTACCGCCGCTTGAAAGCGACTCCGCGCGTCGGCAGCGTGATGCTCAAAGGGGCGGCGATCCAAGGTTTCCGAGACACCGTGATGAACAACCTGCTGACCATGCAAGCCTTCAATGTCGTCTTCGCCTGCATCATCGCGTTCGGCGTGGTCTACAACACCGCGCGCGTCGCGCTGTCGGAACGAGGCCGCGAGTTGGCGAGCCTCCGAGTGCTGGGTCTGACTCGCGCGGAGATTTCTCGCATCCTGCTGGGCGAACTTGCGCTGCTGACCGCCGCCGCGATTCCGGTCGGTCTGTTCTTCGGCAATCGACTGGCGGGACTCGTCTGCTGGTTCATGGACACCGAGCTGTATCGCATCCCGTTGATCATCGAACCGAGGACGTATTCGTTCGCAACGATGGTTGTGTTGATTGCCGCTATTCTGTCGGGGCTGCTGGTCCGACGCCGGTTAGACCACTTGGATTTGATCGCTGTATTGAAGACACGCGAATGACCTTGAGGTTTCAGAAACGAGAACCTCGGATTCCAGTTCTGAGAGTTCTCGTGCGAAGTTGAGAATTGAGATGTCAGGCCGTCATCCGGTGATTTCCAATCCAAGACGGTCCTGACAGGAAGGGTGCGACTTGTTTCGCTGGTTCAAACGATTTCTGTGGCTCTGCGTGCTGGCTGGCATTGTTGTCTTCGTCGGGTACGGCTTCATGCCCAAGCCAATCCCGGTGGACACGGCGAGCGTCAATCGCGGTGTGCTCTCGGTCACCGTGGCCGAGGATGGCAAGACGCGCGTGCGCGATCGTTTCGTAATCTCCGCGCCGTTGGCGGGACGACTGCATCGGATCAAAGTTCGAGCGGGCGATCCGGTGTCGATTCCGGTGACGGCCGAGCGGCTGGCGAGCAAGCCGAGCGACGACGAATCGGCGAACGGCAATGGGCATGGTGATCCCGTCACGGAATCGTTCACGACGTCCGTCTCGCTCGGAACTGCACCGGTCAGTGAATTGGCGGTCATCGCCCCGATTGATCCGAGCCTGTTGGACTCACGGCAAATCGCTCAGGCCGAGCTGCGTGTCAAAGCGTTGGAGTTCGCACTGCAAAGCGCGGCGGCCGCGAAGGCCAAGGCGAGCGTCGCGAGCGAATGGGCGAAGCTCGACCTCGATCGCCGCGTGGGACTTTCGGGCAAAGGAGCCAACACCAAACAAGAACTCGAAGACGCCCAGATGTTGCTCCGCTCGCGAACGGAGGAACTGAACTCTGCGAAGTTCGCCGAGCAGACCGCCAAGTACGAACTTGATCTGTCCCGCGCCGCGCTGCTGCGTTCCAAGCCGCTCGCCCCGGAGGATGCCGAGAAATGGCAACTGCGTCTGCAATCGCCGATCGACGGCCTTGTGATGAAGGTCTTGCAAGAGAGCGAAACGATCGTGCAACAAGGGACGCCCCTGCTGGAAGTGGGCGACCCGCGCGATTTGGAAATCGACATCGAAGTCCTCTCGACCGACGCGGTCAAAGTTCGCCCCGGCCAAATGGTGCGGCTGAAACATTGGGGCGGCGAGAAACCACTGCTGGCGCATGTGCGATTGGTCGAACCATCCGGCTATTTGAAGCTCTCGGCGCTCGGTGTCGAAGAGCAGCGTGTTCACGTCATCGCGCCGTTCGACACGCCGTACGCCGAACGGCCGACGCTCGGCGACGGCTACCGCGTCGAAGCCGAGATCGTCATTTGGGAAAAAGACGATGTGCTCAAGGTGCCGACCGGGGCGCTTTTCCGTGAGAACGGTGCGTCGCAGTCGGCATCCAGTGACAAACCGTCGGCCGACATTTGGGCCGTGTTCGTGGTCGAGAACGGGCTGGCCATTAAGCGCCGCATCGAAGTCGGCCGCCGCAACGGACTCGAAGCGGAAGTCCTCAACGGCTTGAGCGAGACAGATCTCGTCATCGTCCATCCCAGCGACCGCATCCACGACCAAATCCAGGTGCAGCCGCGGTAGTCTGTTGGTCAGGGGTCAGGTCTTCAAATTTCATTTTTGGCCCCGCGAATGAGACGCGATGTGAATTGAAATGGCGATGTCAGATGAATGTCGGGGTGGATTGTGGGGCCAAAAATGAAATTTGAAGACCTGCTCCCGGCCCACTCATCGCTTCCCGACATCGTGATTCGCGCGTCGGCCGGGACTGGCAAGACGTATCAACTGGCAAGCCGCTTCTTGCAGTTGCTCGATGCGGACGTGCCGCCGGAGTCGATTTTGGCGGCGACGTTCACTCGCAAAGCAGCGGGCGAGATTCTCGAACGCATCTTGCTGACGCTGGCTCGCGCGGCAAGCGACGACGGCGAACGGGCAAAGTTGGCGAGTGCGATCGGTTCGCCGCAACTGACCAGTGAACGCTGTCGCGAACTGCTGGCGAAAATGACGCAGCGGCTACATCGGTTGCAAGTTGGGACGTTGGACAGTTTCTTCGCGAAGCTTGCCAGCAGTTTTTCGCTGGAACTGGGTTTGCCTCCCGATTGGCGAATCCTGGAGACCATCGAAGCGAAGCGGTTGCGAGAAGAGGCGGTCGAGGCGTTGCTCGAAGCGGAGTCGGACGACGAACTTGTCCGCCTGTTGCGGTTGCTGACAAAGGGGACGACGTCCCGAACGGTCAGCGACTTGATCGACGACACCGTCCAGAAGTGTGGCGAGGTCGCGGCAGAAACATCTCCGGCCGCGTGGCTCAAAGTGCCTCGGCCGCCGCTGCCAGACTACGCCGAACTGCAACACTCGCGGCAGCAGCTTCAGGAACTCCTCGACGACACCACTCGAACGGACAAGCGAGTGCAAGACGCGATCACGAAAGATCTCGATTCCGCCGAACGGGATCAGTGGGAGGAACTGCTCAAGCGAGGCATCTTAAAAAACTTGCTGGCGGGCGAACGAAAGTATTATCGGAAGGATCTCGATCCGGAGACGTTGGCGGTTTACGAAACGATCCTCGATCAGGTGAAGCGACTCGCGTTGCATCGGTTGGCGATCCAGACCGAGGGAACGCGTGAGTTGCTCGACAAATTCGATCGCGAATTTCGCGAGTTGCAACGGCGGCAAGGTGGTTGCTCGTTCTCGGACGTGGCTCGCGCGCTGGCCGGTTGGAGCGATCTGTCGGAAGAGGCCGATCACTCATCCGGCAGTCTGGCGATGCGGCTCGATTCGCGGTTGTCGCATTTGTTGCTCGACGAATTTCAAGACACGTCGCCGCTGCAATGGTCGGTCTTGCGTCCGTTCGCCGAGCAGGTCGCTCGCAAGGCGAACGGGGGATGTCAATCCCCCGAGAAACAGCAGATGTTGTTCGGCGAAGACGATTTTCCGCCATCGTTCTTCTGCGTCGGCGATGTCAAACAGGCGATCTACGGCTGGCGTGGTGGCGACGCACGCATCTTTGACACGCTGCTGCGGCAGTTGCCGAGCCTCACGCCGGAGGAACTCGCGAAGAGTTGGCGATCTGCTTCGCCGATCATCGAGACAGTCAATCGTGTGTTCCAGAACTTGTCTCGGCATCCGAATCTCGAACGACTGGCCGCGCCGATTCAGTCTTGGTGCGATGTGTTTCCAGAGCACACGACCGCGCGGACAGAATTGTCCGGCTTCGTGCAGTTTCGTTCGGTCGCGGCGAAAGCCGAGGGGGAATCGCAATCGGAGATCACTCTGCAAGCCGCCGCCGATTTGGTCGCGGAGTTGGCGGCGAAGCATCCGGATCGCAGCATTGGTGTGCTGACGCGCAGCAATGATGCGGTCGCGAAGCTGATCTTTGAACTGCATCACCTCGACGTTCCCGCCAGCGAAGAGGGGGGGCATCCGCTGACTGACTCGGTCGCGGTGCGGTTGCTGCTGTCACTGCTGCTGCTGGCCGATCATCCGGGAGACCGGATTGCTCGGTTTCACGTCGCGACATCGCCGCTAGGGCCAGCCTTTCAATTCGGAGATTTCCAAAGCGATTCCGCCGCCGCTCAGTTGGCCGAATTCCTGCGACGACGATTGCTGTGCGATGGCTACGGCCCGTGTTTCGCCGAGTGGTCGAAATTGTTGGCCAATCACGGAAGCTCGCGCGATCGAGTCCGTTTGGATCAGCTCGTCAAACTGGCGGACGGATATCAACCCTCGGCGACGCTGCGGCCCAGCGACTTCGTCGAGTTCGTCCGCGAAGAGCGTGTCGCCGATCCCAGCGGCGACCGCATCCGCGTGATGACGGTCCACCAAGCGAAAGGTTTGCAGTTCGACATCGTTGTGTTGCCGGAATTGGACAAGCTCATTCCCGGTCAGACGCCCGCGCTCGTGGCCGGCAACATCGATCCCACTGAGCCGCCGGACGCCGTGTGCCTGTACCGCGACGACAGCATTCAACAACTCCTGCCGCCGGAACTGCAAAAACTCTTCGAGCAAGACGTCGAACGCCGCACTCACGAGTCGCTGTGTGTGCTGTATGTCGCGCTGACCCGCGCGATCCACGCGATGTACTTGCTGATCGCTCCGCACGAGAAGGAGCCGAAGAAATCGTTCGCCGGTTTGCTGCATGCGTCGCTGGCAGACAACGCCCCCGCTCCGCCGGAGACGGTGTTGTTCGAGACGGGTGACGCGAATTGGGACACCAGCACGACGCGCCAGCGAGTGGTCAAATCAACGGTCGCACTTGACCCCTCGCTGGCGTGTCGGGCTAGTTTGGCGTCCCGCATCCCATTCGTACCGCCGCTGCCGACGCGGACGCGCGGCTGGCAGCGCGAAGCACCGTCCGCTCACGAATCGCGCCGACTCGTTGACTTGCTGCGAACTCGTCCCACCGAGGCTTTCGAACGCGGCACGCTGATTCACAAATGGTTCGAGCAGATCGAGTGGCTCGACGACGGCCGTCCGTCGAAAGAGCAACTGCTGGCCGCCGCGCGGACGTTGCCGCCGATGACGCTCGACCCCGCGAAGGTGCTGCCGGAGTTCTTCGCGATGCTCGATCAGTCGGCGATCACCGCTGCTCTGCGCCGCGACCAGTCGCCGCATCGCGAGCAGACTTCGCGAGTGCTGCGCGAGCATCCCTTCGCCTGCCGCTTCGAGCGGACGCTTATCAGCGGCATCATCGACCGCCTCGTGCTGTGGTCGTCCGCAGATCGAATCGTCGCGGCGGAGATCATTGATTTCAAAACCGATGCCATCACCGACAGGGCTTCGCTGGATGCGCGAGTTGCGGCCTATCGGCCGCAGTTGGACTCGTACCGCCGCGCCGTCGCACAACTCTTCGGTCTCGCGGTGGATCGAGTCGCGGCGAAGCTTCTGTTCGTTCAAACAGACGAACTCATCGAAGTCTGAACGAGCCTGGAAGCAGCAGGCTTGCCGATTCACGAGTCTTCCGATGGCGGAGTCGGCGGCGAGGGATCCGCTTCGCCCTGTTCGCGAAGAGTCTGCTTTCGATCCTGAGCCATCGCGGCGAAGCCGAGTCCCAGAATCGCGGCAACTTCGACGGCGAATAGCGAGCCGGAATTGCGGTTCAACCAAACCGCTCCCGGCGAGTGCGAGTTGCCGATCACAATCGCGATGAGGACGAGAATCGTGACGACGAAGACGCCGGCCGCGACAGCGGTGAGACGAAACAGCAGGCTGGCGGGTTTGGGCTGGTGACGCATCAGTGATTTCCGCAGGCGAGCCGAAGGGCAGCAGCCCTCGGACAATCACGCATTGGTCCGGTGGCTGATGCCCTCTGGCTTGCCTGTTCTGGGTTCAGTTTTTGTGGACTGAGGTTCGAGTGACCGAGAGCACGGAGCGTAATCGTTCGAGATCATTTTCGTTCGTGTAGGCGTGTGGGCTGAATCGCATTAAGCCCTCACGAAAGTTGAGTACGACGCCAGCAGGCATCGCGGCGGCGAGAATCCGTCGCCGATCGTCGTCGGAGACTTCGCAGGAGACAATGCCGGAGCGCCGAATCGCAGACGCGGACGAGCGGACGGTGAAGTTCAGCGTGTCGAGCATTTGTCGAATCTGATCGGTGACATCGCACAACCGCGACCAGATGGCGTCGATTCCGAAGGAGAGCAGCAAGTCCAGACTCGCGCCGAGCGACAGGATGCCGCCGGCGTTTGCGGTGCCTCCCTCGAAGCGGCGCGAGGACGACCACATCTCACGCGACTGGAGTGGACGAGCGACTCGGAACGAGCCGGCGGCGTCCGAGTAGTCCGTGACCGCTCCGAGATACGAACCGGAGAAGCCGATGCTGTTCGGGCCGATGCCGATCGGTCGCAGTCGTTCGAGATGCTCTTGCCGGATGAAGAGCACACCCGCTCCTTCGGGGCCGAGCATCCATTTGTGTCCGTCTGCCGCCAGGAAATCGACCGGTGTGCGGGACAGGTCGAGCGGGATGACTCCCAAGCCTTGAATTGCGTCGACGCAGAGAAAGATTCCGCGCCGATGACAGGCGTCGGCGAGTTCGTCGAGGTCGTGTCGCCAACCGGTCACGAATCCGACCCAACTGGCGGTGACGATCCGCGTCCGCGCGTCAGTCGCGGCCATCAGCCGATCGATCTCGCAAACGTCAGTGCCAGGTTCGCTCTCGACGATGCGAACTTCGACGCCTCGCGGAATCAGGCAACGCCATGCGTTTCGATTCGCCGGGAACTCGCTGCTGGCGAGCACGACGTTGTCACCCGGTTGCCACGGAAACGCTTCGGCGATGATCGACAAGCCGCTGGTCGTGTTCGGAATGAAGGCGATCTCGCTCGACTGGCCGCCGAGCAACCGCGCGGCCGAGTCGCGCACCGGGCCGACACGCTTCCGCCACTCCGACCAGTTGGCATCGCCGTTGTTTGTGACCTCGTCGGCCCAATCGGTGAGGGCGCGTTTCGCAGGCAAGCTGAGTGGTGCGACGGCGGCGTGGTCGAAGTACGCCCATCGCTCGGTGACCGGCATTTGCCGACGGAATTCGTGCCACCATTCGGCCATGATCGTGTCCTGAAGTGGTTCGGCCGCCTACGTCCGAACGGCCGGACGTGGGCGTCCGGTCTACGCGGGCCGGACAATACCCTTTTCGCGGGGACGGTCATACCATCCACCCTTTCCCTTGGCGGAATTGACTGTTCGGAATTGGATCGGAAATAGCCACTCATGTCTGCGAATTCGACGGCGGCGAAACGGGCCGCGACTCCCATTGGAGCGACTGTTGACGAGCAAGTTTTGGTGCTCGATTTCGGTGGGCAGACGGCGCAGCTCATCGCTCGCCGAGTCCGTGAGAACAACGTCTTCTGCCAACTGGTGCGACACGACTTGCCAGCCTCCCGCATTCGTCAGATCGCGCCGAAGGGACTGATCCTGTCGGGTGGGCCGGCCAGCGTTTACGGCAAAGGTTCGCCACAACCTGATCCTGAAATCTTCAACCTCGGCATTCCAATTCTCGGCATTTGCTACGGGATGCAGGTGACCTGCCACACTCAAGGAGGCGAAGTCGCCGCAGGGCACACGCGCGAGTTCGGACACGCTCCGTGCAAAGTTTTGTCATCCAGCGGCTTGTTCGATGGCGTTCCGTCGGAGTTCCAAGTTTGGATGAGTCACGGCGATCAAGTCCGCGACCTGCCCGCCGACTTCGAGCCGATCGCGGCCACTGAGACCTGTCCGCACGCCGCCGCGAAGCATCGGACGAAGCCGATCTTCGGTTTGCAATTTCACCCCGAAGTCACGCACACCGAACACGGTAGTCGGCTGCTCGCGAACTTCGTGAAGAACATCTGCGGCTGTCGCGAGTCGTGGCGGATCAGCGACTTCATCGAACGCGAGATCGCTGGCATTCGCCAACGCGTCGGCAGCAATCGTGTGATCTGCGGGCTGTCCGGCGGCGTCGATTCGTCGGTCGTCGCCGCGTTGCTCTCGAAGTCGATTGGCGATCAGGTCTCGTGCATCTTTGTGGACAACGGCTTGCTGCGGTTCGGTGAGGCCGAGGATGTTCGCGACCGATTTTCGCAGCATTTCAAGACCGACCTGCATGTCGTCGATGCTCGGCAGCGATTCCTCGACGAACTGTCTGGCGTGAGCGATCCGCAGCAAAAACGAAAAATCATCGGGCGAGTTTTCATCGAGGTCTTCCGGCACGAAGCCAAGTCGATTCCGAACGCCAAGTTTCTGGCTCAAGGGACGCTGTATCCGGACTTGATCGAGTCCGGAGGCAGTCCC
>CAMAWN010000092.1 GCA_945861865.1 Candidatus Kuenenia stuttgartensis | reverse complement strand
TGCTCCGCCGAGCCGGACTGAGCCTGCTCAAAAACAACCTCACCCACAAAATCGGTGTCAAAAACAAACGACTCATCGCCGCCAGCGACGAGGACTATCTCCTGCAAGTCCTCTTCAGTTCGTGACTTCATGTGCAATTGCCCTGGCCTCTCGCCAAGAGGTTGCTCGCTGTGTTGAAGGCGGACGGGAGCACTATTAGGATGCCGCACCTTCGCTGCGGGGGCCAAGTCTTTTGGGCTTGGCGAGGAGCGAAAATCGAAGTCGTTCGGGTTGCTGGGAGTGGCGGCAAAAAATGCCGCGGCTTAGGGCAATCGGCTTGAGGAGGAGACTGGACGACTTCGAAAATGGCGATGCGGCGCAGCGGGTTGCGTTTGAGCATCGCAGGCCGGCACGAGGCGTGCTCCGGCAGGGGGATTCCGGGGGGAGTGTGTTGCTCGAGAGCACTTTTCTCGTGGGACGTCGTCCAGTCATTTTGGTTTTCGAGCCAGGTTTTAGTCCCAGGAGTTGCGCTCAATGTCGCTCAATGCTCGTGCCTCTGCCATCGCCGCCGTCATCAACTACAAGTCCGACGCCACGCCGTTGAACTTCCGTGAAGTCGCCAGCCCGTCGCTGTTCGGCGTCAACACGTTCAACGAAAAAGAAATGCGGGCACGCCTGCCGAAGCCGGCGTTCAAGGCTCTGCAACGCACGATCAAGCGCGGCGAGAAACTCGATCCGAGCATTTCCGACGCCGTCGCGACTGCAATGCGTGATTGGGCGCTGGAGAAGGGTGCGTCGCACTACGCTCACGTCTTCCAACCGCTGACCGGCATCACCGCCGAGAAGCACGACTCGTTCCTGGCACCGACCGGCGACGGCAGTGCGATCAGCGAGTTCACTGGCAAGCAGTTGATCCAAGGTGAGCCAGATGCGTCGTCGTTCCCCAGCGGCGGCATTCGCGCGACGTTTGAAGCTCGCGGCTACACGGCTTGGGACGTGACCTCGCCAGCGTACATTCTGGAAAACCCGAACGGCACGACGCTGTGCATTCCGACAGCGTTCTGTTCGTGGACCGGCGAAGCTCTCGACAAGAAGACTCCCGTGCTCCGCTCGATGCAAGCCCTCAACAAGCAGGCTCAGCGAGTGCTGAAGATCTTCGGACAGGCGAGTCCGGACTACGTCTTTGCGACCGGTGGACCGGAACAGGAATACTTCCTGATCGACCGCAACTTTTATTTCGCTCGGCCGGATCTCAACATCTGCGGCCGAACGCTGTTTGGAGCCAAGCCTCCGAAGGGCCAAGAGTTCGAGGATCAATACTTCGGTGCGATCCCGGATCGCGTGCTGGCCTGCATGCTTGAAACCGAGCATGAGCTGTCGAAGCTCGGCGTGCCTGTGAAGACACGTCACAACGAGGTCGCCCCGTCGCAGTACGAGTTGGCTCCCATCTACGAGAACGCCAACGTCGCAACGGACCATCAGCAGCAGACGATGTTGATGCTGCAGAAGATCGCTCCCAAGTATGGCCTGGCCTGCTTGCTGCACGAGAAGCCGTTCGCCGGCATCAACGGCAGCGGCAAGCACCTGAACTGGTCACTGGGGACCGACTCGGCCAACCTGCTCGAACCGGGCGACAACCCGCACCAGAACATGCAGTTCCTGGTGTTCTGCGCCGCCGTGATTCGTGCGGTTCACAAGAACTCAAAGCTGCTGCGAGCCTCGATCGCTCACGCGGGCAACGACCATCGCCTCGGTGCGAACGAAGCTCCGCCGGCAATCATCTCGATCTTCCTCGGCGACATGCTGACCGATGTCTTCGAGCAGATCGAAAAGGGTAAGTTGGAGACCTCGAAGAAGGGTGGCTACCTGACGATCGGCGTCGACACGCTGCCGGCTTTGCCGAAGGATGCTGGCGATCGCAACCGGACCAGTCCGTTCGCTTTCACCGGCAACAAGTTCGAGTTCCGTGCGGTTGGATCAAGCCAGTCGATTTCCGGTCCGCTGGTCGTGCTGAACACGATCGTTGCCGAGAGCTTGGACTACGTCGCCACCGAATTGGAGAAGGCCACCGGCGGCGACACCAGCAAGCTGGCCGGTGCGGTGCAGACGCTCGTGCAAAGCATCTACAAGCAACACAAGGCGGTCGTCTTCAACGGCAACAATTACTCGGAAGAGTGGCACCAGGAAGCCGAGAAACGCGGTCTTCCGAATCTCCGCAACACGGTCGATGCTCTCGGCTCCATCAAGGCTGCAGAGGCGATCGCTCTGTTCGATAAGTACGGAGTGCTCAGTCCGCGTGAGACCGAAAGCCGCTACGAAATTTACATGGAGCGGTATTGCAAGGACATCAACACCGAAGGCCGCTTGTGCCTGGGCATGGCTCGGTCGTCGATCCTGCCCGCCGCGTACCGCTACCAAGGTGAGTTGGCTCAAACCGCTGCCGCGATGAAGGGTTGCGGTCGCACTCCCGACACCAGTTCGCTGGACAAGTTGACGGAACTAACCGGCCAACTCGAAGGAGCCATCAAGCAACTGGAACACGCTGTCGAGCACTCTGCGAGCGGCGACATCTTGGCTCACGCCAAGCACTACCGCGACGAGGTTTGCCCCGCAATGTTGAAGGTCCGCAATGTGGCCGATGAACTCGAAGGGATCGTTGCCGACGACCTCTGGCCGTTGCCGACCTACCGTGAGATCCTCTTCATCCGCTAATTCGCGAAGCAAGTTTTGAATCGAATAGGCGAGTCCGAGTCACCCGACACGGACTCGCTTTTTTGTGGCCACGCGTCGGGCGGATGATGCGAGACGCATCCGCCACGGCACTCACAGATACGCTGCGTGAGCGTTCTTCCAAAAGAACTTCTCGGCGGTCGCTTTGCCACGAGCGGTGACGTACTGGTTCACGATCGAGAAGAGTGCTTTGTACGAAGCGGCATGGTCGCTGACCGGCCAGTTGCTGCCGTAGATCAAGCGGTCGTCGCCGAAGATGCTCCAAATCGCATCCAGGATCGGCCGATAGAAATCGACCTCTTCGGGAACCTTCTTCTCATCCGACTTCGGCTTGGCGTGCTCGACGAGTGCCGACACTTTGCAGAACACACGCGGATGTTTCGCGGCGGCACGCATCGTGTCTTGCCATGCTCGCGGAGGTTCCGAACCGTCCACGTCCACATTGCCAAGATGATTGATGACGATCCGCAACTCCGGCAGTTTCTCGGCCAGACGAGCGACATCGGCCGGCATGTCCGGTCCACCGTTCACATCGAGTTCCAAGCCAAGCTCGGCCAACCGTTTGATGTCCGCCAGAAACTCCGGCTGATCGAGTCCCGCTTTCACCGCGTTGTGGTTCACGCGGATGCCTCGATACCGCTTGTTCGCCGCGAATCGTTTCAAGTGCCCGGCGAACTCCGGCTTGCCCGGAGTCAGATTGCCGACCACGCCGATGATCGACGGATTCTTCGCCGCCAGATCGAGCAGCCAAGCGTTGTCCTCCACTCGCGGACTGGCCTCGACCACGATCGTCTTCGTGACTCCGACCGGAGCCGCCTGCTCCAAAAACTGCTTCGGCAGGATGGTGCGATACAGGACTGCGTCGCCCTTGCCCGGCCAAGGAACACCCTCCGGCCGAGTCGGATCGTAGAAGTGCGTGTGGCAATCCACGATCGGCAGTCGGTCTTCCGCCGAGAGCGTGTCAAGCAACGTGCCGGCCGCAACTGTGGCGACACCGACTTGTAGGAATTCGCGACGAGTGGAAAGCATTGTTGGCCTTTCGTGGGGCAGGTTTTCAACCTGTCCGCATCGTCAAAAGCTGATCGGCCACGGTCGCAGGTTCAAGTCTGAAGAGTGTCTGTTTCCGGACAGGTCGAAAACCTGCCCCACGCTCTACCCCGCGAGTCGTTCGGTTGTGGTCGCGAATTGGCTGAGCCGCAGATTCGGACATCCCGCGTTCGTGAACAAACTCGTCAGATGCGGGTGGCAGGTGAAGAACAGGACTTGGTAGCCGCGCTGGGCGAAGGCGACAAGTTCGTTCGCGGCGACTGCAGCTCGTGACGGGTCGAGCGTCAGCAGCACGTCGTCGAGCAGCAGCGGCAGGTTGACGCCGCGGGCACTGAAGTCCTCGACGAGTGCCAATCGGATCGCCAGCAGCAGCAGTTCGCGAGTGCTGCTGCTGAGCTGTTCCAATCGCCACGTCGTCCCGGCCGCATCGTCGACTCGCAGCGAGCGATGACGCAGTGGCGTCCACAGCGTGCGGTATTTGCCGGAGGTCAGCCGAGTGAAGTAGCGTGACACAGCGGCCAGAATGCCAGGCTGACAGACTCGTTCGTAGCGGGCGCGGATGCCGTCGATGGCTTGCGCCATCCATTCGTCGGCCAGCCATTCTTCGGCGAGAGTTTTGATTTGCGAGCGGACAATCTCGCGGTCCAGTCGCACATCGGACGGTTCGTCGTCGGCTTCCATTTGTTCGATCTCGTGCCGCGCGCGGCCGAGTTCTTCGTGGAGCCGTTCGATTTCGTCGTCGGTCGCTTCGGATTCGCGACGCAGGTTGATCAACTGAGTGGCGTGAGTGCTCATGTCGAATCGCAACAAGTCGTCTTCGACGATCGCCAATTCGGGATTCGATCGTCCGGCGGCTTCGAGTTCGACTTTCGTCACGTCAATCTGGTCATGCAGTTGTTCGTGTCGCTCGACGATGATCGCTCGACGCGCGTAGTCGTCGCGGTCGGTCGCGCAGCCTTGCCGCAACAACGCCGAACGCTGCAATCGCAGATCGTCGATCTTCTCAGAATACTCGGCCGCTTCCGCTCGGCGGCGGCGTTCTTCGCGGCGGAGTCGCAATCGCTCTTGCAGCGTCGCGGTGAGTTTCGCGAGGTCTTGATCCCAAATCTGAAAGACCTCAGCGGTCGTGCGTTGTTCGAGATCGCGTCGGTTCAGGCGATGCAACAGTTCGACGATTCGGCTGCGAGTCGTCTGCACTCCTTCGAGGTGCCGCTTGAATTCGGCTTCGGCCGTGTGAAACACTTTGAGCAGTTCGTTTGTCGCTGCCAGCCGTTGCCACAGATCGAACGTCTCGGTGACGCGCACACTTTCCGGCAGGCCGAGTTGTTTGAGCGTGTCGCACCACGATTGCCTCGCAGTTGTCAGTTCTTGAGACGCCGCCTCGAAGCGAGTTCGCCACGGAGTCCGCTTCTGTTGATTGCGAGCCAGCTCCCGTTTCGACTCGATGAGCCGTTCGAGTTCCTCGACGGTGAATTCGTCGTCGCGACTCGCGGAGTTGGAAAGCAGCCCGCCAGCGTTCAAGCCGACAGGCTGTTCGCCTGCCCCATGATCGACTTGAGATTTGAGATTTGAAATTTGAGATTCAAAGCCGGTCAGCGTCTGCCACGATTCGCGGGCTTCGCGGAGGCGAGCTTCGTTGTCTCGGAGTTCGTCATTCATCGCAGCGAGGCTGTCTCGGACTTGTTGCTCGAAGTGCAACTTCAGCGACAAGGCGAGTCCACCGCAGACGGTGCCGAGCAGTGCGTACGCCGCTCCGGCCAGTGCGTTCGACGCGAAGCCGGTCGCCAGGCCGAGCAATGCCAGCACGATGCCGCCAATCGCGAAGAAACCGAGCACGCCGAGCACCCACTTTGGAAGAATCAGTCGCGGTTCGAGTCGCTCGATCTGCCGCGAGATGCTGACGCGGCGCTGTTCAAGTTCGATAATCCGCGAATGCAGGTGTTCGATTTCCGGATCGTTCGTGCGGATTGTCGAGACGGCTCGCGCGATCGGAATCGAGAGCGTCGAACCGGCTCGTTGCTGTCTCGCTCGGCGCAGCGCGTCTTCCAGACTGATGCCGCGCAACTTTTTGGTCGCCGCTTCAAGATCGGCCGACTGCTGCTGACAAAGCTGCGACAGCCGAGTCAATCGTTGCTTCCACTTGTTCCGCTTCGAGACCGCTCGGCGGAACTGCCGAGCTTTCTCGACCAGCCGGTAATGCGCCGCGACGGAGGTGTCCAACGCTTCGAGTTTCTCCGTCAGCCAGCCTTCGCCGAGCGACTGCACGGCCGCGTCGAGTTTTTCTTTTTGCTGTTTGACCGTCGCGTGTGAGGCTCGCGCACGTTCTTCGACTCGGCCGATATGTTCGCGTTGGTCGAGCAACGCCCGCATCGACGCCGAGCAGCGTCGCAGTTCACGGGCGACGGTGATCTTCTTGGCCTCGCGATGGAACTGTTTCGCCTCGCCGATTAGCGCCTCGCGGCACTTCAGAGCCGTTTGCAATTCTTGTTCGATGTGATCGAACCGAGCGATGCCCCCTTCCGGGAAGTCGTCGATGCGCGGTAGTCGCAGCAGTTCGGCCTGCAAGTTGCGCAGCCGCTGCCACGGAGTCCAAACTCGTTCGATGTGCGTGTAGCCGCGCAGCGATTCCTGAACCTGCGAGCGTCGCGATTGCAGTTCGGCCAGCCGCCGTTCGTGATGTCGTCGCAGCCGGATCATGTCGCCGTAGCGTTTCAGCCGCAGCTCTTGGTCCTCGACTTGTTCGTTGAGTTGTTCGTGCCGAGCGAGCAGCGACGGCAGTGCGTTTTTCCGAGCCTCGTCCCATAACCGATCGGCGTTGTGCGACATCTCGTCGCGCGCGGCCAGCAGCGTTTGCCCGAACGGGCCGAGCGTTTCGCCGTGAATCGCCTTCGCGACATCCGCGTCCGCGAGGTTCGACAGTTCATGAAGTTGGTTCAACCCCAGCGAGAAAATCTGATCAAACAGTTTTTCGGAGAGGTCGCCGACGACATCGGACAGCGTGTCCGTCAGCGGCAGTGTCGCCGTTTCGGATTCGAGTGGAGTCTCGTGCTCAACTTCATCCTCGATTTCGAAATCACAGTGCTCGATCAGACTGCTGCCATGCGACTTTGGTGTGTTCGCGGGCGTGAGCCAACGCGACGTGACCAATCCGCTGCCGCCGTCGTGAGCGGCTCGGCGGATCTCGAACCGCCGGCCTCGATGGCGGATTTGCAGCGAGCCGATGTTCGGCCGCCGCCGCGCGTCCTCGGCCTGAAAGCCGAACAGCACGCCGCGAATGAACCGACGTAACGCCGACTTGCCCGACTCGTTCGCGCCGGACACGACCGTCAGCCCTTCGCCAGCGATCGGCAGGGACAACTCGTTCCACGGACCAAATTGTTCGATCTCGATTTCAGTGATCTTCATCGAGTGCTCATCCTTGTGCAACTCGTGTTCTTGGAGGTTGGGCACTCGGGCCCGACCGCTGGACGGGCAAGAGTGCCCATCTTCCTTACGTGTTTGCCCCTCGGAACCATTTCCATCCACGACGACGAGCGAGACTGAAGACGACGGCCACATCGCCTTCTGAGCTTGCCGCTTGAATGCGTGCAAAGCGTTCCCGCTCGATCGACGAGTCTCCGCCCAAATCGTTCCAGGCCGATTTACCCAGCGGCTGAGCTTGATCGACTCGCCAGAAGAATTCGGTCGGGACGTCGAGCGGTTCGTTGTCGGTGTCCGACTCGGAGCGTGAGACGGCCGGTTCGGCGGCGAGCAGACGGATGCGGTGCAGGCGGGGCACCTCCAACGGCCAATGCACGTCGTCGTCGAGCCACTCGATCAACCCGGTTTGCATCTCTTGCTTGAAGAGTGCTTCAAACAGCGGGCCGTCACCGCGAATCGTCCAGCGCAGGAAGCAGGCTTGAGCGTGCAGAGCTTCCGAGACCGCCGCTTGATCTTTGGCCGTCGTGTCGGCGTCGGAATCTTCGTCCGCCGCATCGCCGTACTCGGCAACCAGACTGTCCTGTCCCGGATTCGATTCGACGCCGCACAGTCCACGGCAGGTCGTTTGAGCACGTTGAATCAACTGCTGAAACGTCGTATTGGCGTCGATGTCGAGATTGAAGTTCTCCCAACGCACCGTCGCGGTCGGCAGGAAACGGCAGCGGATGACGCCGTCGCTGTCGAGGTCCACCAGCGAGCAACCGTGTAATCCCGATTCGTCTGGCATGCGGCCTTGGGTGCCGCCAGGGAAGTGCATCAGCCAGTCATCGCCTTTTGAGGTCGTTCGCTCGCGACCGCCGACCACCGCGAGGTAATCGGCCTGCGGATCGTTGCCGGGTTGATCGACGCCGTCCCGCACGATCGCGATGGCAAAATGATTCGGACGCAAATCGGCGGGGGACTGCACTCGGCGAATCTCGCGATGAGTTTCGTGCCGCGCGGGAGTTGCCTCGATGTCAGCCAGCGATTGGCTGCCATCAAGTTCTGAATCGTCTCTCTCGTCGATCAGCGAGCTCGTTTGCGGCTCGGACTTGTCGAGCGAGTTCTCCGCGTCGTCCGCTTCTTTTTTGCGGCGTTGTGTGCGATCGGCGTGCGGCTCTTCGTCGTCCCACGCGAACCACGATTGCCGCCAGCTCAACGCGCGAATCGAGGCGATCACCGAGCCGTCCCGCAGTACCGCCACGGGATCGTCGGAGTCCGGCTTGAAGACCGTGACGTTGCTTGGCAGTTCGGGGAATTGTTCCCAGACGGAAACCGGATCGCTCGCGCCGGGCACCAGAAAGACTTGGATGCCGGCGTCTTCGAGTTGCTCAAAGCCGTGCCGCAATTCGACACGAGCTTTGATGCTGTAATCTGCTTGCTCCAACGTGTCGCCGGTGAGCAACAGGAAATCGACGTCGTGTTCCAGACACGCCGCGACGAGATTCCGAAAGGCTTGCGTGGTCGCGTCGCGTGTCAGCCCTCGCAGGTCCGAGGCGATCGCTTCGGTGTCGCTCAACGGCTGATCGATCGACACTCGCGCCGCATGGATAAAGCGCATGGTTTCATACGGCATGGCAGACTCCTTTCCGCCGACTCAGATCGCGTTGGGCCGGATCGTCCGGCAGTTTCCGCGTCTTGGCTCCTCAAAGCGGGGCGGAATGTAGCGGCCGTGCCAAATCCGCAAAAGACCGTTTTCCGAGAGCTTCCGCAAACTGGGAGGGCCGGGCGATTGCGATCTCCCTCTGCGAAAATCCGCGTAATCTGCGTTTCAAATCCGCAGGGGACATTGAAACGCAGATTTCGCAGAGGGTCGCAGAGGACGAGTGAGCCCCGACGCTACGACTCTGTCGGAGTCCTCTCTATTCTTCTCCGACTTTTGAAGGACCAATTCACTGATGCCCGCTCCTTATGATGCCTTGTTGATCGTCGGCTTTGGCGGCCCCGAAGGGCCGGACGAGGTCATGCCGTTTCTCGAAAACGTGACTCGCGGCAAACCGGTGCCGCGCGAGCGGCTGTTGGAAGTCGCTAAGCACTACCAGGACTTCGGCGGCATCAGCCCGATCAACCAGCAGGTGCGCGACCTGATTCAGGTCTTACGGCCGGAGCTAATTCGGCGCGGTATTGACCTGCCGATTTTCTGGGGGAACCGCAACTGGCATCCGCTGCTGACCGAGACGGTCGAGGCGATGGTTGGTGTCAAAATCCAACGAGTGCTCGCGTTTGCGTTGGCGGGTTACAGCTCGTATTCCAGTTGCCGGCAGTATCGCGAGAACATCGAGGCCGCTCGACAAGCGGCGGGACCGCCGGCTCCCGTGATCGACAAGGTCCGAGTTTTCTTCAATCACCCGGACTTCATCGAGGCGACCACCGACCGAACCGCCAATGCGTTTGCTCGGCTGCCGACCGAGGGTCGCGACGCGGCACACATCGCCTTCACGGCTCACAGCATTCCGATGCTGATGGCCGACAACTGCCAGTACGCCGCGCAACTGACTGAGACAGCTCGTCTGGTCGCCGAACGGTTAGAGATCCCGTCTGATCGTTGGCAGGTGGTCTACCAAAGTCGCAGCGGCCGACCAACCGATCCGTGGCTCGAACCCGATATCCTCGATCATTTGCGAGCCTTGAAGGAGCAGTCCGTCTCGCAAGTCATCATCGCCCCGATTGGCTTCTTGTCGGATCACATCGAAGTGCTGTACGACCTCGACGACGAAGCGGGCAAGCTGTCACAGGAACTCGGCCTGACGATGGTCCGAGCTGGAACCGTCGGCACGCATCCGAAATTCGTGGCGATGATCGTCGAGTTGATCGCCGAGCGACTCGCGACCGAATCGGCTCAGCCTTGCGAGCGACAAGCCGTCGGAGCATTCGGCCCCAATCACGATGTCTGTCCGGCGGATTGCTGCCCGTATCCGATTTCGCGTCCGACCGCCAAAACATAGCTGTTGTTTTTCGGAGTCCATCATGCGGATCGCCATCGGCCAGATGTGGCAAGAGTCGAACACGTTCAATCGAAATCTGACCCGCTGGTCGGACTTCGAAAACTGGGGGATCGCGGTCGGCCCGGACATCTTCGAGAAGTACGGGCAGACCGGTGAGATCGGCGGCGTGTTGTCGGGAATCCGCCAGTGGCCAGAGCCGCCGCGCGAGTTGATCGGGCTGGCTCGATTCACTTGCTGGCCGTGGGGCGCAGTCGAATCGGCGACGGCGAAGCAGATCTTCGAGACGTTCGACGAACAACTTCGCATCGCCGGGCCGCTCGATGCGGTGTGCCTCGTCTTGCATGGAGCGATGGCGGCCGAAGACGAGTCGGACCTCAGCGGCGCGTTGCTCGAACGAATCCGTGCGAAGGTCGGTCCCGACGTACCGATCGTCGCGACATTTGATCTGCACGCGAATCTGACACGGCGGATGCTCACGAATGCGGACCTGCTGTGTGGTTACCACACCGCACCGCATTTGGACTCGTGGCAGACCGGCGAACGAGTGGTGCGCGGCTTGTGGAAGATTCTGAAACGAGGCGTTCGACCGCAGACGATCTGGCGCAAGCTGCCGATGTTCACGGCGGCCGAGTACCACAACACGTTCACCGGCCCACCGGCTCCGATTTACGAGCGGCTGAAACAACTGGAATCCGACGACGACGTGCTGGCCGCGAACGTGGCGATGGTCATGCCCTGGTTCGACGCTCCGCAGCTTGGCTGGACGGTCATGCTGACGACAAGCCGCCGCGAGTCGCGCTGGGAACAGACCGTCGATCAGCTTTGCTCGACCTGCTGGAGCATTCGCCACGAACTTGAAGCGGTGGATCGCTTGCCTCCTGCCGAGGTCGTGAAGCGAGCACTCGCACTCGGCAAACATCCGATCGTCATCGGCGACGGGGCCGACGCGACGAACAGCGGCGCTCCCGGCGATTCGACGAGCCTGCTGAGCGAATTACTCGCCGCGATCAAGATTCCGTACGGCGCGCTCACGTTTATGGTCGATCCGGTCGCCGTGGCTGAGGCGTATCGCGTCGAGGTTGGCGGCGCGTTTGACGCCGACGTCGGTGGCCGGCTTGCCCCGGAGCACTCGTCTCCCGTCCGCGTGCGTGGCATCGTCGAGAAACTGCAAAACGTTGAATGGACTCTGACCGGTCACATCAGCAAGAACCTGCCGGTGAACATGGGGCGCGGCGCGATCGTGCGGTCGGGAGACGTCCAAATCCTGTTGGTCGAGCGTGGCGGTCCCGGCAGTTCGCCTCGGCTGTACGAGTCGGTCGGACTCAATCCGCGCACCTGTGGAATTGTCGTCGCGAAGTCGCCCTCCGGGTTCCGAGCCGATTATGATCCGTTCGTCGCCGGATCGCTGCTCGCCGATTGCCCAGGCTGTGCGTCGCCGCACTGGAACGAGATGCGATTCGACAAAATCACTCAACCGTTGTGGCCGTTAAATTCCCTCGCGACGCCGAATGAGGCGAACTGGTGCGAGAGCGGCTGGGTGAATTGAGAAGTCCGAAACTTGAACTCCGAACCTCGAAGAGATTGGTCATGACTGCTTTCACACGTTGCTGCGGTGCGTTGTTGGGTTCGCTGGTTGTCAGCGTTTGGATTCTCGGTTGCGGCGGTGCGACCGAGCCAGAAGCGAGCAAGCCCTCGAAGAAACCAGCTCAAGTTTCCAGCACGACCGACGAGTCCAGCGGTGAATCGAAATCATCCGCTCCGAAAGAGGACGCGTCCACGGAATCGTTCGCTCCGGTGAAACTCGGTGGCGGCGGGGGAGAGACGTCGAGCAGCACGAACACGGCCGCGAAGAAGAACGTGCCGCCGGAGAAACAACTCGACGACGTCAAGAAGGCACTGAAGCCGATTCAAGTCGTGCTCGGCCCGTGGCACGCGATCATCGACAAGTCGAAAGAGTACGAAGACCTGCAATGGGTCTGGGACTGGAGGACCGACCGCGCTCAGCCGGCGCTGGCAATGGCCACGAAAGAGGCCGGCGCGTACTTCAAGACCATGCGACTGACGTATCTCGTCGAGGAAGAAAAATTCCAAATGACGGTGGCCGACAAGGAAGGCAAGCAGCGCGTGCTGCAAGGGGTCTACACCGAAGAGCCGACCGACAAACCGGGCGAGGACAAAAAACAAACGCCTCAGCGGACCTTCAAGCTGCTGCTGACCGAGACTGGCGATGCCAAAGACCGCTGGCAAATCGTGATGAACCAGCAGGAAAACAATCGCTATCTGCTGGAACTGTCACGGCTACGCGGCAAGAACTTCGTGCGGTTCGACACGGTCGCCAGCCAGCGTGAGGGGACTTCGTTCGCGCTCAACGACAGCGACTTCAAAGAGAAGACCTGCGTGATCTCGCAAGGCTTGGGAACGATTCAGGTCAGCCACAAAGGGAAGTCGTACTGGGTCTGCTGCTCCGGCTGCAAAGCGGCGTTCGAGGAAGACCCTGATAAGTGGATCGCTAAGTTCGAGGCGATGCAGGAAACCAAGTAGCCCTGTCGCTCCGCGACAGGACCGAGGATAGGCACTCTTGCCCGTCCCATTCGGAAGATTTCAGAAGGAAGGGACGGGCAAGAGTGCCCATCCTCCAGTTTGTGATGTCGCAACAATTCGTCACTCTCGGCTGGATCAAGGTTTGCGGCATTCGTGATGTCGCCACGGCCGAAGCCGCTGCGGCGGCCGGAGCGTCTGCCGTTGGGCTGAACTTCTTCGCGAAGTCGCCGCGGTTTGTTGCGCCTGCGGACGCAGCACACATCGTGTCGGTGCTGTCCGTGTCAGCCACCCGCGCCGTCGGACTTTTCGTCAACCACTCGCGGGACGAGATTGAGTCCATCACCGCTCAGGCTGGGTTGGCTGCGATTCAACTTCACGGGGATGAGACTCCGTCGTTCGTCACGGACCTTCATCAGCGTCATCCCGATTGGGAGATCCTCAAAGCGTTTCGCATCGGTGACAGCTTGCAGCCGGTGGTCGAGTTCCTCGCCGAGTGCGAGACGCTCAACGTGCGACTCGCCGGATGCCTGATAGATGCTCGCGTGGATGGTTCGTTTGGCGGCACGGGTGAGGTCGCCCCGTGGAGATTGATCGCTCGTGATTACGACCGAACGAACTGGCCACCGCTGATCCTGGCAGGTGGATTGACTCCTGACAACGTCGCCTCCGCGATCAAAACGGTGCGGCCAATGGGGGTCGATACCGCCAGCGGCGTGGAGTCGTCTCTCGGAGTGAAGGACACTAAACTCCTCGCCCGTTTCGTGGCTGAGGCCCAGCGGGCATTCGCCAAAACGTAAGGTGGGTCGAGCATCGAGACCCACCACCTGCAAAGAGACTTTAAAAAACAAAATGGTGGGTCTCGATGCTCGACCCACCCTATGAGGAATTCATGGCTGACATTCTTCCGTTTCGCGCGTGGCGGTACGACTTGGCTCAGGTGGGCGATCTCTCGGACGTGGTCACGCCGCCCTACGACGTCATCGACGAGGCTTTTCGATCGAGGCTTTACAAGCAGCATCCGTGCAACGTGATCCGAGTGGACTTCAATCGCGAAGAGCCGGGGGACACGTCGCCGGACGACAAGTACTCGCGAGCTGCCGGCTTCGTGAAGCAATGGCAGGTCGAAGGCGTTTGGTTCCGCGAGAAAGAAGACACGCTCTACGTCTATCACCAGGTCTTCGACTGGGAAGGCCGCACCTACTGCCGCAAGGGATTCGTCGGCCGCTGTCGTCTCGAAGAGTTTGGCCAAGGCTGCGTTTATCCTCACGAGCAAACGCTGTCCGGTCCGAAGGCGGATCGGCTGCTGCTGACCAAAGCAACGAAGCTAAATCTGTCGCCGGTCTTCGGCCTGTATCCTGATCCGGAGACGAAGGCTCAGACAATTTTGGAAAAGGCGATCATCGGTTTGACGCCTCTGGAAGCGACCGATCCTCTCGGCGTGAAGCATCGCTTCTGGCCGGTGAGCGACCGAGCGGCGATCGACCAGGTCCGCGATTCGCTCAAGTCGCAGCCGATCTTCATTGCCGACGGCCATCACCGCTACGAGACCTCGTGCAACTACCGCCGCTGGTTGATCGAGCAGGGGCAGTCCATCGACGAAAATCACCCGGCGAACTTCGTGCTGATGATGCTGGTTGGCATGGACGACCCTGGCCTCGCGATTCTGCCGACGCACCGGTTGTTCTCCGGGCTACCGGAACTGACGGCTGACGAGTTGCAGGCCGCTCTGTCCGCCAACTTTGAATTTGGGGACTGCGGCACCGGAGCCGCCGGCGCAAAGGAAGCCTGGGAGATGGTCACGGCCGACGGTGGACAAGAGGTCTTCGGATTCGGCACAGTCAAAGATGGCCGCTGGCTGTTCGGCCGAGTTATCGATGCGTCGCCGATGAAAACGCTCGCTCCCGATCAGAGCGATGCTTGGCACGGACTCGGCGTCGCGCTGCTGCACAAGCTGGTCGTCGAGTACTGCCTGAAGCGGGCGTATCCCGACTCGAACCCGACTTTCAAGTTCCCGCACATCCTCGACGAGGTCATCGAAGCTCAACACGCGAGGACTTGTCAGCTCGCGGTGCTGGTCCCGCCGGCAGAGATCACTCATGTCCAACAGATCGCCAGCAAGCTCGAAAAGATGCCGCCCAAGAGCACGTTCTTTTATCCGAAGCTGCTCACCGGACTGGTGTTCAATTCGCTGGAGTAGTTCGTAGCCCTGTCCCGGAGAGTGTGTGAATCTTTTAAAGGCCGATCAGTTTTCTTCCACAACACTAAAAAACGACCTCAATCGGATGCTTTGCACAAGAAATCACGGAGCTTCCCATTGGTAGGATGCACGGCCCAACATGACCACATGTTGGATGGTGGCCATACCGACCCGACTTCTTGTGAAAAGCCGCCTCAACGCCGCGAAGGTGTCGCCGTCATCTCTCGTCGTCGCCGGTGCTGAGCACGGCGAGGAACGCCTTCTGCGGGACTTCGACTTCGCCGAATTGCTTGAGGCGTTTCTTGCCTTCTTTTTGCTTATCCCACAGTTTGCGTTTGCGGCTGATGTCGCCGCCGTAACATTTGGCGGTGACGTCCTTCTTGTAGGCTGAGATCGTTTCGCGAGCGATGATCTTGCCGCCGATGGCCGCTTGCAGAGCGACCTCGAATTGATGCTTGTGAATCTCGGTCTTGAGTTTTTTGACGACCGCTCGGCCGCGACGTTCGGCGTTCCCGCGATGCACGATGGTTGAGAGGGCATCGACGCGGTTGCCCTTCACGAGGATGTCCATTTTGACGAGGTCCGCTTCGCGGAAGCCGATGACTGCGTAGTCCATCGTGCCGTAGCCGCGAGTCGCACTCTTCAGCTTGTCGTGCAGGTCGAAAATGATCTCGCCCAGCGGCAGCTCCCACACGAGCTGAGCACGCTTCGGGCCGAGGAACTCGGTGCTTTTGAAGACGCCGCGACGATCGGCGCAAAGCTGCATGATCGGGCCGATGAACTCGGTCGGCACGATGAAGTTCACCTTGGCGATCGGCTCGCGCCACTCTTGGATATTGCCGCCGTCGGGCACGTCCTGCGGGTTGTCGATCACCATGAGTCCGCCGTCGCGCTTGGTCAGCTCATACGTCACGTTCGGTGCGGTCTGAATCAGATCGACGCCCGATTCTTTTTCGAGCCGCTGCTGAATGATTTCCATGTGCAGCAGGCCGAGGAACCCGCAGCGAAAACCGAAGCCGAGCGCATCAGAGGTCTCGGCCTGATACGAAAAGCTGGCGTCGTTGAGGCTCAACTTTGTGAGTTGATCGCGGAGCTTCTCGAAGTCGGTGGCCTCAATCGGGTACATGCCGCAGAAGACCATCTGCTGCGGTTTTTTATAGCCGGTGAGCGGTTCCGCCGGCGGATGGAGCGGGTCGGAGACCGTGTCGCCGATGTGAACTCGGCTGAGGTCTTTGATCCCCGTGATGATGTAACCGACCTGGCCGGGGCCAAGCGAATCGCACGGCTTCATGTCCGGACAGAACTGGCCAACGTCGAGCACTTCGTGAGCCGACTGACCCTTCATGAACAGAATCTTTTGGCCCTTGCGAACGATGCCATCCATCACGCGGACGTAGGTGATGACACCGCGATAGACGTCGAACTTGCTGTCGAAGACGAGTGCTCGCAGCGGGTCAGCGGTCTTGCCTTTTGGCGAGGGGATACGCTCGATGATCGCGTTTAAGGTCTCTTCAATACCGATCCCCTGCCGCGCGGAAACCAGTAATGCGCCGGTGGTGTCGAGGCCGACGACGGTCTCGATCTCTTCCAGGATTTCCGGGACGCGGGTAATCGGTAGGTCGATCTTGTTGATGACCGGGATGATCTCCAGATTGACGTCGATCGCGGCGTAAGCATTTGCGACCGTCTGTGCCTGCACTCCTTGAAACGCATCGACGACCAGCAACGCTCCCTCGCAGGCGGCAAGACTGCGTGAAACCTCGTAGTGAAAATCGACGTGGCCCGGCGTGTCGATCAGGTTCAGTTCGTAGACCTCGCCTTTGTAGGTGTAGTGAATCGAGACCGCGCGGGCTTTGACCGTGATGCCTCGTTCGCGTTCGACGTCCAGATCGTCGAGGATCTGCTCGCGGAACTCGCGCTGCGTGATGGCTCCGGTCTTCAGCAAGAGCTGATCAGCGAGCGTGCTCTTGCCGTGGTCGATGTGGGCAATGATCGAAAAATTGCGGATGAGGCGAGTGTCCATGAAACCTTTAACCAACAAAGCCACCCCACCGGGCTTGTCCCGGTGGCTCGTCGGCTTTTGCACTACTTCGGGATCACAAGTTTCTTGCGATTGACCACTCGACCGCGAGTCGTGCAGAAGCCTGAAATCCACCGGGGCAAGCCCGGTGGGGGGAAGTCATTTCGGCGGGCCATTCGAGGGGGGCGGATGCTAGCGGTTGCGGCCAAGGTGGTCGAGTGCCGGTTTTGCCCCGGACCACGTGCTGAACTCTAACGGGCTACGATCACGGCGGCCTCAAAACCGCTGCTGGCTGGCCATCTTGGCTCGCGATAGACTCGTCGCGACGATCGGTCTGTGTCGGAGATTCCCGCCTTGAATACCCGCCTGTTTGCGTTTGTCTTCGCCCTCTTGATCAGCTTGTGCGTCTTTGTCGCGCGACCAACTTTCTCGCAGGATGAGGACGAAGCTGAGGCAGAAGCTCGCAAAACGGCCGAACGGTTTCTGCTCGTTCTGGAACGCAATCCGAGGCGGGGGACCGCGCTCGACAAGGTGGTCGAGTTTCATATCGATCACGAGTCGCTCGATGAGTTGATCACTCGATTGCGAGAGCAAGCCGAGGCCACCGAATTCGAGGATGCGGGCCGAGCCTGGTTGGTCGTCGGATTGATCGAGGCCTCGCAAGGGGATGCGGAGTCGGCTCAAGCGGCTTTGGAACGCGCCGAAGAATTGCTGCCGAAGAGTGCGGTGGTGTCGTTCGTCCTCGGACAGAACTTGATGACGCTCAATCGCTGGCCCGAAGCGGCTGAGTCGCTCGAACGGGCGATTCAGCGACGGCCGGTGCCGACCGATTTGCTCGATGTGTTCCAAACGCTCGGCCGAGTGCAGCAGCGGTTGGCTCCCGGCGACAAGGTGGTCGAGGTTTGGGCGCGGTTGGAGAAGCTAGTCCCGAACGATCCGCGAGTGCCGGAACTGGTCGCGAAAACTTTGCTCGACGACGGGCATTGGGAGGCGGCGTTGCCGCGATTCGAAGCACTCGCCAAAGCAACGAAGGACTTGTATCAGCGGTCGGAGTTTGAACTCGAAGCGGTTGATCTGCGGCTGAAGCTGGGACAGTTTGAGAAAGCGTTGGCCGAAGCCGACCGGTTGCTTGGCGGATTAAAAGCGGATCACTGGCTGTTCCGAGAAACTCGGCGACGAGTCGAGGAGGCGTTCCTCGCGAAGGACGATGCGGCGGGACTCATCAAGCACTACGAAGAGCGGTTGGTGAAGCAACCGGATGATCTCGATGCGGTGGTGCGGTTGTCGCGAGCGTTGGTCTCGCAAGACCTTCGCAAGGATGCGAGGGCGCGATTGGAGGCGGGGATCAAACTCGCGCCGTCGTCCGTTGATCTACGGTTGGAGTTGATCGAACTGTTGCAGTCGGATCAGCAGTTCGCGGCGGCGATCGCGCAATACGAGCAATTGGATCGGATCGAGCCGAACAATCCCGATCACGTCCGCGATTGGGGATTCTTGATTCTGAAGTTCGTAGTCCCGCCTTCAGGCGGTCAGGCAATCGAAGAGGAAGACCGCCTGAAGGCGGAATTACGAGCGAAGAACGCCGCCGCCATCTGGCGAAAACTTGTCGATGCGAAGCCGAAAGACGCAGTCGTCGCGGCGCAGGTCGCGGGGTTGATGGCATCGGCGGACAAGTCATTGCTCGGCGATGCGGCCGAGTTGCTGCGGCGGGCGATCGAGTTGGAACCGGAAACGCTCGCGCATCGCGAACAGCTTGGCGAGGTGCTGGACTCAGCCGGCAAGAAAGACGAATCGCTGGCGGTGTGGCGGTCGATGGCCGAGGAACCGCGACGTAGCGCCAACAATCTCGCGCAACTGGCCGATGTGCTGTCTCGCTTCGGCTATCGCGACGAGACGCTGACGACGATCGATGCCGCATGCGAATTGGATCGCAAGTCGCTCGAACTCCGATTCCAGCAGGCCGAACTGCGTCGCAAGTGGAAGCAATTTGAATCGGCGATGTCGGCGCTGGCCGAGGCCGCCGCGCTCGCCGACACGACGGAGACGTTTGACCGCGTCGTACAGGTCGAGGTCAAGGTGCTGTCGGAGTCGGAGTTGTTGACCGAGCGGATTGAAGAGATGCAGGCGTTGCCGGCCAATGGCCGTAATCCCAAACCCGAAGATCCTTCGACACTCGTACTCGCCAACGCTCCGGCTGCGCAACAGTTTCGATTGGCTAAATATCTCGAAGCCGCCGACAAGTTGCGCGAGGCGACGGTCGCGGCGCGCAAAGCCGTTGAACTCGCGCCGCGCAACGGAGTCTTCCTCCAAGCGGCGGCGCGGATGCTGGCGCTCGACAGCCAGTGGCTCTCGGCGGTTGAGCTTTACGAGCAGCTGTTGAAGATTGATCGGCGGTTTCGGATTGATTCGTTGCGCTCGATTGCCGAACTCGAACAGAAGCTCGGCCGCAAAGAGAAGGCGTTGAAGGCGGGACGAGAATTGCTCGCGGCGGCTCCGGGGAATCCGGAGAGTGCGGAGTTCGTCGTCGAGGTTTGTTTGCGGTTCGGGCAGAACGCCGAGGCGTTGCAGGTTCTGCGGCGAGCGTCTCGGCAGAACGTGGCTGACAAGCGGCTGGCGCTGAAGCTCGTCGAGCGATTAATTGAGGACGGGGTGGTCATGGCGAGCGAGGGACGTCAGTCCCCCGAGAAAAAATCCGTCACCTCGAACACGAACGTGGCAAAGAACTCGGGGGACTCACGTCCACCGCTCGCCAGTGCAACGGACGAGGCTCGCGAAATCCTCTGGCGGGTCTTCGAGCAAACCGCGAAGTCCGACGACCGCATCGAAATCGTCCGCAAGCTCGCCGAGTTGTCCGTCTTCCCTGGCGAGTTCGCGAAGTTGGTGCAGCGGTTGGAGCGTTATCGGGTGGAGCCGAAGTTGCGGCGTGATGCGTCGCTGGCGTTGGTGCAGGTTCACGAGCAGGCGGGGGACACGCAGCAGGCTCGGCGGGAGTTGGAGCGATGGTTGCCGCAGGCTCCGCGAGACCCCGCGCTACTGGCTCGGATGGTGTCGTTGTGCGAGTCGGCGGGAGACTTGGAGGCCGCGATCTCTCATCAACAGCGACTGGCCGAAGTGACTCGCAAGCGTGAGGCCGACGAGCATCTCGTCGTGCTGTTCCGCCGAGCCGGCCGCGACGCCGAAGCCGACACCCTCGCCACCCGCTGGCTCGATTCCGAACGTGACCCCGTCAAGGCGCTCAAGGAAATCGACCGGCTGCTGGCAACCGCAGAACTCAAGCGAACTCTCGCAGTGAGCGAACGCTGGATTCAGGATCGGCCGAACGCTTGGGAGTTTCTGTTTCGTTCGGGAATGATCCTTCAAGCAGAAGGGCGCAACGACGAAGCGTTCGCGCGATTCGATGCTCTCATGCAGTTGAGACTGCCGGATGAGACGCCCAGCAGTGGGACATCTTCAGCATTGGTTGCCGCGACGAATCAGCGGCTGAGTTCTCGATTCGCGGCGCTCAAAGCGAGAACCAAACTCATCGAGCAACTCATCGCATTCGGATCGCCGACGGCTCGGAATTCCGCGCGGAGTGTCACTCCTTCGCCAACGCCGAGTCGAAGTGCAATTCACACGAAACTGTCAAACACGGCGTTGATCGTATGGGCCACAATGTTGGCCCCGGCTGACTTCGGACAAGCGCGCGTGCTGGTGCTCTTCCAGAGGCCGTACCGTACCGAGGGGCCGCGCGGTGTCTGGGACGCGGTCTATTCGGCGATGTTGTCCGACTCATCGACGGCACTGGAAGACACCGCGAAGCGACTCACGGCCGAGGTTCCCGATGACCCGCTCGCACATTGGCTCGTATTCAAGGGCGCGATGCAAGGCAGACCGGATCAACCGGCCGCCAGCGCGTGGGAGGTCTTGCGCGGCAAGGACGCGATCAATGAGTCGAGCCTCAACGTCATGCGTGATGCCTACGAAAAGCTCAATCAGCATCCAGAGCTGCGCGTGGCGGAACCTCAACCGTTGGTTGACGTTTTTGGTGAGGAGTTGATCCGCGCCGGACGAGTGCAAGAAGCAGCGGCGCTGTTGGCCAACTACGAAGAGAGTGCCAAGACAACCGACGAGTTCTCATGGCTGCTCTTCCGCACTTCGCTGAATGGCGACTTTGACGCCGTGCTGCGGCTCTTGCCGAAATACGTCGTTGCGTACAAAGAGTCACCGCCCAATAGCGGCATTCGCGTCACACCAACACGGGCAATTCGCTGGGTTCCGTATGTGATGGACCATCAAGCGTCGGTCGACAATACGATCGAACAGCGATTGCAACGCGGCACGGACGAGTCACCCGGAACATTGAAGATGCTGGGGCTGGCTCTGACGGAATTTGCGGAACTCGTTGATTTGCAGGGACGTGTCCATTCGCCGCAAGTGGCCCCGACGAACCGATTGCAAATTTGGTCTGGCCGAGGCGTCAAGATTGTGAACGTGAGCTTTCCGCCTCAAGACATTTCCGTGGAAGCGGCGGTCATGAGTTTGGTGTATCAGGCGTATGAGACCGCGAAGAGGCAGAATTGGTCCGCCGGCCTCATCAAGTTTCTGGAACAGGAAGTTCGCGCCGCACCGAATGAATCAAGGCACCAGTATCTTGCTCGGCTGGCGTTGGTCTGCGTGCGCTTCTGGGACGAGCAGTTCGACCCGGCACTGGCTGGAATGCAGGAGCTATTCGATTCGGCAACTCACTATCCTTCGTTGCAATTCGCGTTCGTCGTTGCGTACCAACAGCACGGGAAGTTTGGCGAAGCGCTCGACCTGCTCGACCGCATCACGACGACGGACGGAGGATTGCTCAAAGAAATTGAGCAGCGGGCCGTGCAGTTGGCAGGCAAGCTGCATCGCGCAGAACGGTTGCAGTTGGCGGCCGAGCGGTTGTTCGGCATGAAGCTGGACCCGGCCGAGGAACAGCAACTGGCCTCGACGTTGTCGGGGTTGGGGCTGCACGAACAGGCCGAGGCGATTCGGCAGCGGTTGCCTCAGCGAGCGGGGAATAACCTCGCGGTGCTGCAACAGGCCATGCAGGAACGGATCGAGGCCAAGAAGCTCGACGAGGCGTGTCAGCTCGCGGAGCAGATCATTCGCCGCACCTCGCCGGCCAACACGCTGATTGGCAGCGTGCAGCAATCGACGTTCGGCGGAGGTCAGCAGGCGCGCGTCATCACGACGACCTCGACCGCCCGCACGAAGGCACTCGCGCTGCTGGGTCAGCAAGGACGCCTGGGGCCGCTCATCGAACAGGCGGAGCAACAATTCGATCGCTCACCGCAGTCGCTGAAACTGTTCGGGCAATTGGCCGAGTTGTACGGGGCGGAAGACCATCAGCACGACGCGCCAGCGAGTGGTCGAACGTCGGACAACAAAGACCATTCGCGGGCGCGTCGTGCTGATTCGGGGGAAAAGATCGCGAAGCTGCTCGTCCGACTGGCAGACAGCAACGCTCCAGATCCGCAGTTCCGGCTGACGCTCGCGCGAGCGTTGGTCTCGGCCGGCAAGGCGCAGCTCGCGGTGCCGCACTTCTTGTTCGCCATCGAGCGCCTGCCCAACGCGACTGCTCAAGTGTTGTTCGAGGCGGAACAAATTCTGTCGGAACTCGGCCACGTCGATGAGCTGGCGGCCATCGTGCTGAAATCGAAGCTCGCCGTGAACGATCAGCAGCGAGTGGAACTCTTCCGCCGCATTGTCCAACGCCTGGAAGGCCCGCCGATCCGAGCCAAGCTCATCATCCAACTGTTCGAGAAAGCATTCCGCGAAGCCCCCGACTTTCGTCCGATGCTGGCCGCTCAATTGCTGGTCGTGAGCGAGTCGGTCTGGCAACAGGAAGAGATGTGGCCAATCGCACGCGATTTGG
>CAMAWN010000091.1 GCA_945861865.1 Candidatus Kuenenia stuttgartensis | reverse complement strand
CTTCCAACTCCTGCGCGGTTCGCGGCAGCAGTTTTCCGATGGCCACAAATGGCTCGATGAACGTCGCGATGGCCCGCAAGTCCTCGGATCGGACGGAGCGAATCGAGACGGAAGGAGTCGCGTCGGACATTGATCTCTCACGAAAGGATTTCGGGGTGGCGGAATAATAGCTGCGCCTCAGAATGAGTGGCAGTTCGCGAAGTGGCACTTCTCAGCTCCGACGCCGCTCGTGCGCACTGACCTCTGGAACGGTCAGAATGCCCCACTGCAACGCCTCGTCCTGCCGGTACAGCTTGCCGAGCGTCAACGCAGTCGTGGCCTTCGCCAATTCGTAGCCGAGATAAAACGAGTGCGCAGAATCAATCGGCACCGTCCGCGTGATCTCGTCGAAAATCTCAAACGGATCGGTGCCGTGCCAATGACCATCGCGGTTGAGCAAATGCAGTTCGCCACGTTCCACGAAGATGCGGAAGTTTGCGTCGCGAATCTGCTCGGCCAACCGGCGCAATCCGGCTTCGCCCAACTCGTGGACCTTCACGTCGCGCAGCATGACAAGCTGCGAGTTCACGTGCTTCGGCAGAACGCGATTCGTCACCGCGTGCCGCATCACCCGGCGCGCGAGATCAAATTCTTTGACCGCCGAGCGGCACCAGTGAACCACTTCGGTCGTCAAGACGCTGCGAATCCCAAGCTCCTGGCAAATCGCGGCAAACAGAAAGTTGAGACCAGCACTATCGACCTCAGAGAGTTCCGTCAGGTTGCCGATGCCCATCATCATCGCGGTGCCTGGCCAGCGGCGACGGGCTTCGAAGTACCGAGCCAACGACGCCGCGAAGCCGAATCCAATCGGTTCCAAAATCGGATCGATGCGAAATCTTCGGCCAGCCGCAGTCAGTTGTTCGATCGTCCGCTGCAACGAATCCGTGTCTTGCGGCTGATCGGGGATGACGACCAACTCCGCGTCGCCCGCGGACAGCCACTCGGCGTTCGAACTGTTGCAACTCAGAACCAACTCCGCACCGGCGTCGACGGCCGATTCCACATCGGTGCGGTCAAAACTGTCGATCGACACGCGAAAGCCTTCGGAACGCAACAGGCGTGTGACCTCACCGGCTCGCGGCCAGCGTTCGTCCGGAATGCAGCCCAAGTCGATGACGTCCGCTCCGTCTCGTCGGTACTTCTCGGCCTGCGCGAGCAATTCTTGGTCGCTCAACCGCGGCGCGTGATTGATCTCCGCAAGAATCTCGATGTCGTACCGACTGAGGTCCGGCGGAGACTTCGCTCGGCCACCGAAGTATTCGGGCAAATCGAACAGATCCTTCGGACCTCGCTCAAACCGTGTGCCGAACTTTTGCGTCAGCGAGTCCAACTCGCCGCCGCACCATCCGGGCAGCAGAACTCGATCGACGGTTTGCGGTGTGTCCAACTTGCGTGCGACGAAGTCCACCGACATCAGCGCCGCCACGCTGATGCCCAACACGGCGACGTCGTACTCGAAGCCGGCCTTCGGAGCGAGCGTCGCCAGCAACTCGCGCAACGAGACTTCGGCCAGTCGCCCCGTCACGAACAAGATCCGTTCCGCTGGCATGAGATCACCGCTCCGCGCCACCGTTGACGTTGATGATCTGTCCGGTGATGTAGCTCGCCTCGCGGCTGACGAGGAATCGAGCGGCGGCGGCGATGTCTTCGGGAGTTCCCCAACGTTTCATGGGCGTCTCACGCAGGACTCGCTCTTGCCAGAGTTCACTGGCTCCTTCGCCCCACTTCGTCCGAATCCAACCGGGCGCGAGACAGTTGACTCGGACGGTCGGCGCGAGACTCATCGCCAGCGAACGAGTGAATCCCATGATCGCGCTCTTTGCGGCCGAGAAGAGTTCGCCGCTGTCCCCTGCCATGCCGCGCTCCGCTTGATCCCAACCGATGTTGAGGATCGTCCCACCACCCGCCGCAAGCATTCGTCGCCCGATGAGCCGGCTGAGCAGCAACGTGCTCCGCACATCGACCTCGTAAAGCCGCTGCAGTTTGTCGTCAAAGCTCAGCTTCGCAGCCTCGCCGGTGAGCAAGTCGGCTCCCGCGTTGTTCACCCAGATGTCGATGCCTCCCAGTTCAGCCCAGCAGCGATCGACGAATGCCGCGAGGGAACTCTCATCGCTGAAGTCCGCCAAGACGACCGACGACCGACAACCGAGCGATCGCAATTCTGTCGCCAGCGTCTCCGCCGAGGACACGTTTCGAACTCCGTGAATGACGACGTCAGCACCAGCACGAGCGAACTCGGCAGCGATGGCTCGGCCAATCCCGGAGGTTGATCCGGTAACAACCGCTCGCAGGCCAGCCAAGCTGCTGAATTCGACGACTTTCACAGAAACCTCGCGATTTTTTGGAGAAGTACCATCGTTGACGACGCATCGGTGAGCCGGAATAATCCGTCCCGTTCAGAAATTGGTGACGAATTGAATCTGCCTGTCTAACTTTGAGTTGCACATTTCCGTGGCGATTCCGCCAGTTCTCGGCCCTCAATTCGAGGGCAATCATCGTACTCTCGGATTCCAGTCTTCAACGATTTTCTTTTGACTACCAGTCCATTCGCCAGCGGTGTCGCAGCCATTGCTTCGTCGTTGTTCCCTTGTCCCGCGAGCCGTTTTCGTTGATAGCTCGGTGGCCAGAGAACGCAACGCGATTGGATTTCAGGAACGCCTCTTGGCCGACCATTCGCAACCTGACCCCTCACGAGAGTCGCCCGCGCCGGCGATCTCGTCGATCCCATCTTCCGAACTCATTGAGGAAAATATGCTCGAACTTGTTGAGTCTCCCGTCCGCCAGAAAAAATCGCTTGCCGAGAAGAATCAACTTCCCGACCAATTTCAACGTGAGTTGGTCCAGATGTTCAAATTGCTCTCCGATGAAACGCGACTACGCGTGCTGATGTATTTGTATCGCGAAAACGAACTGCATGTCTCGGCGTTGTGCGAGCGATTGCAACAAAGCCAACCGGCCGTGAGCCATCACTTGGCCTTGCTGCGGGAAGCCGGTTTGATCGGTTGTCGCCGTGACGGAAAACACAACTTCTATTCGATTCGCCAGACTCACTTCCACCGCGTCGTCTCGCAACTTTTCCAAAACTTTGCCGACCCCGGAAAGCAAGGCCAGCGCACACGTGATTGATTACCGAAGGGACTGAACTTGCGCCCTGTTCGTGGGGGTTGTGATCTCCGCGAATCATGGATGAATCCGAGCGATTGCGGCGACGAGTTCCCGAATTGGATGCGTTGGTGGAGACGCGGACGGTCGAGCAGCAGCGTGTATCATTCAGCCGCAGGCTAAGACGATTGAAAAGCTGACCGCCGCGCTGGAGGAAGCTCGCCGGGGAAGCGGCAGGCGGTTCCGTTTCGGCAGTGGCCGCCCAAGCCTGGGCCGAAGCGGTCGGGACGCAAGCCGAGGGATCAGTACGGTCAACAGCCTCCTCGAATCACCGGTTGAGCCTTTGCGAATTGAGGTTACGGAAAACGTTAAAACCTGTGTCCCTTCCGAGAGGTTTGCTTCACGAACATTCCCGACAGGTCGCAGGCCTGGAAGCCAAGACGCGGCAGGTGAAGGTATTTGGTTGTTCCCCAGACTCATCCTGGTCCGTCCTGCGGGAAGCGCGGGCGGCGAAAGGAAGAGCTGACGCGCGAGGTGCGGTCGATCGCATTCCACGAGATCGTGATTCTGGAAGTCACTTAGGCGGAGTATCGTGCCCGCTGCGATTGTTGCCAGATGTTTCGCAGTTCCCCGCCGGGAGTCGATCCGCGATGTCTGTACGACAACAAGGTGCGCGACGCGGTGAAGCGGCTGCGCCGCGAGCGGAAACGTCGTGGCCAACGTGGTCGCAAACGAGGCCGCGGCCGACCGAAGAAGTCGGCGTGCCCCCCATTGCGAACGCTGCGAAACTTCGTGGACAAAGTGAATCGACGGTTCGAGGCCCAGCAGTCGCCACACCAAGCCCACTGTCGCCGAGCGGTCCGGCTGACCAACGGGGTGTACGCGGCGATTTCCGAATTGGCGACGGCGATGACGATGCGGGAGGGGGACAAGTTCGACAATTCGACAAGAAGATCGTCTTCCTCCGCACGTCGCCCGCGCCTCGAGCTGGCACATCGCCGCAAACTCGCTGAAAACGCCCGCCCGTGATTCGCACCAACAATCACGTGGAACGCACCAACCGCAAGCGGCGTTTCTTCGAGAAGTCCCGCGACAAATGGCGTCGCCGACACAGCTTCGTCCTTCTGGCCTTCGACCAACAACAAGTGCTCGCGATTCACCTCCAACCGCGGATCGGGAAGTTCCTCAAAATGCTCCGCGATCGACTTCAGAATCGACGATTCACTCCGAGACATCAAACACCTTCGTGCCGAAACACGCAACCCGACGCGATCCCTTCCCGTCGCACGGAGACGTCTATGACCTCAGTGTAACTGCCCAATCTACGGACGTGGACAAGCGGGTCAAGAGACGCGTTGACTGGGGGCTTAATTCGCGATTGGCGGTGACTGGTGTCTGCGATTGTCGTTTGGCGTTTTGGTCAGCCGGTATCGGCGATTGTGAGGTGGGCGCGAGCGGCGGTGAGTTGTTCGCGGAAGAGGCTCAGGCCGGAGGTCCTCCAGCGGGTATTTTCGGCGATCACGTTTTGCCGCGTGAACTCCGGCAGGTTTTTTCGCAGGAATTCCAGCACGCTTTGGATCACGCTGCGGCGCGCGTCCCCGGCGACAGCAGATCGTCGAGGAACGTTTGATCTCGCGGCTTCTCCGGATACCGCAGCGCCAGCTTGATCGCCTTCCGCAGCGGGCACCGACCGAAGGTTGGTCCGCCCAGCATTTCTGAGCGCTGTCGAAGCGGCGTTGATCGACGGTCGCGTCGTCGCTGACCGCCGTCCCACGGAACACGTCACGTGGCCGCATTTGATCCAGTGTCTTCGCATCCTTGCGGCAGCCGAGTGTCAGCACCGTGTGCAATGCCGATGGAAACAGCCACCGCGAACAGCAGTCACGAACCAGCTTCCAACTCGTCTCGTCGAGATCGACCACAACCGCCAACGCCAGCAATTCGCACAAGGCGTCGAACTCCCGAAGGAACGCGTCAACTTTGCGCCGACTGCGCGAAGCTCAACCGCGTGGCAAAACGCCTGAAAATTCGATCTCTGTTGACCGCCGAAGAACTTGGCAGCATTCCAATTCGACAACACGGGTTGATTGTCTGCGACTGCGACGGAGGGGAAAACGAGATCTTCACCGAGCAGACTGAAGGACCATTCGCCGACTGGGATCTGTTGATCGAAACCCACGATTGTTACGACATCACGATCTCGACCCGACTGGCGGAATTGTTCCGTGAAACACACGAATTGCGTTCGATCCTCAGCATCGAATGGTATCCAAAAATCCAAAACTTACGACTATCCGGAACTCGCGGGGTTGGACTTGGCCAGTCGTCGAGCGATCCTCGCCGAGTACCGTCCGACGCTCATGGAATGACATTTCTACTCGTCCCGCTCGCCGCAGACTCGATTTTAGGCCAACCGTCGATTCTGATAATGTCACCGACCAACTCATTGTTTAACCGTCTGATGAACCGAGGAGAACTCCGATGCGTGCTTCGTCCTGGTGGATGCTTCTCGCGTTGATTTCGTTGGCCGCACGCTCAGTGGTGCAAGCCGCTGACAGCGGCGCGCTGCCGGATGTCATCGAATTCAATCGCGATATTCGCTCGATCCTGTCGGACAACTGCTTCTTCTGCCACGGGCCGGACAAGAACAAACGCAAAGCCGATCTGCGGCTCGACACGGCCGAAGGTTTGGTCGGCAATCCCGGTGAACCGGGCACCGTTGCGCCGGGCAAGCCCAGCGACAGCGAACTCTTTCGCCGTATCACGTCGTCCGATCCAGAACAGAAAATGCCGCCGGCCGAGAGTGGAAAATCACTCACACCGCGTAACATCGCGCTGCTCAAGAAATGGATCGAACAGGGCGCGAAGTACGAAGGCCATTGGGCGTTCCTGCCCATCAAGCGCTTGGCCGAAAGCCGGGAGCCGAAAGCCGAAAGCCGGGATGCCGTTTTTCAATCGGCCCAAGCGATCGACGGCTTCATCCGCGAGACGCTCGCGAAACAGAATCTCAAACCATCGCCCGCAGCCGACCGTGTCACCCTGATCCGCCGGCTCACCTTCGATCTGATTGGCCTGCCGCCGATGCCGGAGGAAGTCGCGGTGTTCGTGAACGACTCGTCGCCGGACGCCTACGAAAAGCTTGTCGATCGGCTGCTCAAGTCGCCGCACTTCGGCGAACGACAGGCGATGTGGTGGCTGGACCTCGTGCGCTACGCCGACACCGTCGGCTATCACGGCGATCAGGACATGAGCGTCTCGCCGTTTCGGCAGTACGTCATCGACTCCTTCAACACCAACAAACGCTTCGATCAATTCACGATCGAACAACTCGCCGGTGATCTGCTGCCGAATCCGACTCGCGAGCAGTTGATCGCCTCCGGCTACAACCGCCTGGGGATGATGAGTGCCGAAGGAGGCGTGCAAGACAAGGAGTACCTCGCGAAGTACATCGCCGAACGAGTCCGCAACGCGAGCGGAACATGGCTGGGGATCACGCTCGGTTGTGCCGAGTGCCACGACCACAAATTCGATCCGTTGACGCAGCGCGACTTTTACCGCTTCGAAGCCTTCTTCGCGGACATCCAAGAGCGCGGTCTGTATTCCGGTGCGCACGCCGACGGCAACTGGGGACCGTTTGTCAAAGTCCCGAACGCCGAGCAAGAGGCCGCGCGGATGAAGCTCGATCAAGAAATCACCGACGTCACCAAGGTCTTGGGGACATCGACTTCGGAACTCGTCGCCGCTCAGGCCGTGTGGGAGAAGTCGCAGGTCGTGTGGACCGCGCTCAAGCTGGACAGCGTCAAGTCGGCTGAAGGAGTCACGCTCACCGCGAAAGACGACGGTTCGATTTTGGCGAGCGGCAAGAACCCGGAGACCGACACTTACACGCTCGTCGTGAAGAATCCGCCGCAGGGAATCACGGCCTTCCGGCTCGAAGTTCTGCCGGACGATTCGTTACCGAAGAAAGGTCCAGGGCGAGCGGGGAACGCCAACTTTGTACTCAGTGAATTCACCGTGAAGCATGTCGTCGGTGAGACGATCGAAGAGACCGTCGCATTGCAGAACGCGACCGCGACTCACGAGCAAACGAGCACACCCGGCGACAATCCGTACGGCAAATGGGCGGTCGCGGCGGCGATCGACGGCGACGCGAAAGGCAAAACTTGGGGCTGGGCGATCTTGGATAAAGTCGGTCAACCGCAGACCGCCGTATTTGAAACGGTCAACGACATCGCCGGCGGCGAAAGTTCAACCCTGGTGATTTCGCTGCTGCAAAACTTCAACAGCCCGCAGCACACCATCGGCCGCTTCCGTCTCTTCGCGGCGACTTCGCCGCGTCCAATTCGAGCCGATCAAACTCCGCCGCCAAACATCGCCGCGCTGCTGGCCATCGCCTCCGATCAACGCAATGACGCACAGAAGAATGAACTCGCCGCGCACTTCCGCTCGATCACGCCAACTCTCGACGCGGCTCGCAAGCAACTCGCCGAACGAGAAAATGCTCGCAAGGAATTGGACGCTCGCATCCCCAGCACGCTCATCACCGCCTCGGTCCAACCGCGCATGGTTCGCATTCTGAAACGAGGCAACTGGATGGACGACAGCGGTGAGGAAGTCACTCCCGCGTTCCCGGCGGTCTTGTCATCGCAACCTCTCGAACCCCCAACACGTCTCACGCGACGCGAACTCGCGAAATGGATCGCTTCGAAGGACAACCCGCTGACGGCGCGTGTGTTCGTCAACCGGATTTGGAAACAGCTCTTCGGAGCCGGCTTGTCCCGCAAGCTCGATGACCTCGGAGCACAAGGGGATTGGCCGAGCCACCCGCTGCTGATCGATCACCTCGCGGTCTCGTTCGCCGACAACGGCTGGGATGTGAAACAACTCATCAAATCGATTGTCCTGTCGAGCACCTATCAGCAGTCGTCGCTCGCCAGCCGCGAACATCGCGAGTCCGATGCGTACAACCGTTGGCTCGCTCGGCAGGGACGTTTCCGCATCGACGCCGAACTGGTCCGCGACAATGCGCTGTCGATCAGCGGCCTGTTGGTGACGAAGCTCGGCGGCATGAGCGTCAAGCCGTATCAGCCTCCGGGTTATTTCGCGTACCTCAACTTCCCGGCTCGCGAGTGGCAAAACGACTCCGGCGAGAGCCTGTATCGCCGCGGCCTCTACACCCACTGGCAACGGCAATACCTGCATCCAAGTCTGCTCGCGTTCGATGCCCCCAACCGCGAGGAATGCACCGCCGATCGACCACGCTCAAACACGCCGCTGCAATCGCTCGTGCTGCTCAACGATCCGTCCTACGTCGAAGCCTCGCGAGCGTTCGCCGAGAACATCCTCCGATCGGGCGGATCCACCACGCGAGACAAACTCGATTGGGCCTTCCGCCGAGCCGTCTCGCGCCCGATCAAGCCTGCCGAAACAGAAGTCCTCGAACGCCTGCTGCAAACGCATCTCGACGAGTACAACTCAGACGCGACCGCCGCCAACGAGCTACTCACGGTGGGCGCAAGGCCGGTCCCGACCGATCTCGATAAATCCGAACTCGCCGCCTGGACCAGCGTCGCTCGGACGATTCTGAATCTGCACGAGACCATCACTCGGAATTAGTTTGCGAGAGGAACGTTTCAGTTCATGACATCTCCGCAATTTGTCAGTCGCTGGCGAGGAGCAGATCTCGGCCTGCCGATCCCGGAAGAACGGCACGCCGTGTCAGTCTGCTTGCCGCGTTGGCGAGACAACGTCGGCTATGAAGAGGGCGATCCGGCGGTCACGGGCGCGATGCAGTGCGGATATCCGCGGTTCTTTTTTCATCCCGACACCGCGCGATTGTTCGCCGAGTGCGAACGCCGGCTGGCTCGGCCGGGTGAATGCGCGATCGCGTTTCCCTCCGAGCGTGTCGCACGGCGCTGTGCAGAGTTCGTGGTCCGCGAAACGGGATCGCCGGTGCGTGTCGGCGCCGGATTCGACGGACGGGTACATGCCGTGTTGATGCCGCTCGCGGCGCGAGACACGGCAAAAGCATTCTGGCAACACGCGGGCGAGATTGTTCCTTCGCGACAAGCAGTCGCGCTGCTCGAAGGCCATGCGACGGCGATCGATGGTGCTCGCGAGAAGCAACGGCTTCGCGAGCGAGTTGCGGAATTGCAGGGTTGTTCGGCCGACGACGTCTATTTGTTTCCATCGGGTATGGCCGCGATCTTCACGGCGTATCGGTTGTTTCAACGATTGCGGCCGGACTCGCGAAGCATTCAGTTTGGATTTCCGTATGTGGACAACTTGAAAATTCAACAACGACTGTCGCGGGTCCGTCCTATCGAGCAAGCAGTCACGTTCTTTCCACGCGGGACGGAAACCGAGTTGGACGATGTCGCACGGCTGGCGGCGACGGAACCGCTGATGGGCTTGTTCGTCGAAATGCCTGGCAATCCGCTGCTGAACTGCCCCAACGTTGCGCGGCTCAGTGAGATTTCTTTGCAATACGACTTTCCGCTGTTGATCGACGACACGCTGGCCGCTTGTGTGAATCTCGACTTGCTTCCGGTCGCGGATGTTGTGGCGACGAGTCTGACGAAATACTTTTCTGGAGCCGGCAATGTGTTGGCCGGTTCTTTGGTGCTCAATCGCGAGCGACCGTACTACGACCGGCTGAAGACGCTGCTGGCCGAAGAGTTTGAGGATCTCTTTTACGGCGAAGACGCCATTATTCTCGAACACAATTCGCGTGATGTGGCCGAGCGAATTTCGCGAATCAATGGCAACGCCGCGCGGTTGGCTGCAACTCTCGTTGAACGTCTCGAAGTGTCCAACGTCTTCTATCCGGGAGGGCACGGTGAATTCGATTTCGCGAACTACGAACGGCATCAGCGAGCGCATAGCGGCTTTGGCGGATTACTCTCGATCGTGCTTCGCGACGCGGCGGCGAACACCGAGCGGTTCTTCGATGCGCTACAAATTCCCAAAGGTCCGAATCTGGGAACCAGCTTCACGCTCTGCTGCCCGTTCACGCTTCTGGCTCACTACCGCGAATTGGACTTCGCCGAAAGCTGCGGCATCTCGCGGTATCTGATTCGTGTCTCGGTCGGCCTGGAAGACTCGGATTGGCAGATCGAGCGGTTCGCGGAGGCTCTGCGAGAATGCCGTTGACAGACTGTTAAGGAATTCCCACCTCGCTTGTCGAGGTGGCTCGCACAGCCTTCCCGGGCTGGCACGAGCGCTTGGCAAGTGGTTTCAATTCTCTCGAAGTCGACCTGGGAAGGCCGACCTACTTCCTGAGGAGTTCCGATGAATCATCAAGAGCCGAATCCTGAGTTCTCCCGTCGCGATTTTTTGGAAGCCTCGACCGCCGTTGCGGGAGTGATGTCCGTCGGGCGTTGGCTGACGACTCAAACCATCGCGGCCGAGCCGACGACTAAGCCCGGTCATCCGCTCGATCCACTGACGACTGCCGAGATCGAGCGGGCGGTTTCGTTGTTGCGTGGCGGGCGGAAGCTCGGTGACGCTTGGCGATTCGTGGCCGTCACGTTGGCCGAACCGACTCGATCGGCGATGGTGGCCGATCGAGCGGGGCAACCGATCGCGAGGAATGCTCAGGCGGTGTTGTTGGACACGGCGACGGGGCGTGGAGCCGAGGCGACGGTTGATCTCTCGGCCGGAAAAGTGACGCGGTTCGAGTCGCTCGCGGCGGGGATTCAGCCGCCGATCATGATGGATGAGTTCGTCGAGTGCGAAGCGGCCGTCAAACGCTCGCCGGAGTTCCGCGCGGCCCTGGCGAAGCGCGGCGTGAAAGACGTCGATCTGGTGATGGTCGAGCCGTGGTCCGCCGGCATGTACGGCACCGAGGCTCCCGAGGACAAAGGCAAGCGACTGTCGCGCGCGTTGTGTTTTGTTCGCACCGCGTCGACCGACAACGGTTATGCCCGGCCGCTGGAAGGAGTCGTGGCGGTCGTCGATTTGGCCAAGATGGAAGTGTCACGCGTCGAAGACTACGGCGTCGTCCCGCTGCCGCCGACCGCCGGCAATTGGGCACGCGAGTACATTCCGAAGACACGCACCGACCTGAAGCCGATCGAGATTTCGCAGCCGAAGGGACCGAGCTTCACCGTTGAAGGTCACGAAGTTCGCTGGCAGAAATGGCGATTCCGAGTTGGGTTCACGCCGCGCGAGGGACTCGTGCTGCACACGATCAGCTATCAAGACGGCGACCGCGAGCGGCCGATCCTGCATCGAGCCAGCGTCTGCGAAATGGTCGTTCCGTACGGCGATCCCAGCGAAGGCAGCTATCGCAAGAACGCCTTCGACATCGGCGAGTACGGCATCGGCACGATGGCCAATTCGCTGCAACTCGGCTGCGACTGTCTCGGCACGATCAAGTATTTCGACGTCGATCTGACCGACAGTCGTGGCCGGCCAGTGACGATCAAGAACGCGATCTGTCTGCACGAAGAGGACGCCGGCTTGCTCTGGAAACACACCGACTGGCGGACGAATCAGAGCGAGACTCGGCGTTCGCGGCGGCTGGTCGTGTCGCTCATCGCGACGGTCGGCAACTACGAGTACGGCTTCTTTTGGCACTTCTACCAGGACGGCTCGATCCACTGCGACGTGAAGCTGACCGGGATCATGAATACGACGTCGCTGAAGCCGGGCGAACAATCGCGGTTCGGCAATGAGATTGCTCCGCAGGTCAACGCGCCGTTTCGTCAGCACATCTTCGCCGCGCGGCTTGACCCGCGAGTCGATGGCGATGCGAACTCAGTCTTCGAGGTTAACACGGCCTCGGTTCCGCGCGGTCCTGAGAATCCACACGGCAACGCCTTCCGCGCGGAGGAGACGCTGCTGGCGAACGAGCAGTCGGCTCAGCGTTCGGTCAACAGCGGTTCGGCGCGGTTCTGGCGGATCACGAACACGCAGCAGCGCAATCGCCTTGGCCGGCCCGTCAGCTATCGACTGATCCCTGGCGAGAATTGCCCGCCGTTCGTGCAGCCGGATGCCGCCGTGATGAAACGCTCCGGCTTCACGGCTCATCACCTGTGGGTCACGCCCTATGAGCCAACCGAGCGCTATCCGGCGGGCGAGTATCCGAACCAACATCCGACGGGCGACGGTTTGCCGCGCTGGACTGCCGCCAATCGCAATGTTGCCGACACGCCGCTCGTCGTCTGGTACGTCTTCTCGCACAACCACGTCCCGCGTCCGGAAGACTGGCCGGTGATGCCAGTTTCCTCGATTGGATTTTGGCTCAAACCGGACGGCTTTTTCGACCAGAACCCGGCGATGGATTTGCCACCGACCGTCTGAGAGTTGCTTGTCGTCTTCGCAGACCGGACGTGCATGTCCGGTTGGCCTTTTGCTTGGACGGCGGCGTCCGAACTACGGTGCGATGGCAGCGGTCACTCGGCGGAAGATCTCGTCTGAGATGTCGGCAATGGGGCGTTGCTCGCTGGAACGGACTGAATCCACACGCTGCCAGTTGGGATTGGCCTCCGCGAGTTGCAGATAAACGTCACGCACTCGTTGCAGATACTCGGCATCGGCCTCTTGCAAGTCGGCAGCTTTGTCCGTGTAACTGCGCGGCTTCTTCGCGGCAATGTTGCGTTGAGCGATCTCGACGGGCACATCCAACAGCACGACCAGCGACGGTCGCGGCAGAGTAAAGACGTCAAACTCGATGCGATCAATCGTCTGCAGCAGTTCGTCGCGTTCGGCACCGTCGAGCTTGGCTCCTTGATGCGCGAGATTGGACGGGACGTAGCGGTCACAGACGACGACATCGGACGATTGCAGAGCGGCGGTGAGCACGCTCTTCGATTCAAAGCGATCGGCGGCGTACAGCACCGACGCCAGAAATGGATGGACCTCGTTCAATTGTCCAAAGCGGCCGTTCAGAAAGTCACCGATCGCGTGCCCGAACAGAGTCTCGCGATAGCGAGGAAAGCTGAGCAGTCGCACTCGGCGACCGGTGGTCGTCAGCCGCTCGGTCAGTTGTTGGGCTTGCGTCCCTTTGCCAGAGCCGTCGATGCCTTCGATCACAATCAGGGGAGCCACAGTTGCCTCGTCTTGATACTGTCAGGAGGCCAACTGAGCGATCGCTTCATCGCGGTTCGCGGCGATGGCGAAGTACGTCAGCAGTTTGCTGGTCCGCAGGATCGCATCCACGCCTTCGGACAAACCGAACAGAACCATCTTGCCCTGACTGCGGTGCAGCTTGCGGTGCAGCGTGATGAACTTGCCCAGCACCGAACTGGCCAGGTACTCGACATTGGTCAGGTCGAGCACCAACTTCAGCCAGTTGTCCTGCTCGACGAGCGAGAACAGTTCTTGGCCCAACTGCTCGATGTTCTCTTCATCGTTGAGCAGTCGCATCTTGAACCGGACGACCAACACGTCTCCGTGTTCTTCGAGAGTGATGAAGCTGTTCGGCTGACCGGGCAGAGGCATGAATCGCACCTTCGAGATTTCGAGTTCGTCGCGAACCGGCCGACACTTGTCGTTTTCAGGCCGGGGATTCCAGGATCGCACAGTCCGTTGTTGCTCGATGAGTGAGCGGAGATTCTAAGCAATTCGTGTCAAAGACGCTCGCCAGATTTGGGGTGGAACATCGGATCGCGACCAATTCGTCGGCCTCAATTCGTTGAGCCATTCCCGTGACCAAGTGTCCAAAATCCCGCGAGTTTCCGGGCAACTCGACCGTCGTGTACCGGCGATCTGTCCCATGCACGAATCCCGTCCGAGTGGCCGATACGCCTTCGACGAGAACTTCGACCGGGAGGCCGACCAAAGTGGACGCGTACTGTCGAGTCAGCTCCGATTCCAACTGCGCGAGTTCCTGGCAACGTTGTTTCTTGATCGGTGCAGAAACTTGATTCGGCATCGTGGCCGCGGGAGTTCCACGGCGGCGGCTGAACGGAAAAATGTGGATTTTCATGAACTGAGCTTGCCGGCAGGTGTCGAGTGTCTGCTCGAATTCTTCGTCGGTCTCGCCGGGGAAACCGACGATCACATCGGTCGAGAGGGCCGGGTTCGGCAATCGCTCCTGCAGCTTCGAGACGGTCTCCAAGAACTGAGCGATCCGATACCTCCGCCGCATTCGCGCGAGCACCGTGTCTGACCCGCTCTGCAATGCCGGATGAAAGTGCGGGCAGAGATGCTCGCAGTCGGCGGCGGCGGAAATGAAGTCGTCACTGAACTCGGCCGCCTCGATGCTCGACAAACGCAGCCGCCAGCGGCCGGGAATCTGATCGAGCCGTTGCAGCAGATGCCACAACCGAAACGGTGGTCGTCCCGATCGTCCGCGAGTCGTATCGACGCCGTAATGGCCGACGTGAATTCCGGTCAGCACGATCTCTTCGTAGCCGAACTCGATCAGCCGGCGAACCTCCGCTTCGATGTCATCGGGCGAGCGGCTTTCGAGTCTCGGCCGCACCTGCGGGATGATGCAGTAGGAGCAACGCAAGAGGCAGCCGTCCTGCACTTTCACGAACGCTCGCTTGTGTCCGTCAAAGCGGCTGATCCCGGTGGGAAACTCGGCGACACCCAGTCGCAGCAGCACATCGGGCAGTTCCCGTTTGTCGGGGACAACTTCAATCACATTCGGCAGTCGAGCCACCGAATCCGGATCGTGAGTCGCGTAGCAGCCGGTAACGATCGTTTGGCAGTTGGGATTCTCGCGAGCCAATTTTCGGACAACTTGCCGTCCGCGCGAATCGGCGTTTTCGGTCACGGTGCAGGTGTTGACGACGCACAAATCGGCCGGCTCCGCTTCGGACGCCTCGCGAAAGCCGGCGCGCAGCAATGCCTCTTTGACCAATTGCGTTTCGTACTGGTTGACCTTGCAACCCAGCGTCACCAAGCGACACGTCCGCACGGCTTGTCGTCCCATTCGTTTCCAGAAAAGAGGCGGCGGAGTATATCGGCCTCACGGCGGACGGCCATCGTTGCACACCGGCGGAAAGTTCGCGGGTGTGGAACAATCTCGCGGCGAAGTCATTTGCACGCTCGCCGCCGCGCAGTTCACGCGGTAGCTTGGCGGCATGTCCATCGCACCACCCATGTCCGAAACGACGATCGCAGTCAGTCCGCCCACCGGATTGACCTGGTTGAAGTTCCGCCGATGGGCAGTGCGACGAGGCCTCGCACTGACGGTGTTGCTGACGCTGTACGTGCTCTCGATCGGGCCGATGTGGTGGGTCTGGTACAGCGGCATGTACGTCTCGACATCGGCGGACTACTGGGTGATCGCTTTCTACGAACCGCTGCGGCTGGCGTGTCGGATCGAATGGATTGATTCGCTCGTTACGGCCTACATCGAGTGGTGGAATTTGTGAGTCGGGTCGTGGGGCCGGACACCGCCGCCAAGATTTCTGACTTCGCGACGAATCCCCGTCCGCTACCGTCGCGGCGGGGGCGTTCGTAGAATTCGCCGCGACTGGCTGGTCGGCCGTTTCACTTCTCTGGGAGATCACATCATGGGGTTGTTCGACAAGCTACGCGGCGAACTGGTTGACATCATCGAGTGGATCGATGATTCCAAACACACACTCGTCTGGCGGTTTCCGCGGTATCAGAACGAGATCAAAAACGGGGCACAGCTCATCGTGCGTCCGGGACAGAAGGCGGTCTTCGTGCATCGCGGCGAGATCGCGGATGTCTTCGACGAAGGCCACTACGAACTCAAGGCCGACAATCTGCCGATCCTCAGCACGATCATGGGCTGGAAGCACGGCTTCAACAGCCCGTTCCGCTCGGAGGTGTACTTCGTCAGCACGCGGCAGATCACCGATCTGAAGTGGGGTACGCCGAACCCCGTGATGCTCCGCGATCCGGAATTTGGACCAATCCGACTGCGAGCCTTTGGCACCTACACGCTCAAGGCCGTCGATCCGAAGGTTCTGCTCAAAGAATTGGTCGGCACGAACGCCGAGTTCAACGCCGATGAACTGTCGGAGTTGATACGGTCGATCGTCACGCAGGCGTTCACCGACATGTTGGGGACGGCCAAGATCGCCGCCTTGGACTTGGCGTCGCACTATCAAGAGATGGCCGCCGAACTTCGCAAGCTCGTCGCCGAACGGATCGATGACGAATACGGGCTAGAGATTCCGCAGCTCTTCATCGTCAACGTGTCATTGCCGGAAGCGGTCGAGAAGGCTCTCGACACGCGAACCAGCATGGGTGTCGTCGGCGACATGAACAAGTACCAGCAATACCAAATGGGCAACGCGATGATGGCTTCCGCCGAGAACCCCGGCGGTGGCGGAGCCGAAGGGATGGGCCTCGGCATGGGCTTCGCAATGGCGAATCGGATGGCTCAGATGGGTGCCGCTCCCGTCGCGCAATCGGTCGGAGCACCACCGCCATTGCCGAGCGGTGCGATGTGGCACGCGGCGATCGTCGGACTGTCGTCGGGGCCGTACTCGTTGGCTCAGATTCAGACGGCGATTCAAGCCGGACAGCTTGATCGTGCGACACTGGTCTGGTGCGCGGGCATGAGCAACTGGCTGCCCGCCGGCGAAGTGGCTCAAACGGCTGGCCTCTTCGGAGGCGCACCGCCGCCGTTGCCGTGAACACATTCAAGTTGTGGTGATGCGCGGGAGGGTGTCGTTTTTTCGCCAGCTTCTGTGTGGACGTTCCACAGCCAACGGGCGGAAAATCAAAGTCGTGGAAATTCAACGAGAAGACTTCAACCAAATTCAAGTCGTGTTCGTCGATGGCGGATTCCTCCGGTTCACCCAACCTGAACATGCCCGGCCAGTCCGTCGATGACGGCAAGGGACGTGTCTTTCCTTGTGAGCAATGCGGAGCGGACCTCGAATTTCACATCGGCCAGCAGCAGCTCAAATGTCCGTTCTGCGGACACGAGAAGCTGATTGAACTGACTTCCGACACGGACATCGCTGAACAAGACTTTCACGCGATCCTCGAAAAAGTCCGCGAGTGGCGAGCCAAATCCGCTGACCTCACGACGGACGGACAGAGCGAGGTGCGCTGCTCTGGGTGCGGAGGCAACGTCGTCTTTGTCGGATCGCTGACCAGCAGCGAGTGCCCGTACTGTGGTTTGCCGATTCAGCGTGACAAAATTCATGACTCGCCGAAACGGATTCCGGTGCATGGCGTGATGTCATTTTTCATCGAGAAGGATAAGGCTCGGCAGAATCTGATCACCTGGGTGAAGTCGCGCTGGTTCGCTCCCAGCGAGTTCGCGCTGCGCGGCGTCGAGGGACGTTTTAACGGCGTCTATTTGCCGTTCTGGACGTACGACTCGCTGACCTTCAGCCGCTATTCGGGCGAACGTGGCGACCACTACTACGTCACGGTCACGGAGAATAATCAGACAAAACAAGAGCGCCGCACGCGCTGGTCGTCAGTCAGCGGCAGTCATCAGCGATTCTTCGACGACGTGCTGATCCTCGGAGCGAAGGGGATGCGCCGCGACATGTTGGAAGCGCTCGAACCGTGGCCGCTGGAAAACCTTCGGCCATTCTCGCAAGAGTTACTGGCGGGGTTCCTGGCTCGGACCTACGAGGTGGAACTCGACGAGGGTTTCCCGATGGCGAAGCAAATCATGGACAACAGCATCGCGGCCGACGTGCGCGGCCTGATCGGCGGTGACGAGCAGCGCGTCCACGAGATCAAATCTCGCTACGATGCGATCACCTTCAAACATCTGCTGCTGCCGGTATGGCTGCTGGCATACCGCTACCGTGACAAGAGCTATCAGATCTTCATCAACGCCGTGACGGGCGAAGTTCAGGGCGAGCGGCCTTACAGCTTCTGGAAGATTTTCCTCACCGTGTTGCTGGTCGCTGGCATCGCGGCGATCGTGGCCGCCGTCAGCCAATTGGCAAAGCGTTGAAGGCGAGGTCACATGCTCGCTGCTGCGGCCACTGGCGAAGTCAGACGCGAGATGACGCTTCGCCGTTGGTGGGCGGTTGCGGGGCTCGTGCTGTTCGCCGCAACGTGGAAACTGTGGACCCCGCAGATGGAGTTCCCGCAAGTGCCGCTGTTCGGCTGGGCCGGATCGCTGCCGCTGTTTTTTGATTGGCTGGCATTCGGAATTCTGCTGGGGTCGCTCGCGGCGGCGGCTTGGAAGCCGGACTCGCGGCGAATTTGGATCGCGATTGCAATTTCGCTCAGCGTGTCGATGGTCCTCGATCAGCACCGGCTTCAGCCGTGGGCGTGGCAACTGCTGTTGATGGCGATTTGGTGGAGTTCCGCTGGCGTGGGGCAGGTTGGAAACCTGCCTCACGTTGTGCTGACCATCAGCATTTATTTCTGGTCCGCGATCTCGAAGCTCGATGCCGATTTCGTCTGCTCGCACGGACAGACGCTGATCGAGGCATTGTTTCGATCCGTCGGTATCAACGCCGTCAATTGGCCGACGAATTGCAAATCGTGGCTGGCGATTCTTCTGCCCATCGGCGAATTGTTGGTCGCCACCGGATTCTGCTGGCCGCGCACTCGACGAGTAGCCTTGTTCGGCGCAACCGCGTTGCATGTCGGACTGATTCTCGCTCTGGGACCGCTGGGCTTGGGACATCGTCCGGGCGTGTTGTTGTGGAACGTGGCGTTTATCGGTCACGACTGGCTGCTGTTCGGAGCGAGATCGTTCGTAGTCCCGCCTTCAGGCGGCTCATCGCAACACGAGGCGTTCCGCCTGAAGGCGGGACTACGAACTGCGGTCGTCACCTTCGTTTGTGTCTGGCCGGTGACCGAGCGTTGGGGGCTGTGCGATCGTTGGCTGGCCTGGAGCGTGTATTCGGCACACTCCGAGCGTGTCAGCGTGACACTCACCGCCGCAGGGCTGCGACGTTTGCCGGAGTCGGCTCGGCGATGTGTGACGGATGGTGAATTGCCACTCGATCGCTGGTCGCTGGTCGCGTTGGATGCGCCGATCTCTCCACAGTTGCGGTTTCAGTTCGGAGTCGTCGATTGGTTGCGACGACGATGCGGCGAGGAGAATCTCGTCGAGGTGATCGTGCAGCACTCGCACGGTGCCGGTGGCAACATCGAGCGGCTGCCGGTCGAGCAGCTCGACGAACGCCGCCGCGCATTTTTGGTCAACACGCAGCCACGGTCGACGAAGTCTCCGTAGGCATCCGAACTACGAGACGCATCGCTCGCAGGCAACCGGCGGTGACTTGGCGGAGGAACTCCAGATCAAGTGTCTCGATCGCATCGCTGCCACGATGGTAGTGCGGGTTGCGCAGAAAGCTGGTGTCGGTGATCATCACGGCGGGGAATCCGGCGTCCCAGAACGGGCTGTGATCGCTCAGCCGAACGGCTTGCAGCAGGTTGCCGTTCTCCGGGACTTGCAGCGTCTCGACCGGCAGTCGCGGGATTTCCTTCAGGCCGTTGCCGAAGGACTCGATGAGCGACGCCGAGTTCTGATTGCCGATGACGGCGATGAAGTTGCCGGTCGTCGGATACTTGCCGACGAGTTGTTTTGGCAACGCCTGTGTGTTCGGCCGTTGATCGCAGTAGCCGATCATTTCCAGCGCGACCATGCCGATCAGTCGTTCCGACCGCGCGAGCCACAATCGAGCATGCTCGGCACCCCCAAGCATGCCGTGCTCTTCGAGATCCGTGACGACCAGTTCGACGTCCGCGCCGCGCTCCGGCCGCCAGTCGGGCCAGCAGCGAGCGATCTCCAGCAGTGCGGCCACGCCGGTCGCGTTGTCGTCGGCTCCAGGAGTTTCCGGCCGTGAATCGAGATGCGCTGCGACGCAGAGCCACGCATCGGCAGGCGGAGACGGACTCGGCAAAGTCGCGATCAACTGGATGCCGGTCAGGCGATCGCCGATCTCGGACACGGTTTCAAATTCGTGTCGGCGAACCGTCCAACCGAACTGTGCGAGTTGCTCACTGACGTACCCTCGTAGCGACTCCAACTCCGTGCTGCCGCTGGGCCGAGGACGCACGATCGTCGTCAGATGATTTCGCAGGCGTTCGGTCTCGATGTCGTTCATGACTTCTTGCGACTTTCCTTCGGCTCGGAGAGTTGCATCAGGTAGATGAAGTCCTGGTCATTGCGGAGCGGATCAAAGTCGGTCTCGCGCGGCACGAGATTGCGCAGCGAATTGTCCATGCGAAACGCGCGCGCGAGCCACGAGAGAGCCTCCTCTTTCTCACCCGCCAGCGAGAAGTAGCAGGCGAGGTTGTAGAGCACGATCGCAACCTTCGGCGAACCTCGATACGCCGCTCGCATCGACTCGATCGCCTTGTCGAGCCGGCCAATGCGTTTGAAGCACCACGCTTTGCCCATCTGCAAATCGAGGTTATTTTCCGAGTCGTCCGCAACACGCTCGAAGTGCTGCAACGCGCACTCGTAGTCTTCTTTCAGACGGAAGGCTTCGCCGCGCAGTTGCTCGACCTCAGCGGGCGTTGCGGAATCTTGAAACAGCTCAAGCCGTCGCAACGCCGCATCGGGTAGGTCAAGCATCAGGTAGCCCTGTGCTGCTTCGATCGCGCGTTGCTTCTGGATATCGGTGGCGTCTGCCATCGGGAAAGCCTCCGTAGTTCGGACGCCGACGTCCGAACTGACCGGACGTAGGCGTCCGGGCGACGTTATGCCACGCTCGGCACCGCGACGTTCAGTTCGCCAGCGAGTTTCAGCAACGCTTGCCAGTTGCCATCGTCCAGCGGAACGCCCTTCGCAGTTCGATCGGCGAGGACACGCTGTTCGGGATCGCCGGGTAGAGTGACCTCTTTGACGCCGTCGATCAGCGGCACGCTGCGGACGAACTCTTCCAGGCCGGCGACTTGCTGGAACAAGTGCTCGACGCCGCAGAACAGTTTCGGATCGATCACGATGAAGATGGCTTCGTTGCCCAGCGGCGGCGGCGGATTCGGGCCAACGCACGGACCTCCGGACAGACCGCCGCAAAACATCTCGATCAAAAACGACAAACCGAAGCCTTTGTAAGCCTGATCGCCACCCATCGGCAGGATCGTGCCCGGCGGATCACCGTACAACATCGCGGGATTCGTCGTCGGCTTACCGTCGGGATCGAGAACCCAACCCAGAGGAATCGGCTGACCCGCGATGTGTTTGACGCGGACTTTGCCCTCGGCCGTCGCGCTCGTGCCGAAGTCGAGTACGAATGGGCCGCCGCTTGCTCGCGGCATGCCCATGCACAGCGGATTCGTTCCCAGCCGCGGACGTTTGCCTCCCACCGGGGCCACGCGCGGAGCACCGCCATGCGTGTTGGCCACGATGATCGAAGCCATTTCTTTTGCAGCGGCCATCTCGGCGTATTCGCCCAATCGGCCGATGTGCGCCGACTGACGTAACGATCCGCACGCGATGCCGGTGCCCGCCGCTTTTGCAATGAGTCGGTTCGTCAGGTCGCGAGCCAGGACTTGGCCGAAGCCCCAGCCGCCGTCGGTCACGAGCACGCTGGGGGTCTCGCGCAGGATTGTCAGCCGCGAGCCGGCATGCAGTCGGCCGCTCTTCACGTTTTGCAGGTAGAACGGAATTCGCATGACTCCGTGCGAGTCATGTCCACGCAGGTTCGCCTGCACGAGGCTGTCGGCGACGATGCCGGATTCCTCGGTGTCGGCTCCCCCTTTGGAAAGGAGTTGGACGGCGAATTCGATCAGTGAGGCTGGGGCGATGACGGGCACGGGAAGGCTCCTTCAGGGGTTCATCAGGAAGGTGGATGTCGCAGGCACAATCGGAAAAGTTTCCGTGAGGCTCAGCGTTTGACTTCAGTGGGACTTGCCGCGTCCGAATCAGTTCGCTGAGCGAAAAGGGCATGGTAGCGAATTTGTCCGCGATGCGGATTCATCCCGGCTCGAAAAGTTCCGCCGGGAACGGTTCGTCCGCCGAGTCCCATCGTGCGGGGCAAGCCAGCGATGTCGGTTGCTCGGCGAGCCAGCGACGGAACGCAGCTTCGTGGTGGCTCGGCCGATATCCCTTCGGCAACACTCGGAGACGGACGTGATGAGTGACATCGTGCTGGGAATTCGGACGCTCGACGAACTGCAATCGTTCGTGCGCACGAAGCTCTGCGATAAAGAGAATCTGCTTCTGGAGCAAACGAAAGTCCGAAACGCTCCGCTGATCAAGCAAGGCAAGCTGTGCGGCTATCAGTTCTCGTTACAGGGGCCACGGCAAGTGCGACTCGGAGCCGTCTGGGCCAGCGACCACAACGACGTTTACTTCTATGACACGCGTGGCAGTCGCTACTACAAAGCGCATCTGTCCGAACAAATTGCCCTGCCTGATCAAGCTACGTAGCCATCACGCTCCCGCGTGATGAGCCGAATAATTCACCCGACTACAAATGGTGGTCGCCGCGAAGCGTTCGACTCGTCACGCGAAGCGATGACGGCTACGAATCGACCAAACAATCCGGCTCGACGCTCCGCAGGGACCGGCGAGCCGAACCAACCGCGGGTCTCCTGGCGTTCACCCTCGAGTTTCGACTCGAACGGCTCAGCCACGAGGCCCGCGGCTTTGTTTGGCAATAACACACTTCACTCACCAATCGTTGTTGAGTTGGTATGTGCGCGACGCGCGTATTCACAGCCCGGCAAGATCGCCATCCAGCCGATGACCACGAACGAGAATTTGCCTGATTGGAAAGAGGCGATCGTCATGACCAGTGGCGACGATTCCAAGCGATCCAAACGACGCCTCCCAGCAACCCCATCAACAAATCCAACAGCGTGTCGGCCAAGCCGGGCTGAGTACGGATTCCAAACCATTGCTCGACGAGGAACTCAACGAATTCCCAGACAACGGCGGCCAAGCTC